>NZ_JACHKG010000004.1:82137-383609 GCF_014203995.1 Paenibacillus sp. JGP012 | reverse complement strand
GACGGACACCCTTGCCCTTGGCTAACAGTTCCTACTGCCAAGCCTGTAGCGGACTTTCACCGCCAAGTTATCGCCCGTGCCGGGCGCACTATAAAGGACATCCCGCCAGCCCTCAGGCTGACTGATGTCCTTCATCAAGTGACTATTTGTTATACAAAGGCTGGCATAGCCTCCGAGGAGAAGTTGATCGTTTGCAGCATAATCAGCAGCGCGCGAATCGTATCCAGGGAAGTCATACATACCACACCATTCTCTACCGCTTCACGACGAATCCGGAATCCGTCACGCTGCGGTGTTTTACCCTTAGTCAGGGTGTTGAACACAAAGTTCGCTTCACCGCTGCGGATCATATCGAGAATGTTAGGAGAGCCTTCGCTTAATTTGTTCACAACCGTTACCGGAATGTTCGCCGCTTGAAGCGCAGCAGCTGTTCCGCCAGTTGCCATAATTTTATAACCGAGTCTGTAGAAACCTTCAAGCAGAGGCACAGCTTCGTCTTTGTCTTTATCCGCTACCGTTACCACAATTGCTCCAGTAGCCGGAATTTTCATTCCCGCTCCGATCAAACCTTTGAACAAAGCTTTGGCATAGTTCGGGTCACGTCCCATAACCTCACCAGTAGACTTCATCTCAGGGCCGAGCGTAGGCTCAACCCGGCGCAGCTTCGCAAAGGAGAACACTGGTACTTTAACCGATACATGATCTGTTTCAGGCCACAGTCCATCGACATACCCAAGGTCCTTCAGTTTCACACCGAGGATCGCTTGTGTTGCCAGGTTTGCCATCGGAATGTTGGTTACTTTGCTCAGGAAAGGCACGGTCCGGGAAGAACGCGGGTTCACCTCGATCACATAAACCTGACCCTCATGGATAACAAACTGGATGTTCACCAGTCCGACCGTTTTCAATTCCTTCGCAATTTTGATGGTGATCTCTACAATTTTCTCTTTCAGATCAGCAGACAGGTGCTGCGGAGGATATACCGCAATGGAGTCACCAGAGTGTACCCCTGCGCGTTCGATATGCTCCATAATACCCGGCACCAGTACCGTTTCGCCGTCACAGATGGCGTCTACCTCAACCTCTTTACCCAGCATGTAACGGTCGATCAGAACCGGGTGCTCCGGATTGATTTTTACCGCCTGCTCCATGTAAGTCAAGAGTTCTGCATCGGAGTATACAATCTCCATTGCGCGACCACCCAGGACATACGAAGGACGAACAAGTACAGGGTATCCGAGCGCCTGAGCTGTTTCCACCGCATCGTCTACTGAAGTTACTGTTTTGCCTTTTGGCTGTGCAATCTCAAGGCGAGAGAGCAGACGCTCGAACTTTTTGCGATCTTCTGCTTCATCAATGCTTTCCAGGTCCGTTCCGAGAATCGTCACGCCTGCGTTGCGCAGCGGTGCCGCCAGGTTGATCGCCGTTTGACCACCAAACTGCACGATAACCCCTACTGGCTGCTCTTGCTCGATAACGTTCATGACATCCTCGAAGAACAGTGGTTCGAAGTACAGACGATCCGATGTGTTGAAGTCTGTCGATACCGTCTCGGGGTTATTATTGATAATAACAGCTTCGTAGCCTGCTTTTTGCAGAGCCCATACCGCATGTACTGTGGAGTAGTCAAACTCGATCCCTTGACCGATACGGATTGGACCCGAACCAAGCACAACAACCTTTTTCTTGTCGGAAGGCAGAACTTCGTTTTCCGTTTCGTATGTCGAATAGTAGTACGGTGTTGTTGCTTCGAACTCGGCCGCACATGTATCTACCATTTTGTAAACTGGACGCAGGTTCTCCTCGTTACGACGTGCTCTGACTTCTGCCTCTGTTGTCAGTGTACCACCAGGCTGCCCTTCAGCGCGCAATTCTGCGATAGCACGATCAGTGAAACCAAGGCGTTTCGCCTCATACAACGTCTCGGAAGTAAGTTCCGATTCTGCGCGAACACGATCTTCGAATTGAATCAGTCCTTCAATTTTATCCAGGAACCACCAGTCGATCTTCGTCAGGTCCTGAAGCTGCTGCAATGTATATCCTCTGCGGAAAGCTTCTGCCACCAGGAACATGCGCTCATCGTCCGCTTTAACAAGTCTTTCATTCAGTGTTTCTTCATCCAGTGTTTCTGCACCTTTGAGGTAGAGACGGTGTACACCGATCTCCAGGGAACGAACCGCTTTATGAATGGATTCTTCAAAGGTACGGCCAATCGCCATGACTTCGCCTGTCGCTTTCATCTGTGTACCCAGCTTGCGGTTCGCCGTTGTAAACTTGTCGAACGGCCAGCGCGGGATTTTGCTTACGATATAGTCCAGCGTTGGCTCAAAGCAAGCGTACGTCTGACCTGTAACCGGGTTAACGATCTCATCCAGCGTATATCCCATGGCAATTTTGGCAGCCATTTTCGCAATCGGGTATCCTGTAGCTTTGGAAGCCAAAGCGGAGGAACGGCTTACCCGTGGATTAACCTCGATGACATAGTATTGGAAGCTATGCGGATCAAGCGCAAACTGCACGTTACATCCACCCTCGATGTTCAGGGCACGGATGATTTTCAGGGATGCCGAGCGCAGCATTTGGTATTCACGGTCAGACAACGTTTGGCTTGGCGCCACAACGATACTGTCCCCTGTATGAACGCCAACCGGGTCAAAGTTTTCCATGTTGCAGACAACGATACAGTTATCGTTTTTGTCACGCATAACCTCGTACTCGACTTCTTTCATTCCGGCGATGCTCTTCTCGACCAGACACTGACCGATCGGGCTGTAACGAAGTCCGGCTGCTACGGTTTCACGAAGCTCTTCTTCGTTCGCACAGATACCGCCGCCTGTACCACCAAGCGTGTAGGCAGGACGAACGATGATTGGATAACCGATCTCACCTGCAAATTGCAGGGACTCTTCCAGGGTTGTCACGATAACACTTTCAGGTACCGGCTGTTCCAGTTCACGCATCAGATCACGGAACAGGTCGCGGTCTTCCGCTTTTTCGATGGAAGTGAGCTGTGTTCCGAGCAATTTCACATTTTCACGTTCAAGTACGCCTGCACGTGCCAGCTCTACCGCCATGTTCAGCCCCGTTTGACCACCGAGTGTTGGCAGCAAGCCGTCCGGACGCTCCTGACGAATAATCTGAGTTACAAAATCGAGTGTAATTGGCTCGATGTAGACTTTGTCTGCCATATTTGTATCTGTCATGATTGTCGCAGGGTTGCTGTTGATGAGTACAACTTCCACGCCTTCTTCTTTCAGAGCCTGGCAAGCTTGCGTACCGGCATAGTCGAACTCGGCCGCCTGACCGATGACAATTGGACCGGAACCAATCACCAGGATTTTTTTGAGATCTTTGTTAATCGGCATGTTATTGCGCTCCTTTCACTGCGGCTGCCAATACGGCTTGACGCGGCTTTTGCGGGTTAGTGATCTTGTGCTGACGAATCATCTCGATGAAACGGTCAAACAGGTAGCTGTTATCATACGGTCCTGGCGCTGCTTCCGGGTGATACTGCACGGAGAAGGCAGGATATTTTTTATGTTTCAGACCTTCAATGGTCTTGTCATTATTGTTGATATGTGTAACTTCAAGATCTGTGCTCTTCACAGACTCTTCGTTTACAGTGTAGCCGTGGTTCTGGGATGTGATGAAGCAGCGTCCGCTCTCCAGCTCTTTAACCGGGTGGTTGCCACCGCGATGTCCGAACTTGAGTTTTTCCGTATCCGCTCCTGCTGCCAAAGCGAACAGTTGGTGACCAAGGCAGATGCCGAAGATCGGGTATTCGCCCAGCAGTTCACTGATCATGTTCACGGCATGAGGTACGTCTTTCGGGTCTCCAGGGCCGTTGGACAGTTGAATGCCATCCGGGTTCAGTCTGCGAATCTCGTCAGCCGTTACGTCATGAGGTACGACAACAACGTCACAGTTACGTTTGCTCAATTCACGCAAAATCCCTGTTTTTGCACCGTAGTCAACTAGGACGATTCGTTCTGCTGTACCCGGGCTGTTGTACACATGCTCCGTAGATGTCATAGGCACCTGGTTACGCAATTGCTCAATCGTAGTGTCCCCCATCATCTCCAGCAGTTCTTCGACAGGTTTCGATCCTGTTGTGAGAATTCCCTTCATTGTACCGTGGTGACGAATCCGGCGAGTCAACATCCGTGTATCAATCTCGCTGATGCCTACGATTCCGTATTCTTTCAGCAGATTATCCACGCTGTATTCCGCACGCCAGTTGCTTGGTGTTGGCTCATGGCGTCTTACGACAAAACCATGTACATATGGACGAATGGACTCAAAGTCATCCCGAGTAATACCGTAGTTACCAATCAGCGGGTATGTCATCGTCACGATCTGTCCGCAGTATGAAGGGTCTGAAAGCACCTCTTGATAGCCTGTAATTCCCGTATTAAAAACGACCTCACCTGTCGTTTCACCTTCCGCACCAAATGCTTTACCGGTGAACAGTGTGCCGTCTTCCAACAATAATCTTGCCTGTCCCTGCATCCCATCTCACTCCTCTGTGTTTATCAAAGTTGAATTCTTGGAGTTGAACATGTGTGGCGTACGTTGGCGGTAGCTTCGTGGTCAGAAAACCCTACGATCGCTGTTATCCCCGGATTACTTGATTCCATTTTTCAAATGGGGTAATCCGGTGATAAAGGCGAACGCTTCGCTTCTTCGGGCTCTTTCTGCCCACTCCGCAGTTACGTTCGAGTCTATGTTCAAAAGCAGGATTCAACTTTTCCTTTGTTGCGTATATTTGACTCAAGGCATGACTTGCCTTGAGTTTGTTCATAAAAAGAAGTTACTTATTAAGCTGGTATTTATATAGAAAATTTATGTTATGAGTACCATTTGTATCTTTTTAACGATGTATTACGTCAGCATGTTGCTGTTTTATTGCTGTAACGTGTTATTCCATACGCTTTTGCCATCCACCCATGTTTGTACCGGCCAGCCTCTCAGCTTCCAGCCTGTGAATGGTGTGTTTCTTCCCTTGGTCGCAAACGTTGCCGGGTCAACGGCTTTCTCTTCACCCAGATCAATCATGGTCAGATCGGCGGGTGCTCCTGCTTCCAGCTTGCCCGTATCCAGTCTGAATACACGAGCCGGATCAGCCGTCATGCGTTTCACCAGGAAATCCAGTGTCCACAATCCCGTTTCAACAAACTTGGTGTAAAGCAGCGGGAAGGCTGTTTCGAATCCAACGATACCGAATGGTGCAAGTTCCATGCCTTTTGCCTTCTCTTCTTCACTGTGCGGTGCATGGTCGGTCACGATCATATCAAGTGTTCCGTCGAGCAAACCTTCGATACAAGCCTGCACATCACGTGGCGAGCGCAGTGGCGGATTCATTTTCCAATTCGCATCCATACCTGGGATATCTTCATCCGACAGCACCAGGTGATGAGGACAAACCTCTGCGGTCACCTTGATACCGATGGATTTCGCCAGACGGATCAAACGAACCGATTGCTCTGTGCTGACGTGGCACACATGGTAGTGTACACCTGTTGCTTCAGCCAGCAGAATGTCGCGGCCTACATGAATCGCTTCGGATTCATTCGGAATACCTTTGATCCCGTGGCGCTTGGAGAATTCACCTTCGGTCACATATCCGCCCACAACCAGTGAATCATCCTCACAGTGAGCAATGACCGGCATATCCATGCTGGCTGCCAGACTCATGGCATCCTTCATCATCTGTGCGTTTTGTACACCGACTCCATCGTCCGTGAAACCAATCGCGCCTGCGGCTTTCAAGGCAGCAAAGTCGGTCAGCTCGCGTCCAAGCTCGTTTTTGGTTATTGCCGCATAAGGCAGCACTTTAACCAGATCCGCTTCCTTCGCTTTGTTCAGCACCAGCTCTACAACCTCTGGTGTGTCGGTTACAGGTCTTGTGTTTGGCATGCAGGCAATCGTTGTAAAACCACCCTGTGCAGCGGAGCGTGCGCCTGTTTCAATCGTCTCTTTATGTTCGAATCCAGGTTCTCGCAGATGCACATGCATATCGATCAATCCAGGAATAACCAGTTTTCCTGAAGCATCTGTTACATTTTGCGCTGACTTCTCGGCGTTCCGTACGATTTCACTTTCCGGGTCAGCGATCGTTTTAATTTTACCTTCTTCTATAAGAATGGTTTTCCGTTCAAGTTCCCCTTCTCGATTCAAGACGTTTGCGTTTTTAATCACCTGTACCATAATTGACCTCCGCTTCAGTTCTGTCCAGCAGTTGAATCCGCTGAATGAATGGTTTATCGTCTACTCTGTTTATTGTTCTGCAAAAACATCGTCTCGCCAGCCTATGAATTTCGTTCAGACCCTGTTACAGCTTCATCGCACGTTCCATAACCGCCATGCGGATCGGAACTCCGTTAGCCATCTGCGGGAAAATTCGTGAAGCTTCGCTCTCCACAACCGCATCATCTACCTCGACGTTACGGTTTACAGGAGCAGGGTGCATAATAATCGTGCTTGGCTTCAGGCGGGATGCCCGTTCTTCCGTCAATCCATAGTGTTCACGATAATCCTCAGCTGAAGTGATCAGTCCATGCTGGTGACGTTCAAGTTGAACCCGGAGCATCATGACTACATCAGCATCCAGCGCTTCCTCAAGAGCCACATAAGGTGCGTGCTGTGCAAGCTCGGGAGCTTGCATCGTTGGTGGTGCACAGAAGCGCACATCTGCACCAAACTTTTGCAATGCCCACAGATTGGAGCGCGCGACCCGGCTGTGCAAAATATCTCCGATGATCGACACTCGCAAGCCTTTCAGTTCACCGAAGGTTTTCCGCATCGTATAGAGATCAAGCAGTGCCTGCGTTGGATGCTCATTGTTCCCGTCTCCCGCATTCACAAGTGGCACGTTCACTTTCTGAGCCAGCTGCTGCAGCACACCAGCCGGTTTCAGGCGAATAACGCCCGCATCAATGCCCATCGATTCCAGTGTGCGAACCGTATCGTAGATCGATTCTCCCTTTTCCACACTGGATGCAGCTGCCGTAAAGTTCAGCACTTGAGCTCCCAGACGTTTCTCGGCCATCTCGAAGGAGAAGCGGGTACGCGTGCTGTTCTCAAAGAACATGTTGGCTACAAAGCGAGATTCCAGAATAGGAACCAGCTTTTCTTGCTGGGCTTCCCAGTGGGCTGCACGATTCAGAATGGATTCAATCTCTTCACGGCTAATGTCCTTAAGTCCAAGCAAGCTTCGGTCTTTCAACGCTGTCTGTGTAATCATCATGCCTGCTCCCCCCGGTTCTGAATGATTTTGACTTCGTCCTGTCCATCCGTTTCCATCAGCGCAACCTCGATCTCTTCTGATTTGGAGGTCGGCACGTTTTTGCCGATAAAATCAGGTCTGATCGGAAGCTCCCGGTGTCCGCGGTCTGCGAGTACAGCCAGCTGTATGTTCTGGGGTCTCCCGCAGTCCATCAGCGCATCCATCGCAGCCCGAATCGTACGTCCGGTGTACAGCACATCATCGAACAAGATTACTTTCTTGTTGTGGATGGAAAGGGATTCAGGTGTCATAATCAACAGCTCCTTGCGGCTCGCCTGATTGTTATCCAGACGGTCATCGCGATAAGGGGTTACATCCAGTTCGCCCCATGGAACTTTAGCTCCTTCAATCTCTTCAATCTTGGCGGCGATTCGTTCGGCCAGGTACACTCCGCGTGTGCGGATTCCAACCAGTACGCAATCGTCGATACCTTTGTTCTTCTCCAGTATTTCGTGGGCAATCCTTGTCAGTGCTCGGCGGATCGCCGTTTCATCCATAATGACATGTGTTTCTGTGCTCATGCGTTCAGCCTCCTCAGGATGTTCCTTCGAAACCATGGCCCCGTGACGAGGAGAACAAAAAAGACTCCTTGCCGTGTTTATTGGCAAGGAGTCTCCAAACTTCAGACGTCGCTGAAGAACGTTTACTCTCGGGATGCATCTCTTATCTGCCGCAGCAAATAAACGATGTATCATTCACGTTACCTTGCCAGTCTCACGGGACTGATTTAAAGGTGCTATTCATGTCGTGCATATGAGGAACCTCACAGAGTTCTATCTCATTATGCCCGTTTGTCTTCATGAATTATGACAGAAAGACAACTCTCTGTCAACACCTCACCATCTCAGGTGCATATCCTCTGCTTTATCTATGATTAGAATCAGCATTTGGGCCGAAAAACATCCATGTCACGTCACATGTCATTCGTCGTTTATAATTATACATCAAACCTGTATATTTATCCATAGACAAATGAGAAATTCGATATAGCCAAAATAACCCTCTACCTGCATCCACAGATGCGGCAAAGGGTTAAGAATACTTTTAATGGACGGAGTCTGAATCTTGAAGGAACATACGATCCTGCTCCAGTTGTTCATAGGACTGCTTTATCGTAGATAAGGTCTCGATATGACGATATATATTATTACCAGCCGTAATAAGCACAGATAACATAAGCAGAACGAATAGCGCATTTTTGCCCAAGCCCGGACGAATACGGATGATTAAACCTCCACCCAACAGGAAGAACGCAAACAGATAATGTCCCGCATACAGGTACATATCGTATTGAAACACAGCCAGACCGAAGCCCACAACAACATGAAGCAAAAAGGCAAACAGAATATACGGCACAAGGGTCCACACTTCACGTTCACGAATGGCCTTAATGAAGCCCATGAGTGCCAGCAGTAAAATAAAGATACCTGTAATCTGCACGTAGATTGGATTGGAACGAGACAGATCCGTTACAAAGGCTGCCATGCCAGGGTCCAGCAAATGCATCTTCGGTGTCAGCATCGGATTGATGGTTAACATGTTCAATGCTTTCCAGTGAACCGCTAACTGGAATGGCGTTGCGTAACTGGTCCCGCCATTTTGAATACCCAACAGCCAGTTACTAACCCAGCTGCGACCTCCAAATGCAACATATTGAACACCTGTTAATACGGCAATAATCAGAACCGCCAGTGCCATGATGCCGATGTATTTTTTCAAATTCGCCTTATTGCGCCATGCATGCATATTGAAGAATGTGGCAGCAGCAAACGGTACGATATTGGTCGATGTTAGTCCGAAGTTAATCGACGCAAGCAATGCATTAGGTACATATCGTACGTCCTGACGCTCACGAGTATACTGCATGTAAACTACAGAGAGCAGAATAACGAACTGTACATACGGATACGAGTCCGGAATCAACGCGGTGTACATCAAGTAGGAACTGAAACCAAACAGTAAGGCGAACAGCAGCGGTGTGATCGTCGGTTTGTTTTCTTTTTGACTCAGGAACAGATACGCCAGCACCACCGAACCCGCATTGATCAACGATTGCAAAATTAGAAAGAACCAGTTGCCTCCCAGCAGCTTCGCTATAGCCGCAAGGGCGACTGCGAGAAAGGAAATGAGTGGATGAATAACGGAAGAACTGTTGTCGCCGTAATACATTGAGGGATCAAAGTTGAATAAATTGATCGGAAACAGCGTCGTATTAAACGGAGTATACGCCCCAAGCATCTCTGCATTATTTTCAATGTACAGAACATACGAGCCGTTCATTAAACCATAGAACAGAGCAAATCCCGCAAACAGAAAAAAGGCTGTCCAGTTGGCTCTGCGATTATAAAATAAGTAATCTAAAAAGTTCATGCTTTCATTTCACATCCTGATTAATTAAGTTCTAAAATACTAGTAACAGTAGGCCACCCATAATACATGCCACACCTATCCAGCGTAAAGGACCCACCATCTCCTTAAATATCAGCCGCGCTATGATAAGAGTCCAGACATATGCTAATGCGTTCGCAGGCAGTACAACGGTTAATGGGAGAAACTTCAACAACACAATGTTCAGCAACGCACCCGTTCCGTAGAATCCGAGTCCCATGAGCACATGCAGACGATTGCGACTAGATGCATAAGCTTTCAGTCCGGCCCCACCCAGTGCACCACACAACGTCATGACAATTAATACGGCAACCATCCAGCTATCGATCAACACTAGTTAATGTCACCCCGATTCCAAGCAACATGACTGCTGCCAGCTTCTGCACCGTAATTGCTTCCCCAAGCAAGAAATATCCATAGATTAAGGCAAATACGTAACTTGCACACATCAGAGGATAAGCAACAGAGAGTTTTTCCAGAGCAAAAGCTTTAATCATCAAAATCGCTCCTAGTCCATAACACAGAAAACCAACACCCAGGTAGATCCACTCGGTTAGTCCCCATTTCCAGAACAATTGACCCGTTGCTGTCAGTAAAGCGGAGATGAGCATCAACCATTTACCGGTATGACGAGATTTTTTTTCCCCCCACGTTAATGCCTCCATGTCTGGAACACTGTTGTTAATAAAGTAGCGTTGACTCACAAGCTGCATGACTGGAAGATCGGATAACGAGTCCGAGTAGGAACATGACTGATCATAGTCAATTATCATGTTCTTCTCACTCAGATAAGCCTGAATTCGGCGTACCTTCTCCTCCCCTTTGCAATTACTGCCTTCAATTCTGCACGTGTAACCATTTGCATGACGGACCAGTTCAGTCCCAATTACATGATCCACCCAGGGAAAGTTTTTAAAGTATTTCATATAGGCATGCGGAGACGCGGTGACCAGCAAGACATGGTAGCCTGCTTCCTTGCGATGCTGCATCTCCACACTGGCCTCAGCAAAAATGGACGTACGCAAGCGAGTATCAAAGAAATGTTCCAGATCTTTCTCAGACATGCGCTCAATTTCTTGAAAGTAGGAGCGCTTGACTCGTTCAACCGTCATGAATCCCGCTTTGAATAAAACCGTATGTAATGCAATAACGGGCAATCTCCATACCTGCCACGGGTAACGACGAACACCATAATGTACAAATTGAAACATGGAATCACTGCGTATAATCGTTTTATCAATATCAAAGATCGCAACTTTCGTGCTTTTCACCCTGATCCCCCTCAGCCTTTATTCAAAGATTGCAAAGATTGTAACAACACTTATCACATACAAAATAACCGTAATTAATATGGGCTTGTCCTCAAACAGCACACGATCAGGCGAACCTCCCTGGTTCTTCATATGGATCAGATACAGGTAACGGAACATGCCATAAATGACCAGTGGAATTGTCCACATCAGGTGAATGGTTCGATCTGAAGTGAATGTGAACAGGGAGTAGCTGATAATCGTAGCTGTCGTCACAATCGTATTGAATTGGTCCAACAAGGTAATCGAATAGTTATCCAAAACTTTACGATGTGATCCTGTGTTCCCTTCAAGCAAGGTAAGTTCATTTCTCCGTTTGCCAATGGCCAGAAATAACGACAACAGCATTGTACAGATCAAAAACCACGGTGTGAAAGGTACACGAATCAGCACACCACCCGCAATAGCACGAAGTACAAAACCCGCTGCAATAGTCATCATATCCAAGATAACGAGATGCTTCAGAACAAATGAGTACGACACATTCAACAGGAAATAGACGATACACAACACGCCGAATAGCGGGTTCACCACAAAAGCTGTTCCTACGGAAAGGATCAACAGTATGATTCCAAACAACAAAGCATGAGTCGGATTCACCTGCCCAGAAGCAATGGGACGATACTTTTTAACCGGATGCTGCTGATCCCTTTCCCGGTCTACAAAGTCATTCAAAATATAAACACAACCTGCAACGAGGCTAAAAAGAAAAAAACCAAGCAAAGTCGCAAGAATGGTTTCAGTCCGAATCTCCTCAAAAGAGAATAGTAACGCAGCAAATAACAGCAGATTTTTAGTCCACTGTTTGGGTCTCAAAATCTTTAACATCCCAATAACTCTGCTACTGGAATAAGGAGAGCGTGCAGTTGTACTAGTATCAGAATGAGTAAATGGCAATGTTCTTAACTCCTTTCAAAAACAACTCTACTTAAAATAAACGTCAAATTCTAATCATATGTTACATGTATAATTTTGTAAAGTCACATTTATAAAATTCACATTTACAATTATTTTTGTAATGACGGATTGTCAAGTCAAGTGCGACAGTGCCTCTGAAAAGGATTCGTGAGCTGTTCTCCACCCCAAGCATTTTCGGGGTCTTTTATTGATTAAATCCAGAGAATGAGCGAGATCTTCGTCCTCCACTTGAGCAAAATCGGTGCCCTTGGGGTTGAACTCTCGAAGTAACCCATTCCCATTTTCGTTGGAACCGCGTTGCCAGGATGAATGCGGGTCAGCAAAATAAACGTGCAGGCCATGGGTCGTTTCCAGTATTGGCATAGCCAGCAAACTCCTTGCCTCGGTCAACTGTAGCCGTGAGGAAAGTCCCTGTGGGGTACTGTGAGATGGCTACACCAAGCGCGATCTCCATGGACAATGCGGTACGATCAGGCATGAGAATAGCCGTATACAGACGCGTTTTACGTTCAATGAGTGTGGCTACGCAGCCTTTCTTTTCCCACGACCTGACACGACGGTATCCAGTTCCCAGTGCCCAAATGTTCGCGGGAACGGACTTCTTTCGGACGATCTGAAATGGTTCTGCCAATGGCGAATTTACCGCGAGTTTCTGCGGGTTTCTGACGCTTCCCTTTGTGACGTAAGACTCGTAATGTGCCCTGAACCAAACGTCCTGCGTAGATCCAGCGATAGATGGTTTTGAAGGAGACTTCAGGCAGACCCTCGACACGGAAACGTTCGGTAATCTGTTCCGGAGACCATGTGGCCCTCAGCTTGTCCTCGAGCGAGGCAGCTAAGGCAACGGACCATTTGTCGGTGGATATCGAAGCTTTGCGACGTTCCAGATACGTATTCTGGGCTTGTTCTGCTTCGTAGAATTCGGATGAAGCTGTACGCGCTAATTCACGACAAATGGTCGAAGGATGTCTGCCCAGTTCCTTTGCAATGGCTCGTGAGCTCTTGCCTAGCTGGTGGAGGATTTCTAGCTTGCTGCGTTCGATTATGCTAAGATGTGTTTAGCTCATGGTGGATTCTCTTTGTGTGAATGGTTGTTGTGGTGACTTCATTCTACACGAATCCGGCCATGGGCCCTTTTTATTTATTTCCAGTAGGTGTCGCACTTCATATTACAATCCTTCTTCTAATAAATTCAACAAAATATATAAAAACAATTAATTGGAAAATACTAGTTGACTTGTGTCTTAGTTGGTTGTATATTACTAGTTGTAAGCCCGAATAACATATTTCTAATATTCATTCTAGGAGGAAAACAAGTGAACCGTAAAATGAAATTTTTAATGACAGCGACTCTGGCTACCGTAACAATCCTGAGCGTATCGCCTTTGTTAGCTTTAAACGAAGCTCAGGCAGCTCGAAGCACTAATCCGAACCTGGACATCGTTACTCCTTACGCGATTGATAACGAAAACTCAATTGCAAACGCTCCAATTTCCGGAACTAGCTTTAACAAAAAATTCAATATCAAAGCGAATTACGGATGGGTGAAAGTTTGGGTTGAAAATACATCAACCGAAACGCTGACTGTCCGAGTTACGCAGAGTACACTAACTGGAACGGAAAAAATGTTATTTACTGTTGCTCCAGGTAAATTTGAGACTAGATATGCAGAAAAGCCTTGGGCTACTGGTGATCATTATGTAAGCATCAGCACTAAAAACGGTGGGACCATGTCAGGATTGCTGTCTGTTAAAATGGCAACCACGAAGGATGAGCTTTAATAAGGATTTAAAGAACCCTTGCTGATCTAATCTGACCCTCATGTGAGGATATTTTGAATTAGGATGGTTCAATTGTCTTTTAAATGCCCAAAGGAGGTCTCCTTCGGGCATTTTCCGTGTTTGGACATCGATTGAACCAGATCCTTCTTTCTCAGCTATTTTTGGTAGGGTCACATGTTCACACCTCAAAAAGAGGCTTCCGTTGCATAATGTCATAAAGATAAGATGCAGTGTAAAATCAAGAACAAGAGCAGGCTATCGAAAAAATAGCCCGCTCTTGTTCTAGTACGAAAAAAGGACTCGACAAGTAGATGGAAGTGTGTGGGGAAGGCACTTGAAATAACGAGGATGTTACGCCAATGAATGAGTATGCAAATTCGCTAAAAGAAACGCTAGCATTTCATACTAGAAATGGCTGCCGCACCACCTTATGTGAATAAACCAGAAAAAGATTTTACCCGAAAAAAGCTGCCCTTTGAAAGGGTATGCCACTCCTGATTCAATGCGGGCAACAGCCTGTATAACGAACCTTGGAATTACAAGGATATGACGTGAACACGCAACCACTTCTATTTTTGTTGGACAGGAGAATACAATACTGCCGTCTGCATTTACAGAGTCCTATAAAGATATCAAGAATTACGGAGGGTATCAATTACTTGCCGTTGACGGTTCGGATTTGCATATCGCAACGTACTTTGCGAATTTTCATAGTCAACCGAACACGAAAGACTATTACCTTCTGCATTTGAACGCAGCCTATGACTTGTGCACGTGAATGCCCTAGTTCAGCCAGGAAGGTTGTGCAACGAGGGTAGGACACTGGCTACGATGGTCGATCGTTCCCCGACCAAGAGCAAAACCATTGTTATTGCCAATTGAGGGTATGAAAGCTACAACAATTTCGCGCATATCAAGCGCAAAGGATAGAACTATTTCATACGTGTAAGGATTTGAAATCGAATGGTATTCTTTCGGGCTTTCATTTTCCCTCTAACGGAGCGTTTGATCGTGACGTTTATCTGACACTCACTAAAAACAAACCAAAGAGATCAAGAATAATACATAAATTCACAAATTATCCTCTTTAACATCATTTTTTTTTTGGGATTTGTATGAGAAGTTGTTTTACCCTCGGGTTTCTAACGGCTCTTATGAAACCGTCATTACAGATCTCTCATCTTCACGGTTGTCGTTTACGTGTTTAGGCATTTCCTGCGCTTAAGAAATGATGCCCCCTCCCGATATTAAAGCACTGATTCACAAAAACATTTTGCTAATTGGTCCAGGGCTGAAGAACACAACAAAATCCGCTGCGCTGAAAATCAGTTGTTAGCTTCGTCTACAGAGTAGCTTAATTCGTTTCACATGAATATTTTTTTAGCGGATCTCCCCTCTCTTTGTTTGCTGTACACTTTTTCCTTGCTTGGACCAATAAAACAAACGGCACAGGGCTTTTCCTGTGCCGTTTCGGATTCCATTTTTATTTCCGCTCTTGTCTTTGAGCTAAACTTAATGACATTAGCCGCTGGAGAACCTCTGTATTTGTGAATATAGGTAGACATGAACGCTCGAATTAAAATTCGAATTGCACGTCACTCAGACGACGTTTGATTTCTGCAATAACACGTTTCTCTTCTTCTTCGCCACTCGCAATGAACGTCACGGAGAAACGAACAAAGTTACCTGCATCATCCCAAGGTACAGATGAAATCAGCTTCTCACGAATCAGGAATTGGGAGAAGTCTTCTCCTGACTCGAAGCGACGTCCACCGACAACACCTTTTGGTGCTTCAACATAAAGGAAGAAAGAACCTTTTGGTTTTTCCGCCTGAAACCCTAGCTCGTTGAGTGCTGCAACCAGCATATCGTGACGACGGGAATACTTCTCTGCAATTTTCTCCGTAATTTCCGGATGATTCAATCCGTAAGCCGCTGCCTTCTGGATCGCGATAAATTGACCGGAATCGTTGTTGTCCTTCACATCACTGAATGCTTTGACAACGAGAGGGTTACCTGCTACGAAGCCAATTCTCCAGCCTGTCATGTTGTACGATTTGGAGAGGGAGTGCAATTCCACCCCTACATCCTTGGCACCCGGTACAGAAAGGAAGCTGAATGGCTTTTTGCCATCATACGTCAATGCTGCATATGGAGCATCGTGCACAACAACAACATTGTATTTTTTCGCCCATTCAACTACCTCTGTGAAGAATTCCACTGTTGCACTTGCACCCGTCGGGTTATTTGGATAGTTCAAATAAAGCAATTTTGCACGTTTAGCAATATCTTCGGGAATAGCTGTCAGGTCAGGCAAGAAGTTGTTTTCTTTCGTCAATTGAACGTTAAACACTTCTCCACCGAGATATTTGGTATGCGTACCCATTACCGGGTAACCAGGAACCGTCATAATGGTTACGTCTCCCGGGTTGATGAAGCAGGAAGGCAGCATCGCCAAAGCGGGCTTGGAGCCGATGGAGTGAACAATCTCCGTATCCGCATCAATTCCATCCACGTTAAATACGTTTTTCAGGTAGGCTGCTGCCGCTGCCTTGAACTCAGGGATACCGTTATCGGCATATCCGCGGTTCTCCGGCTTGGCCGCTTCTGCAGCAAGTGCAGCAACGATGCCTGCATCTGCCATTTCATCCGGTTCACCTACCCCAAGGTCGATCAGCTCGACATCGGGGAAGTCTTTTTTGGCAGAAGCTTTGGCACGTTTGATTTTCTCGAATTTATAGATGTTAGTGTCTTTACCATAGTTGGAGCCGCCGATACGGTCGGCAAAATTAGTTTGGATGTACGTTTCTTGATATTGTTCAATACTCATAAATGCGATTCATCTCCTCATTGTGACGCAAATTTCTCATGTCTTAATATGAAGGATTTGAGCAAACAACACCATGGACAAAATATCCGAACATTTGTACTTTCTACAAACGTCAGCGGCTTCTGAGCGAAGCCAGTACATCCTCCATATCCTGCGGGATCGGCGCGCTGAATTCCATGTATTCCCCTGTAGAAGGATGTACGAAGCCAAGCGTTGCAGCATGCAAGGCCTGTCCATTCATTTTGATCCCTTTGTTGCGTCCGTATGTCGGATCACCCACGAGCGGATGCCCGATAAATTTCATATGCACCCGAATCTGGTGGGTACGTCCTGTTTCGAGCTTTAACTCCAGCAAAGTGTAATCGTTAATGCGCTCCGTCACTGTAAAATGAGTCACCGCATGTTTGCTGTTGCGCTCGGTCACGGTATACATTTTACGATCATTCGTGTCACGGCCAATTGGTGCATCAATCGTACCTTGATCATGGCTCAGATGACCATGCACCAGCGCAATATAACGTCGGTTTACGCTATGTTCTTTCAACTGTGCAGCCAGAGAAGCGTGGGCACGATCATTTTTGGCTGCCATAATCAAACCTGACGTGTCCTTGTCAATCCGGTGCACAATTCCCGGACGCAGCTCCCCGTTAATGCCGGACAGATCCTTGCAATGATACATCAAAGCGTTCACAAGCGTGCCTGACGTATGACCTGGTGCCGGGTGCACAACAAGTCCGCGCTGTTTGTTAATGACAATGAGGTCACTGTCTTCATAAACCACTTCGAGCGGGATATCCTCTGCAATAATCTCCACAGCTGCCGGCTCAGGAATCTGCAGAACAATCTGATCGCCTTCAGACAGCTTGGCGTTGGCTTTCACAATAGCACCGTTTACTGTAACCGCACCGTCTCCGATCCATAGCTGGACCTGTGAACGGGATACGTCCTCTAAAGCATCGGTAATGTATTTGTCCACGCGTTCTTTCTTATGTTCAGCGGCAACGGTCCATTCCAT
Organism: Paenibacillus sp. JGP012; assembly: GCF_014203995.1. NCBI lineage: Bacteria > Bacillati > Bacillota > Bacilli > Caryophanales > Paenibacillaceae > Paenibacillus > Paenibacillus sp. JGP012. Next base: position 366,082 of record NZ_JACHKG010000004.1, on the reverse strand, counting down.
ACGTTCCTCACCGTTAAATTCTTCTTCGTTATGAATCTGTTCTTCATTCACATTACTCATGATGCTCATTCCCTTCAATCTTTGCAGCCGCTTTCTCACGGCGTCCTTCCAATAATGTCTCCACAATGATTAATGCTACTCCGATACAGATCGCCGAGTCAGCAATGTTGAAGATGGGAAACGTGTAACTTCCGAAATTAAGCTGTACAAAATCTACAACTTCCCCTGTCAAAGCCCGGTCAAGGAAGTTGCCGATCGCTCCACCAAGCACCAGGCTAAGAGCTACTGGCAGCAATTTGTGCGGTGTATCTTTTACCTTTTGCAAATACCAGATCAAAGCGACAACCACAATAATTGTAACCACAATAAAGAACCAGCGCTGGTCCTGCAAAATGCCAAACGCCGCACCTGAATTACGATGGGAAGTGATGACAAAAAAATTGCCAATGACCGGAATCTCTTCTCTAAGCTCCATCCGGGTAGCAATCAGGTACTTTGTTCCCTGATCGACTAAAAATACGATAAAAGCTAGGATATAATACACCACGTTTGTTGTCACTCCGTTCTTGTCTTTTCCAGCGATAACACGCATTCGCCAGACTTATTTATTGTAGCACAGCTATTTAGAAATCGTCCATGACGGGCAAACGCTCCGGTCCTCAGATTCCTTGGAGAAAGCCTTGGAAATAGCGATAACATTTGCCTTCTGTAATCCCGCCTGAAAAGGCACATCCTAGATTGGAGACATCAACCGGATTCCGAACGAACCAGAAAGGGGAAAGCCATGTCACATTTTACAGCCAAGCAACTGCAATCACTGCGTTCCCAGCTAATGAGCAATAAACGTGATATTGAACACCGATTGTCCGAGAATGAACACTATGGCTTGGGGGATTCTCTAAAGCTTCAGACCGGAGAACTGTCACCAATCGATAATCATCCTGGCGATTTAGCTACAGAGGTATATGAACGAGAGAAGGATATTTCCCTGCTTGAGCATGATGAGTTTCAACTTGAACGCATTGATTCTGCCCTGCATGCGATGGAAGAAGGTCACTACGGAACCTGTGCAGTCTGCCAGCAGCCGATTCCTTATGAGCGTATGGAAGCTGTCCCGTACACCAAATACTGCAAAAAGCATCAACCCGAAACGGTCGTTTCCGAGAACCGCCCTGTGGAAGAACAATTTCTTGCCCCGGCGTTTGGACGTACCAGTCTGGACGAACGAGAGGATCAGAACGGCTTCGACGGTGAAGATGCCTGGCAGATTGTAGAGAGCTGGGGAACCTCCAATACTCCTGCAATGGCAGAAAGCGGTGATATCGACAGTTACGATGTGATGGCTATTGAAGCTGCAGAAGAGCTGGACGGTTTTGTTGAAGCATACGAGAGCTTTGTGGCAACAGATATTTATGGTCATGATGTATCCATTGTTCGTAATCGGCAGTATCGGAAGTACCTTGAAAATGGTGAAGGGTCAGGACTGCTCGAACCGGGCTCCGAGGAGAATTAATACGTATTCATATCCAGCTGACGCTGCACGATACGCACAATATCAGCGATGTAATCTCCGACAATTGGAAGGTTTAAAGCACCCAGAACCTGTAACACATAGATAATCGTTGCTGCAAAAAAAGTAAATCCAATGGCGATCCCAACACCTCTCGCCGTTCCAGACAACAGATTTAACCAGATGAGCTTCCATGGTCGGTTCAGCAGCTCTGTATACTGTGCAATGCGTGAACGCTCCAGTTCATTCGCGATCCGGCTCGTTAATGTATGTAATTCTTCAATTTTGTCTTGAGACGTATCCACAGATTCCGAATTAGGGACGGCTGGAGTGGATGCGGCTGGCTGGTCCTGTTTGCTCATATTTCGCTCCAATCGTTTATAATATTGATGCAAGTTCACTATTTAATCATTTGATCCAGGTTCACAATTTAATCATTTCCTTTTCACGCAAAAAACAAACGAGCCCAGCTTCAGGAATCGCTTCCCTGGCTGCGGCTCATTTATGTTGGTTCACGATTTAACTAGGTTATCCTAATCTTAATAAACTACTCTACAGGCTACGCTTCAATGTAGATTCCGATCGCTTTGCCTCCGGCATCTACACGTTCCATGTCATCAGCCGTACCAAAGGTCACGTCTGTTACAAGTACGTTCTCGCGCAGAACTTCGTCAAATGCTTGAATCGCTGCTTGAAGATCCGCATCGACATCCAGCGTCAAACGTACTCTTTTCTCAATCGGCAGATCGAGTCGTTTCCGTGTATCCTGAACAGCTCGAACGACTTCACGCACCCAGCCTTCCTGTTCAAGTGCTTCCGTGATTTCTGTGTTCAGTGCAACAGTAAGACCATAACCTGACGCCGATGCAAACCCGGACTTCGCCTGCTTCTCAACCAGCAGTTCCTCGTTCGTCACCTGCAGCTCCTCTCCTTCTGGAGAAACGACATTAAATACACCTTCCGCTACCACTTTCCGTGTCTCATCCGCAGTCATGCCTTTGAACAGGTTTTGCAGGAAACCTACGTTTTTGCCGTATTTTTTACCCGCAACCTTCAGGTTCAGCTTGAGTGTAAAGTCTACGAATTCCGCATCATTATGCTCGGTACGGATTCCTTTGACATTGATCTCTTCCTTGATGATCTCTTCATAACTTGCCAGATCAAAGCCTTTATCCAAAGAAACGATCAGTTCGGACAATGGCTGACGTGTTTTAATGCCCGTTTCATTACGAACGTTACGAGCCAGCTCTACCACGCGGCGAGCCGTTTCCATATCCTGCTCCAGCGCTGCATCGATCAAGGCTTCATTAGCTGTCGGGTAATCGTCCATATGCACGCTCTCACCCGTCGTCAAGTTCAGATAGATATCTTCAGCCAGCATAGGTGTAAATGGCGCTACCAGCTTCGCTGTAGTCACCAGCACTTCGGTCAGGGTACGATACGCATCCAGCTTATCCTCTGTCAGACCACTTCCCCAGAAACGGTCACGGGAACGACGAATGTACCAGTTGCTCAGCTCATCTACAAACGCTTCAATAGCTTTGGAGGAATTCAGGTAATCATTCACAGCCAGTGCTTTTTCCACAACAAGGATCAGACTGTTAAGTCTCGACAGAATCCAGCGGTCCAGCTTGTGTGCAGACAACTGGAACGGATGCTCCTGCGGATTGAATCCATCGATCGTTGCATACAGCGTCAGGAATGCATGGGTGTTCACCAATGTATCGACCATTTTGGATTTGGCTTCCCCAACGATGCCTTTGGAGAAACGTTTGCTGTTCCATGGTGCGCTGTCAGACAGCAATGCCCAGCGGAACGCATCCGTACCGTATTCCTCGATAACCTCCCATGGGTCAATGACGTTGCCTTTGGATTTGGACATCTTCTGGCCGTTCTCGTCCAGTACGTGCCCTGTTGCCATAACGGCTTTGTAAGGTGCTTTGCCTGTCAAAAGGGTGGACACCGCGAGAAGGCTGTAGAACCAGCCGCGCGTCTGGTCGATGCCTTCACAGATCATATCCGCCGGATACTGCTGTTCAAATACTTCTTTATTTTCAAAAGGATAGTGCTGCTGTGCAAACGGCATCGAGCCGCTGTCGAACCAGACATCAATTACTTCCGGCGTACGTTTCATTTCATATTTGCCACATGAGCTGAGCACCTTCACTTCATCCACATACGGCTTGTGCAGCTCGAGATTTTCAGGCACCTCTCCGATCGCACGGGCGCGAAGCTCAGCAATGCTGTGGGGTGCAAACTGTTCCCCTGTCTCTTCACATACCCAGATGTTTAGCGGCGTACCCCAGTAACGGTCACGGCTGATGTTCCAGTCCACGAGGTCCTCCAGAAACTTCCCGAAGCGGCCTTCACGCACATGCCCTGGATACCATTCCACTTCGCTGTTATTGGCGATAAGCTGATCCTTGATCGCTGTTGTCTGGATAAACCAGCTGTCCATTGCATAGTACAGAAGCGGTGTATCACAACGCCAGCAGAATGGGTAGCTGTGCTCGTATTTTTCCTTGCTGAACAGGCGACCATTTTCGGACAAGTATCTGACGATGTCGATGTCGCAGTCCTTCACAAATCGGCCAGCAAAATCCGTCACTTGTGGAACAAATTTGCCTTCCAGATCAACCATATTGACAAAGCTGATGCCATTCTCGCGGCATACACGATAGTCATCTTCACCGTGTGCAGGAGCCATGTGAACGATACCCGTACCGCTTGCATCCGTTACAAAGGAGGCACCTAATACGATATTTGTTTTCTCTGCCTGAACATAATTAAATGGCGGACTGTAGGTTTTGCCAACCAGATCGGCGCCCTTCAGTGTGCCAATGATCTCATATTCACCTTTGCTGTCCTTCATGACCTTCTCTACAAGATTGGTTGCCATGATGTATACTTCATCGTTTTGACGTACACGGGAATAATCCATCTCCGGGTTGACCGCAAGTGCCACGTGAGAAGGCAGTGTCCAAGGTGTTGTCGTCCAGGCCAGCACGAACTCACCGCTATCATGCAGTTTGAACTTGGCTGTAGCACTCAGGTCTTTGACATCCTTATAGCCTTGTGCAACTTCATGCGAGCTCAACGTTGTCTGGCAGGAAGGACAGTACGGACTAACGCGATGACCGCGATACAGTAGCCCTTTTTCGTGAATTGTCGCAAGGATGTTCCATACACTTTCGATGTAGTTGTTATCGAGCGTGATGTATGGATTATCCATGTCCGTCCAGTAACCGATGCCTTCCGTCAAGTCGCGCCATTGCTGCTCGTATTCAAATACGCTCGCTTTACATTCGTTGATGAATTTCTCCACACCGTAATCTTCGATCTCCCACTTGTGAGAGATACCCAATTTTTTCTGTACTCCGAGCTCTACCGGCAAACCATGGGTATCCCATCCAGCTTTACGAACGACACGGTATCCCTTCATCGTATTGTAACGACCAACAAAGTCCTTGATTACACGTCCGAGCACGTGCCCGATATGAGGTTTACCGTTCGCTGTAGGCGGGCCTTCATAGAAGACAAAGTTTGGCTTGCCCTCCCGATTTTCAATGGAACGTTTAAAGGTGTTCTCTGTCTTCCATTTATTTAACATGCGTAATTCTCTCGCACGTGCTTTCTCTTTGACGTCAACTCGCTGCATGCTGCTCAACTTCCTTTCTCTTATTAAATCAATATTGGATTGCTCGCGATGAGCACTTCAACCTCTTCAGGTTTTCCCTGCCTTCCGCTCCAACCGCCGTTTGAGAACACAAAAAAACCTCATCCCTGGAAAGGGACGAGGTTCTGCTCGCGTTACCACCCTAATTCTGTTCATCACAAACCACATTCAGATCCCTCTGAGTATGCTCTGTCATCAACAGCGCTTAAGCCCCGCTATAATGCTGCAGGGTACCGTTATAACGTACGGCTTACGGTTCGGCTTACACACGGTCATGCTTACACCGCTTCAGCGTCACTTCTCCGGGAAGATATTCGGCTATAACTCATCCGTTGGTTTGCACCAGACACCAACTCTCTGAGGGATGAAATCATAACGTACTGAGCCCGTCATGGAATCACTATTCAATATGATATAGTTATAGCTTCTTTGCCCGCAAAAGTCAACCGGGCGGCAGACTAATAAATCTCTTTCATCTCCCGCTCACGGTCCTTTACTTCCTGTTCCCGGCTCTCCAGCGCTTCCCAGCCATCTTGAGTCAGCAATTCAAGCTGAGCTTCTACAAGCGTGCGGAAACGTGCGCGATAGATCGAAGCCTGCTTTTTCAATTCTTCCACTTCCAAAGCAATCTTGCGGGACTTGCCAAGCGCTTCGTTCACGATTCGGTCAGCATTTTTCTCTGCTTCCTTCACGATGAGCTGCGCTTCTTTCTTCGCATTGTTTTTCACATCATCAGCAGCTTCCTGTGCAATGATGATTGTTTTGCTGAGCGTTTCCTCAATCGTAGCAAAATGATCCAGCTTTTCCTGAACGGACAGCAACTGATTGCTCAGCTCCTTGTTCTCGCGAATGACGCCTTCGTAGTCTTTGATGACTTGATCCAGAAATTCATTGACTTCATCCTCGTCATACCCGCGCAAGCGTCGGGAGAATTCCTTGTTATGTATGTCCAGCGGCGTTAATGGCATGCTGTCCACCTCCTGTAAAAATTCCTTCCCAATCCAGAGAAGGTTTGCAGCACATGGGTTCCACCCAAGAAGCCGTAGCAAGACACCTGTAGCTGGCATCTGGTACGGAATGAAGGACCTGCCTCGACTTATCAGAGGTCCATTGACAACATGTACTTTAATGTATATCGGAAACACCAAGTATTTTTTTACCCTTTTACCCTTTACGTTTAACATTTCGACAAGAATTCAGATTTTCCTGCAACATGATCAAGCAAATTTCCCGATTTTCACCCTGCAGCGTCCCTTTTTGGTCATTCCTTCCTGCTCCAGCACCTTAAAACGACCAAACCCTTGAATGGATACGATATCTCCTGCCTTAAGCGGTTTCGAAGGATCTTCCACCACTTTCCAGTTCACCTTGCAGCGCCCTGCCTTGATGGGAACCAGCACCTTGCTGCGGCTCAATCGATACACATCCGAACAGATGCCATCAAGCCGCAAGGAAGCAACGGTAATATCTATGGTGTCCAATTTTGTCTCAGACCATTTCATCTGATCCAGCGGCAGCAGCTCTGTGAACACATGTAACCGGTGGACCTGATTCAGTTGAAGCGATAAAAAAGCGCCGGTTTCCGCTGCCACGACTGTGTGGCAACCTTCCTCCAGCACTTGAATGTCTCCGATCTTGCCACGCTTCATCCCGAGTCCGAGCAGGGAACCCATGTAGTCCCCATGCTCCAGTTCCGAAATCTTCGCGTCATCTGACGTGATGCTGAGCACCTGCATTCCCATATCTTCCTCATCGAGATAACGATAATCCGGTGCAATTAATGCTCGTTTGCGTTCAGCCGCCTCATATCCGCCATCCAGACGAACCTGAACGTCCTGACTGCGATTAACCAAGGATTGCAAAATAAAGACCTGTCTTGGATCAAGAAAGTCGGTGAGCTTCATATCATGATACTTGCTCGCCCGCTCAATCCAGTCGGAGGCTTTATCTACAAAATCCCGTTCATCATGGCTAAAATGTTCGTAAATTTCATTACTCATCTATGTCACCATTAGCCTAGTATACAAAATACCGAAGTACCGAAATTAACCCTACAAGCGCAAGTCGAAGAACAAGCAGCGCAACGATCGGGGAAATATCCAGCACGCCGAACAAAGGCGGAATAAACCGGCGGAAAGGACTTAAATACGGCTCCACGAATTTGCCTAACAATTCACCGATGAAGCTTTCCCGCGCGTTAGGAAGCCATGACATCAATATGTAGACAATGACCATGTAAAAATAAATCTGATATAGCGTTGACAATATAACTTCAACTTGATACAAAAGCGGCTCACCTCATTCTGTTATAATCTTGCTCGCTGTCAGCCAGTATTTCCGTAATGGTTCCCTGAATTTCAACCGTATCTGGCGTACAGAGAAAAATGTTGCCGCCAATTTTAGATATACCGCCACCTAATGCGTATACCGTGCCGCTCAGAAAATCAATGACACGCAAAGCCTGATCCTGACGGATTCGCTGCAGATTGACCACAACAGTACGATGCGAGCGAAGATGGTCGGCGATCTCCTGTGCTTCGTCATAAGAACGAGGTTCATACAGGACAACTTTAACATTTTTCTGGGAATGAATGCTGACCACATTATTACCCCTTTGGTTTCTACGTTTATCTAACGCAGAGGTTTCATTTTCTTGCTGCTCTGGCTCTTGTTCCTCCTGTGCAGCAAGCCGTTCACGCTCCACAATCTCTTCCTCTTCCTGAAGTCCAAGGAAATTCATAAATTTATTCATTACGCCCATCGTGTTCCCTCCTCTTTTCCTACGAGTATTGATCCAAGCCGCACCCAGGTTGCCCCTTCTTCAATGGCTACTTCGAAATCGTTGGACATGCCCATTGACAATTCCGTCAGCGGCTGTGCTGTCAACGCTTGTCCATTCAGATCATCTCTCAGCTCACGCAGCCCTCGAAATACAGGACGCGTCATCTCTGGATCTTCCTCATGAGGTGCCATCGTCATCAGACCGATGACATTGAGGTTGTTCAACGATTGAATTTCTTTCAAAAATGAACTTGCCTGTTCAGGCTGCAAGCCATACTTGCTCTCTTCACCCGAAATATTCACCTGCATGAATGAGTTTACCTTCAGGCCGAGCAAGCCGGCTTTTTTATCCAGTTCCTTGGCCAGTGACAAACGATCCAGTGAATGTATGTATGCAAACTTGCCAATGACGTCCTTCACTTTGTTTGTCTGCAGATGACCGATAAAATGCCAGGTGCCCTTCTGCCCGAAAGCTTCCCATTTTGCCTGTGCATCCTGCCAGCGATTCTCTCCAATATGCTCAAGACCATGTTCAAGCACAGACCCTGTCGTTTGCAATGAGACATATTTCGTGACCGCAATCACATTCACATGCTCACGCTGACGGTTGCTGCGCTTGCACGCATCTTCAATCTTCTGATTAACTTGTTGTATACGCTCCTCCAATGACACAGAGGTCACCTCTCTTCCAGCCCAATCCAGCTTGCCATTCTTCCTGTAGTCCCGTTTTCCTTACGATAAGAGAAAAAAAGCTCAGGATGACAACTTGTACACCATGTTGTACATTCGATATGATCCGGCAATATTCCTGCTTTCATCATAATGTGTCGATTACATTCTTTCAAGTTTAACATCGTTTTACCGTCTGCAGCAGGGGTATATACGCTTCTGGATACAGAGCGCTCATATTCATCATTACCCTGAGGTTCATCGAGCCAAACCCGGACATGCTGCATCACAGCCTCATCTACTTCATAGCAGCATTCCCCGATCGATGGACCGATAGCCGCCCGGATATCTTCTCTCCGGCTTCCATACTCGCGTTCCATCGTTTCCACCATAGAGACAGCAATGCCTGCTACCGTGCCCTTCCATCCCGCATGTGCAAGGCCTACAGCCTGTTTCACAGGGTCATAGAAATACAGAGGAACACAGTCAGCGTAAAATGAAGTCAGCAGCACACCTGGCACATTGGTCACCAGGCCATCTGTATCCTGTAAGGCCGATTGACGATCCAGCAGCCCTCTGCCGCGCTCTGTAGCGGTAATAACAGCTACTTGCTTGCCATGCACCTGCTCTCCGCAAGTCCAGGCCTCCAGTGGAAAAGCCAGTTTATCCGTAACAAGACGACGATTGCTCAATACAGTTTCAGCATCGTCCCCGACATGATACGCACAATTCAGCGAAGCGTAAGGCGCTTCACCAACGCCACCATGTCTGGTTGTAAATCCGGCCGTCAACCGTTCGAACGATTGCCAAGGTTGAATGTATAACAAAAGTGGATCTTGATCATTACGATACGTTTGCTCAGCTATTTCCTTCAATACATTTTTGTCCAATACAAATGGTTCCATTCTCTCACCTCACAACTTCCAGTTTACCAAATGAGCAGAGTTCTGTCTCACTTATGATTTATATCGTTCTGCGCTGACTCCGATTCAGGCGTTCCAGCCGTTCTGCACGGTCGGTGCGGCTCTGCTGCTGCTCATCGTAAAGCCGGGCTTCCCGCTCACGCTCGTCATAGGTCTGTTCTTTGACCTCATCCATTTTCACAAGAATGACGTCCGAACCAATTTTCACAATATTTCTCCAAGGAATGATGAGATCCGTTCCCCCGCCAAACAACCCCATAAAACGACTATACCCCGGTACAACGATGGCCTCGATTCTGCCCTGCTGCAGGTCCAGTTCCAGATCGCTAATCTGTCCAAGTCGTTTGCCATCCGTGATATTAATAACATCCTTCGTCTGAAAATCGGAAATTTTCATACCGCGCGAAGCCGGCTCATTCGTATTCACTCTCATTCCTTCCGCCCCCTTTAACACTCGTCTCCCGTTCTGCATCCATCTATATTTAATATATGTCCTTTGGGTGAAAAATGTCCTGTTTTTTCGCTTGCATGCTCCAAAAGCATAAACGAGACAGTGGCTTCAGCTGCAAATTTTGCTGTGGCTGTGCACAAAAAAAAAGGACGATCAATGGAGTTGTTATCCGATCAATCGCCCTTTTACCTATTTCACACGATCACACTACGACTTCACATGTTTCTGCATCTGTTGTATGGCTGACTTTTCAAGTCTTGAAACCTGCGCCTGTGATATCCCGATTTCATCTGCAACTTCCATTTGCGTTTTTCCTTCAAAGAAGCGCATCGACAAAATCATCTTTTCCCGCTGGCCGAGTCGGTGCATCGCTTCGCGCAAAGCAATCTCCTCGATCCAGGACACATCTTTGTTTTTGTCATCACTGATCTGATCCATCACATAGATCGGGTCCCCACCGTCGTGGTAGATCGGTTCAAACAGGGATACCGGGTCCTGAATTGCATCGAGTGCAAAAACAACATCTTCTTTCGGCACGTTCAGCGCCTCGGAAATTTCAAATATCGTCGGTTCGCGTGAATTTTTATTGGTCAGGCTGTCCCGAACCTGAAGTGCCTTATAGGCAATGTCCCGCAAAGAACGGGATACTCGAATCGGGTTATTGTCACGCAGATATCTGCGAATTTCACCGATAATCATCGGTACCGCATAGGTTGAAAATTTGACATTCTGGGATAAATCAAAATTATCAATGGCTTTCATCAGGCCGATGCAGCCGACCTGGAACAGATCATCGACAAACTCCCCCCGATTGTTAAAACGTTGAATGACACTGAGTACCAGACGCAGGTTACCATTCACCAATTTCTCTCTTGCTGAGCGATCATGGTGCTGTTGAAGGGAATGAAATAATTCCCGCATTTCAATATTGGTGAGAACAGGCAATTTTGCGGTGTCCACCCCACAAATCTCGACTTTGTTTCGGGTCATCGTGATTTACCTCCCAAGGAGAAACATTAATGTACATTATCTCCGGGGCAGGCTTTTTTATTCGTAGTTGGCACCCTTGCCAGTAATACCCATTCTTGCTTTTTAACCGGATTAGACCATTTTGTTAAACTCTTTGCGAAGCCTTTTAATGATTCTTTTTTCCAAACGAGAGATATAGGATTGGGAGATTCCAAGCAGATCGGCCACATCTTTCTGTGTCTTCTCCTCGCCATCGGTCAGGCCAAAACGAAGCTCCATAATCATTCGCTCGCGATCCGTCAGCTTCTCCAGTGCCTTGTGCAGCAGCTTGCGATCTACCTGTTCTTCAATATTTCGATAGATTGTATCGTTCTCGGTACCGAGCACATCGGATAATAAAAGCTCGTTTCCATCCCAATCAATATTCAGCGGTTCGTCAAAAGAAACTTCGGTACGAATTTTACTGTTACGCCGCAAGTACATCAATATTTCGTTTTCGATACAGCGTGAAGCATAAGTAGCGAGCTTGATTTTCTTTTCGGGATCAAATGTATTTACGGCCTTGATCAAGCCAATCGCACCAATCGATACCAGGTCCTCGATGTTAATGCCTGTATTTTCGAACTTGCGTGCAATGTACACCACCAGACGCAGATTACGCTCGATCAGCATCGCACGAATAGCCGCATCTCCAGACGATAACTTCTGCAGCAGATACTCCTCTTCTTCCCGTGTCAGTGGAGGCGGGAGTGCTTCACTTCCCCCGATGTAATAAATCTCTTCACTTTTCAGCCCAAACAGGAATAACAAGCGGTAATAATTCAGTTGAGCAGCCAGTTTCCATTTCACAAGCATGTCGGTTCCTCCTATACCACATTCAGCGGCTTTTCTGTAGCTTCCGCGGATTGAGCCGTAGACTGCGCAGAAGCAGCTTCTTGCACAAGTTCAGGATGAATCACGGCCTGATATTTTCCATCGGACGATAAAACGCCCCCATCCAGTCCAATCAAAACCTTGGTTGTCTCATAAGCCATTTCCTCCATCGTCACTCTTACGCGGTCCGGTTTGATAGCCAGCATAAAGGCTGTTCCTTTGTTAATCCCCCGGTAGGGAACCAGCCGCAGGCGGTCCTGCCACTTAAACTGCTCCTGATCCAGCTCCATAATGAGCTTATCCGGTGATTCCTGCTTTAGTCTGTGCTTCCAGGAATCAGGTACCCACTCCTGCCACAATGCAACCTCCATCACCATCACCGGCATGCGCGACAAAGGATCGGTAAGCTGATTGCCCGTATCCAGAAGGCCTGTACAAGACACAACTATCTCATCAATGCAGACCTCGACCTTACCCAGGTAGGTGGAAAACCGATCCGATTTTCGTTTGGCACTCTGCACAATTTTGAATAATAAAAGGACCGCGAAGAATACAATGAATGTGAACCAGAACGCAATCTTCAGATCAAATGACATGCCGCCCGAGGCTGTAAACCAGATGCCATTGAACAGCTCTCCCGAGCTCTGCAGCATGTAATGCACACCCAGAATACCTCCAGCCGCGACAAAGTTGATGACGTAGAATGTGCCCAGTGTTCGTGTAAATGCCTGCAGCCCTTTATATCCAAACGCAATACTTAACATAACGAGAGAAAAACCAAACTTGATCAGAAACGTGAACATAAAATCAAACTGCGGTACAAACATCATCACCACATATAACGCGCCAACAATGGCCGATAACAGCCATCTCCACCAGACCAGCTTCGTTTGGCGCATCCAGGCGGTCAGTCCAATGAGCGCTCCATCAATAATCAGATTGGTCAAAAAAATCAGATCGACATACACAACCACGCTCTTCACCTGCCTGCATCGAACCTACCGAAACGAAGGATTGCAACGATCATAGATGCATCAGATTGTAATGACTGCAGATGCAACCCATTAGACGAACTCAGCTACATCCGATCTGTAGCAACTCAGCTGCTTAATCATCTCGATATTTCATGAGCATATTCTCAAGTATACGGAGCCTCCTGTTCAAAGTCTGTCTAAATGTGGGAGCTTGTTTCCAACTTTTTTTGTCGGAATGCGCAGGCGACTTGTTCAGAATTTGTTCATTCCTGTATGTTACGCTATATAAAAAAACAGAAAAACCCGGCTGCTTCAGAAGCAGTACCGGGTTTCCAGGTAAAGATCAATCATTTATTCGTTATTGTTGTTGCGGGAACGATTACGTAAAAATGTCGGAATGTCCAGCTGATCACTGCTCGGCTGATTTCCGAATGGACGAAGATTCGGCGAGCGGGTCTCTCCTGTTTCTGCTGCCGCAGCAGGTTTACGCACTGGCGGAGCCGCAGGTTTATCTTCGAATCCGGTAGCGATGACCGTAACCTTGATCTCCTCTTTCAAATCTTCGTCAATAATCGCACCAAAGATCATATTCACTTCCGGATCGGAAGCCGAAGTGACGATCTCAGCTGCTTCATTGACTTCATACAGAGACAGGTTAATGCCGCCTGTAATGTTCATAATGACACCGCGCGCGCCTTCAATGGACGTCTCCAGCAACGGACTCATAATAGCTTTGCGTGCCGCTTCAGCTGCACGATTCTCACCAGTTGCCTCACCAATCCCCATCAGGGCTGAGCCGCGCTCATGCATGATCGTTTTGACGTCTGCAAAGTCAAGGTTGATCAGACCCGGCACTTTGATAAGATCAGAGATACCTTGTACGGCTTGACGCAGTACATTATCCGCTTGACGGAATGCTTCCAGCATCGGCGTCTTTTTGTCAACAATCTCAAGCAAACGATCATTAGGAATGACAATCAGCGTGTCCACTTTCTCCTTGAGAGCTTCAATCCCTTGTTCTGCATGGGTGGAACGCTTGCGGCCTTCAAAAGTGAAGGGACGTGTTACGACACCGACAGTAAGTGCACCGCACTCCTTGGCAATTTCAGCGATGACTGGAGCTGCTCCAGTACCTGTACCGCCGCCCATACCTGCTGTAACAAATACCATGTCCGCCCCTTTAAGAGTGTTCATGATCAGCTCTCGAGACTCTTCCGCTGCTTTTTTACCTACATCCGGGTTGGCACCAGCACCAAGACCACGGGTTAATTTATCACCGATTTGCAGTTTATGCTCGGATTTTGCCAGGTGTAAAGCCTGAGCATCCGTATTCACTGTAATAAATTCAACACCTTGTACTCCACCTTCAATCATTCGGTTAACCGCGTTGCTTCCGCCGCCGCCTACCCCGATGACCTTAATCTGAGCCAAGCTCTCCATCTCAAAATCAAATTCCAACATATTATTCCATCTCCCCCTCAATGTGCATGGATGGCCCGTCCAATTTTTGATTTGAACCGAATCAATTTCATATATCGACGAACGAAAGCGTTTATTTTAGTACCAGCGCATTCAGACGGCTTCAAGAATGTATGAAATGGATCCAACCTGTTATATAAATTCACTGAACATATTCTTCAGTCGTTCGAACAGACCGGGTTTTTGTTCCGATTCCTGTGCCGTATTCGGCTTCGGACGGTTCGTCGGTTTTTTGTTATTGGTGTTATTGTTGTTACCGCCGCCGCTACTCGAGGGCCTGATGCGCAAACCGCGAATAACATTGTGCAAAATCCCAACACCGCTGGTATATCCAGGATCACGCACTCCAATGTAATCCGGAACGGCAACCCGCACCGATGCAGCAAGCTCATGCTGTGCTACTTGCAGTACACCCGGCATGGAGACCGTACCACCCGTAAGTATATAACCTCCAGGCAGCTCGTTGTAACCAAGGCGTTTCACTTCCTGACCGATCATCTGAAATATTTCCTGAACCCTTGGTTCAATAATGGCCGCCAGATCCTCTTGTGAAAACTCCTTGTCTACATTGCTGCCAATGCGGGTAACTTTAAACATCACATCTGCAGCAGCATCATCAAGCCAGGCGCAGCCGTATTTCAACTTTACTTTCTCCGCCTGATCCGTCAGAGTACGCAAACCATAAGCAATATCATTCGTTACAAATTCCCCACCAATTGGCAAAGTCGAAGTTGCAACCATGCTGTTCTCTTCAAAGATCGCGATGGTTGTTGCCCCGGCTCCGATATCCACGAGTACCGATCCCATCGTTTTCTCATCCTTGGACAAAGCCAGTTGGCCCGCTCCAAGTGACATGAGAACGAGATCACTCACTTTTAATCCCGCTTTTTCCACGCAGCGCAAAAGATTATGTATCGCGGTTTTTGCACCCGTAATGATGGTCGCTTCAACCTCGAGACGAACACCAATCATACCCCGCGGGTCCTGTATGCCTTCCAAGCCGTCTACAACATACTGCTTGGCGACAACATCGATAATTTCCCGTTCCGGCGGAACCGCAATGACCTCGGCTGCTTTTAACACCCGTTCCATGTCTTCTTCTCCGATCTCACGATCCTCGTTCGATACTGCCACCACACCGTGACTGCTCATCAGTCCGATGTGATTCCCTGAGATTCCAACATATACTTCGGATATTTGAATACCTACCATACGCTCGGCATGATCCACTGCATTGCGGATCGACTGCACCGTCTGATCGATATCTACGATTACACCTTTGCGAATTCCTTCCGAGTCGGCAGATCCAACTCCAATAATATTAAAGGTTCCATTATTAATTTCCCCAATAATAGCGCGAATTTTGGATGTACCGATGTCCAAACTAACAATGATGTCATTGTTGCTCAAGTCTGTGGCACCTCCTGACTTCAATAATAAATTACGTTCGGGTTCAAACACTCATTAAAACATATTCAACACACTTTAGACTTTCCCTCTTTTTTCTACAATTTTTTTGGGTGCCAAGTTCTGGTTGCGAAACATAAAACCTTGAAGAAAAAAGAAGGAGGCATTTCAAGTGCCATAAGCTCAAGTGTACCATTTTTTCTTATTTTCAGAAAGAACAAGTTTCACACATCAGCCGGGCCCAAAGCCTTACCCCGCCTACACTTTTGCGTATTGCATAAAGCAAGACAAGCGAATGTTCAGGGCTTTGTTCCTGGTTCTGCGTCATTCTCTTCATCATCGGGGATAAACGGCACATACGTATCTGCCTCAAGCATCGTAATTTTGCCC
The DNA here is from genome assembly GCF_014203995.1 of Paenibacillus sp. JGP012. Lineage (NCBI taxonomy): Bacteria > Bacillati > Bacillota > Bacilli > Caryophanales > Paenibacillaceae > Paenibacillus > Paenibacillus sp. JGP012. The sequence continues at coordinate 349,980 of NZ_JACHKG010000004.1, read as the reverse complement.
GGCCGCTCTGTTTCAATCACCTGATTCAAATACTCCACTTTATCCGTTAACAACGATATCGTTGTAATCACTTCAAACTGTGATTTGGTGTACATGCGAATCTGATCCGGAAATGAAGGTGTCGGGTTCGGAATAATCTCAGAAATGTCTGTAGTCAGCTCGTTCGGAATTTGAGCCAGCGCCTGACTCAGTTTTGCTTTGAGCGGATCATTCGGCTTCCATTGCGTCAGAATCGGCTTCTCTACTGCAACGCCAATCGTTGGTGGAACATTCAGGCTTGTCCCACTGGACAGGATTGCTTTCAATGCGCCGCTGGAGTCAAGTTCATAAGCGACAGTGGGATATTCCTGAACCTTGATGTGAATCGTTCCGGGAAACTGCTTGTCCACCGTAACGGTTGAAACAGCTTTAATCGTTTTGAGACGGTCGATGATTTCAGAAGCGGTTGTTCCAAAAAACTGGTCGCCTTCTTTCAAACCGCTTTTATCCAGTAGCTCCGAAGTCGCCGTGTATACATTACCCGTAATTTCGATGGCTGATATACGGCTCATCGAAGAACGAAAGAATAATACGGCCAGTAATACAATAAATAATAATAACAGGATAATTACAACTTTTCGGCTTGTGTTTCTTTTTGGGCGATTCTCCTTGAGAACCGGAATTTGACTTTTAGGCATAATAACGCTCCACAAAGCCTCAGGTCCCCCTCCCTTTCAAGAAGGGGACGCCAAGGACGTTAATTGGCAAAATCCAACTGTTTCGAAACAGTTGACTGTCTCTCCACCGAGGCTCCAAGACTCTGAAATAAATTTTCGATCCGATCATATCCCCTGTCAATGTGGTGCACTTGCTCCACAACCGTCTTACCTTGAGCCGCCAGTCCTGCAATAACCAAAGCAGCACCTGCACGGAGGTCTGTTGCTTCCACAGTAGCGCCATACAGCCTTGGAACTCCACGGATAAATGCTGCATTCAGATCCACCGAAATATCGGCTCCCATGACATTCAATTCATCCACATGTTTGAACCGGCCTTCAAATACCGTTTCTTTCATCACGCTAAACCCGTCTGCCAAACTGAGCAGCACCATAATCTGTGATTGCAGATCGGTGGGGAATGAAGGGTATGGAGAAGTCACAATACGATCCACCGATTTCGGGCGAGTCATGCAACTCACAGTCATTATATCATTGCAGACTGTGATTTGAACACCAGTGCGCTTCAACACATGTATAAGTGAAGTAAGGTGTGACGGGTTGCACTGTGTGAGCGTAACATTACCTCGGGTTGCAGCAGCAGCGATCATAACCGTGCCGGCCACAATACGATCAGGAATGATCCCATAGGTGCATGGCTGCAGCTTCTTAACACCACTGATCGTAATTGTGTCGGTCCCTGCACCCATAATACGTGCACCCATTGCATTCAGAAAGTGCTGTAAATCCTGAATCTCTGGCTCTCTCGCCGCATTGAATATCGTCGTTGTCCCCTCAGCCAGCACAGCCGCCATCATAATATTCTCGGTTGCTCCTACACTTGGAAAATCGAGATGAATATCCGCACCTGTCAGATGAGCTCCATGACAGATGATTTGCTGATCCTGCTCTTCAATCCGTGCTCCGAGAGCTTCCAGACCACGAAGGTGAAGATCAATTTTCCGTTCTCCAATCGCGCAGCCACCAGGCTGATATACGGAAACCTTCCGGAATCTTGCCAGCAATGGCCCCATTAGAAAAATGGAGGAGCGCATCTGTTTCATGAGATCTTCTGGCACATCATGTGACCGAATCTGCGACGTATTAATCGTCACGGTTCCCTGTTCATGCCGACACGTGCATCCAAGCCGTTCCAGGATATACAGCATTACTTCGATGTCCAGCAAGTGTGGAACGTTGTGCAGCGTAATTTCACCGTCTGCGAGCAAACTTGCGGCCATAATCGGTAAAGCGGCATTTTTTGCTCCATGGATGCGTATGGTTCCTGATAGGGGTCTCCCGCCTTCAATCACCAATTTGTCCAATGTATCACCTCCGGGGTTTACGCTCACCCACTGCGAAGACATACGGTACCAAGAATATACCTTCATACCGTTATGAGATGATATTTTGCTCTGAATAGGCTGCATAAGGGTGAAGACGTCCTCTGCTGTCGCTTGGCCTGGATCATCTCCAGTACAATCCCAGCGAATTGAAATATCCGTGACACATCCGATCCATGAGCACCTGCAATCCATCCTACAGCTCCACCGAACAATACCGGAATATCACACCTTGAGGCCGGGCTCCAAACTCTTCACCTCAACATGCGTTTTCTGCGGCTTGAATGCTGTGCTGCGGTATCATGGAACGATTGTCACGATTTATACGGTATCTTATGTCAGTCCCGTCTGGTGTGTGACAATCGCCCACTAACGCACATTACCGCCGTGAAGCAAGACGTTTGATCTCGCTCACAAGCACTTCAGCGGCATCCGGTTTACCTAATTTTCGTGAGGCCGCTGCCATCTGTTTACGCCCCGATTCATCGTTCATAATACCCGCGATCGCTTCATACAACCCTTGGCCTGTAAGGTCTCTCTCCAGCATAGTGACTGATGCCCCGCCCTTTTCAAGGGTACGCGCATTAGCTTCCTGATGGTTGTTCGTCACGTTTGGCGAAGGAATCAGAATGGACGGAATGCCCAGTGACGTAATTTCTGCCAGGAATGAAGCTCCCGCCCGATTGACAATCAGCGAAGTGCAGGCCAGCACTTCTGGCATGTTATGCACATAAGGAAGCACATGCAGATGATTAGGCATCGTTCCAAGTGAACTGCGAATCGCTTCACGGGTTTCATCGAAATAGGTCTCTCCTGTAACGTAAACCACATGTACATCATGCAACTGTTCGAGCAGAGGCGCCATCTCGATCATCGCCTGATTAATGGCTTTGGCTCCCCGGCTTCCACCAACAACAAGCACAACCCTGCTGTCCATCGGCACGCCAAGTGTAGCGAAGCCTCGATCCCGACTGGCCTGAGCGACCGTTGTTGCTCGCGGGTTGCCGGTATAGATAACTTTTTTAGCACCCGAGAATGATTTTTCAGAGCCTTCAAAGCTGACCGCAACGGTGTCCACATAACGCATCAAGAACTTGTTGGTCAAACCTGGAATTGCATTTTGTTCATGAATTACAGATGGAATTCCAAGCTTCGCTGCCGCATACACTACAGGTCCGCAAACATATCCGCCTGTACCAATGACAACATCCGGCTTGAATTCCTTCAGCATTTTTTTGGACTTGCGTACCCCTTGAACGAAACGCATAATGGTTTTCACATTTTCAAGAGATAACTTACGGCGAAAGCCAGTAATATCAATAGACTTAAACGGAATTTCCTCCTGCGGAACAAGTTTGCTCTCCAGCCCGCGCGTCCCGCCAATGTATAGAAATGTCGAGTCCGGGTTCTCCGCCTCGCATTGTCTTGCTATGGCAACGGCCGGATAGATATGTCCCCCCGTACCGCCGCCGCTAAGAACGACTCGCATCGTATAAGTCACCTCGCATAACGGGATAAATTCAATAATATACCTAGTGCCGTGAGCATAAGCGTTAAGGATGATCCACCATAGCTAATCAGCGGCAGTGTAATGCCCGTAACAGGCATCAGGCCAATCACGACACCGATATTAATAATGACCTGCACAGCAACCATGCCGATAATGCCCACGCCCAGCAGACTGCCAAAGGCATCTGGAACGGTCATCGCTACACGCATGCCTCTCCACACCAGTACCAGAAACAATAATAAAACGATTATTCCACCAATGAAACCAAGCTCTTCTGTCAAAATGCTAAAAATAAAGTCCGTCTGCGGCTCAGGCACATAACTGTACTTTTGCCGGCTCATGCCCAGACCGAGACCTGCCAGTCCACCCGGACCGATGGCGTAGAGCGACTGAATGATCTGATACCCTGCCCCAAGCGGATCGGACCACGGGTCCAGAAATGCAGTAATTCGCTGCAAACGGTAAGGCGCAGCCGCGATCAATGCCGCAAAGCCTGCCACTCCCCCTAATGCAAGCAAAGCCAGATGTTTCATGCGTGCACCCGTTGTAAAAATGATAAGCATGGAAGCTCCCATCATTACAGTGCCTGTACCTAAATCCGGCTGCAGCATAATGATGCCAAAGGCGACCCCCATCAGCCCCAAGGGAGGCAGCAGCCCCGTTGTAAAGGTCTGAATCTTGCCAGGATCTTTGCTCAGCCAGTGGGCAAGAAACAGGATCATGCCCAGCTTCATAAACTCGGAGGGCTGAATACCGAAGGATCCGATGCCCAGCCAGCTCCGTGCACCTCCACGAACGACACCAATCCCCGGGATTAACACGGCAATGAGCATAATAAAACAAACAATTAAAATGGGCTTGGCATATTTCCTCCACACCCTGTAATCCACATTCGTTGTTACAAACATCGCTGCCAGTCCCAGTACTGCGAACAAAATCTGTCTTTTCACAAAATAAAATGAATCGCCATAGTTGCGAAAAGCAAGCACCGAACCTGCACTGTATACCATGATGATGCCGATGGCAAGCAAAGCCAAAATACAAATCAGGAGCCAAATGTCCGGCGCCGGTCGCGTCTGTTTCATCAGGAGGCCACCCCTTGCATGGAAGTAGGGGCTTTTCCACCCCCCTACTTACAAGTTATGCGCCGCCTGTTTAAAAATGCGTCCCCGTTCTTCATAGGAAGCAAACATGTCCCAACTCGCACATGCAGGTGACAGCAAAACAACATCACCCGGTGCAGCAAGCCTTGCTGCCTCTTGAACGGCAGCCGTTAATGTACGGGCAGCGTCCTCCTCATTATCGACGACCTTAATTTGCTTTAGTCCGGCAAGCTCTGCGACTTTGGCAATTTTGGCCCGATTTTCACCCAGCAGCACGACCGCTTTGACACGATCTTCAAACACTGGCAACAGCTCCATCATATCCGAGCCACGATCCAGGCCGCCCGCAATGAGCACAACCGGTTTCTTAAAGGAATTCAATGCCATTACCGTTGCTTTGGAATTGGTTGCTTTGGAATTGTTATAATACGCCGAGCCATTGTGCTCCAGCACATACTCAAGTCGATGCTCAACGCCTTTGAACTCGGCAAGCGGTGCAGCCAGCTGTGCAGGATCAGCACCAGCCGCAACGGCGATCGCTACAGCAGCAAGTGCGTTGCCCACATTAAAGCGGCCGGGAAGGCCAATGTTCCCTATGTCCATGATGACAAGCTTCTTGCCCTGGTCATCTGCGTAGACCACCTGACGTTTCACATCATCCTCCAGGTCATCCACATATGGCGGGTCAGCATATACTCCTGTCTCAAGTCGTTCAGTCAGCGAGAACGGAATCAGTTTGCTTTTGATATAAGGAACCAGCCCGCGACAGACCGCATCATCCCAATTCAAAACAGCAACATCATCTGCTTGCTGGTTTGCAAAGAGCTTTGCTTTGGAAGCGATATAATCTTCCATATCTCCATGGTAATCGAGATGAGTCTCTGCCACGTTAAGCAGCGCAGCAATGCGCGGACGAAACTCAACGGTGCCTTTCAGCTGGAAGCTGCTCAGTTCCACCACCATCCAGTTATCGGACACAGCCTGCTCAGCCGCCTCACAGAGTGGAGTGCCAATATTGCCGGCAACAATAGGCTTCAGACCTGCTTGCTCCAGCATATTACCTACCCAGGTTGTTGTTGTTGTTTTTCCGTTAGAGCCTGTAATGCCAATCATAGGTGCTGCACAGAGGTGGTACGCCACTTCTACCTCTGTCACCACTTCAATTCCTAATTCCAGCGCTTGCTGCACTGGAGCGGCACGGTAAGGAATGCCCGGGTTTTTCACAACCAGCTTCACCTGATCATGAATGAGGTCAGTCGGGTGTCCACCGCATACAACAGAAATTCCCAAAGCCTCCAGTTCAGAAGCTTCGGGACACTGTTCTCTTTCTTTTTTGTCATTTACCGTAACGATTGCCCCGGCACGATGCAGCACTTTGGCAACTTGTACACCGCTCTTCGCAAGTCCAAGCACAACCACTTGCTGTCCGCGATAGGTTTCTGGATGGTTCATAGTTTACAACCCCTTGTTGAGATAAAGTCCAAGAGCGGCCAAAATCGCACCTACCGCCCAAAAGGTAATGACAACCCGCCATTCTGACCAGCCACTCAGCTCAAAATGATGATGAATGGGACTCATTTTGAATACACGTTTGCCACGGGTCTTGAAAGATACGACCTGGATCACGACAGAGAGAACCTCGATGACAAAAATACCTCCAATGACGAGGAAGAGAAGCTCTGTCTTCGTAACGATAGCAATCGCGCCGATTGCCCCCCCGATTCCGAGTGAGCCCGTATCGCCCATAAATACCTTGGCTGGATGTGCATTGTAGACCAGGAAACCAAGAACAGCCCCAATCATCGCAGCTGCACACACGGCGGCTGGCATTGACGTTGCCTGCATCGCTACAATAGCAAAGGCTCCAAACGCAATCGCACTGACTCCAGAAAGCAAACCATCAAGTCCGTCCGTGAAGTTCACCGCATTCGTAATGGCAAGCATCATAAATACAACAAACGGATAATAAAACCACCCTGTCCAGTCAAATGAAACCGAGGTTCCGGGAATGGAAATCGCGGTGCTGTGTCCATTTTGAATAAGCAAATAACACATCAGGGCACTGAAGAGCAGCTGTCCCAGCATTTTTTGTCTGGCTGTAAGTCCAAGCGAACGCTTGAATACAATTTTGATATAGTCATCCAGAAATCCAATGAGTCCAAATCCCAGCGTTGCGACAAGCAGCACATAAAAATCGGTGTTCTTGACCGCCGAGAATTTAAGAAAAGCCAACGTGAAGGCAAGTAAAATCACGACTCCGCCCATCGTTGGTGTTCCGCTTTTTTTCAGATGGCTCTGAGGTCCATCCTCTCTGACCTGCTGCCCGAATTTCATTCGGCGCAGCAGCGGAATGAGAAGCGGTGCGGCAATCACCGCCAGAATAAATGAAACGCCGATTGTTAACAGTAACACTTGGAAATCCATGGGTTCACCCCTCTAGTCTACTCAATTGTGTAATGGTGCTGTCTGCAGTGCCTGAACCACATCCTCCAGCTTCATGCCTCGGGAGGCCTTGAACAGAACAACGTCTCTGGCATGAAGATGCTCCAGCAAATAACGGCTCAACGCTTCTTTACTGTCAAAGGCATGCACAGCATCTGCCTCCATATGCTTCCTCGCTCCCTCGGCAATATGCAGGGATAACGGTCCGTATACCAGCACTCTATCCACTTTGGCAGGGGTAATATACATGCCTATCTCATGATGAAGCTGCTCCTCCTGAGGACCTAATTCAAGCATATCTCCGAGCACGGCAACCTTCATCCGATATCCTTTCAGACCTTCCAACACATCAATGGCCGCCTTCATCGAAGTCGGGCTTGCATTATATGCATCATTCAGGAGAGTCAGCCCACTAAGCGCCTGTGTCACCTCAATACGCATACCTGTCAGCTTCAGCTGTGATAAACCTGCCGCCATATTCTCTGAGGTAACGCCAAAATGACGTGCCACAGCCATCGCAGCCAGACAGTTGACCACATTATGCGTGCCCAGCAGCGGAAGCGTATATGCTTGCTCCCCGGACTGCTTCGTTGTAAACACCATGCTATTCTGCGCGTTCATCAGCCCTGTTGCATAATCATCATTCCCGGCTTGCAAGCCAAAGGTAAATCGCTGCATGTTCTCTGGCTGTCTGGTCTCGGACTCACCCAGCACCTGAGCAATCAAAGGCTCGTCTCCGTTGTAGATGAGCAGCCCGTTCGTTTTCAATCCCGCAGCAATTTCAGCCTTGGCTCTCGCAATCTCGAGTCTTGATCCAAGCTGCAGCAGATGTGATTCACCAATGTTTGTAATGATTGCAGCATCGGGCTGCGCAATAAGAGACAACTCTTTAATTTCGCCCCGGCCGCTCATGCCCATTTCAAGAATGATTATCTCTGTATCCTCGGGCATACTCAATACCGTCAAGGGTAGACCAATATGATTATTGAAGTTGCCCTGCGTTTTATGCACTTTGAATGTCGTGGAGAGAAGAGCATCTACAATATCCTTGGTTGTTGTTTTGCCGTTGCTGCCCGTGATGCCTACGACAGACGCCTGACTCTCGGTCAAATAGGCTGAAGCAAGTGACTGCAAGGCCGCGAGTGTATCCTCGACGATAATAACAGCGCCCTGCGGGGGAAGTCCGTGATCCTTTTGCCACATGGCACCTGCAGCTCCCTGCTCCAGGCATGCCTGCACAAATTCATGTCCATCAAAACGTTCACCAACCAAAGGGATAAACAGACTGCCTGTTATCGGTTTACGGGAATCGGTAAACACCCCTTCGGCCATAACTCCGCTATAGACGGCAGCGTCATTTATTGTACCGCCACACATTTCGGCGATTTGCGCCAATGTTCGTTTTATCAATTGGATTTACCCCTTATCGCTTCTTTGGCTATGATTCGGTCATCAAAATCAGTCTTGGTCGTACCTATAATCTGATAAGTCTCGTGACCCTTGCCCGCAATCAATACTACATCGGCTGGGCTTGCCATTTCAATAGCTTCATGGATTGCCAGACGCCGATCCACAATCAAAGTGTACCGCTCAGCCGGAACAGCATCTTCAATCAGCCCCTGTTCAATGTCCTTCAGAATCATATCCGGATTTTCCGTCCGCGGATTGTCGGAAGTTACCAGCACAAAATCACTATACTTCGCAGCAATTTTCCCCATCAACGGCCGCTTGGTTCGATCACGGTCACCGCCGCAGCCAAACACACAGATCACTCGTCCTGCTGCAAACTCTTTGACGGTACGCAGTACATTCTCGAGTCCATCCGGTGTATGAGCGTAATCGACGATAACGGCGTAAGGCTGCCCTTCATCAACGGCCTCCACTCTGCCATCCACGCCTGGAACAGTTTCCAGACTGCGCTTGATCTCTTCCAGTGGAACCCCCTCCACCAGTGCTGCAGAGATTGCTGCCATTGCATTGTACACATTGAATTTGCCTACCATACGCAGCCCAATGTCAGTGCTGCCTGCAAAGGTATCTACATGGAATGACGTTCCCTGAGCTGTGATCGAGATTTCCGAAGCATGCACATCTGCATTTTCTCCCATGCCGTATGTAATCACTTCAGCAGCTGTTACTGAAATAAAATATGCCGCTGCCGGATCATCTGCGTTGATTACCGCATATTTGCGACGGGAAGCTTCATCAGCGTAGGTGTTTCCCAGCCGTGCAAAGAAGAGCCCTTTAGCTCCACGATACTCCTCCATCGAGTGATGGTAGTCCAGGTGATCCTGCGTCAGGTTGGTGAATACCGCTGTGCGGAAATCTGTACCTTTGACACGCCCCTGCTCCAGCGCATGAGATGAAACCTCCATCACGCAGCAGTCCGTACCGGCCTGAACCATATCATGCAGACTGCGCTGCAGATCAAGCGCCTCAGGCGTTGTTCCGGACATCGGATAGGTACGCCCATCATAGCGCATCTGAATCGTACCGATTAGCCCTGTTTTCTGACCGTAATCGCTCATAATTTTCTCGATCAAATACGTAGTGGTTGTTTTGCCGTTGGTGCCTGTTACACCAATCATTTTCATTTTGCGGCTTGGCGAGTCGAAAAAGAAGTCCGAGAGAACGGCCATTGCAAAACGACTGTCTTTGACAATCAGCTGCGGCACAGGCAGATCCAGCTGACGCTCCACCACAAGAGCTGACGCTCCTGCTTCCACTGCTTTTGCAGCATAATCATGACCGTCCACCGTATGCCCCGGAAGACAGATAAACAGATCACCCGGCTGAACCTGCCGGGAATCTGTCTGAAGGTTGTGGCATTCTATATTGGAGTCGCCTACAAGACGAGCGGTCGTCAACTTGGATTCAAATTGGTTTAAAAGCACATGAATAACCTCACTTTTCAAATAGACTTCTGTAATTAACGGATACGCTGCATTATTAATATCGGCCATATCACCAAATAATGAAACGCACTTTAAAGAATTTTGTTGCGGTGTATGCCAGAAACCCGCTCCTGCCCACTCATTCGTCCTTGCTATGGTCATGCCCATCCTTCAGCACGTCACCCATATATATGCGTATCGTTGAGCCTTGATCCACCCTCGCCCCAGGTTTGGGTGCCTGATTAATTACATATTTGCCACTGCCGGACTTTGCCAGCATAAAATTCATATTCAGGTCCTCGTACAAATCTGCAACCGTTGCGCCGGTAAGATCAGGAACCGTCACAATTTTGGTTTCACCGTACTTATACTCTTTGGAAAGCTGATCCTTGCGTACAGGCACATTCATGTAGTGCAGTGAATCCTCCAGAATATTTTGCACAATCGGAGCGGCAACCACACCCCCGAATTGAATGCCCTTGGGATTATCCACTGCAGTATATACAACGATCTGTGGGTCATCGGCTGGAGCGAATCCGATAAAAGATACAATATGCTCGGTGGAGGAATAACGTCCATTAATAACCTTCTGAGCTGTACCCGTTTTGCCGCCGACCCGGTACCCGTCAATAAATGCCGGACGTCCTGTACCTTTGGCTACGACACTTTCAAGCGCTTCTCGCACTTGCTTGGATGTATTCTCCGAGATCACCTGACGAACCAGTTCGGGCTTCACTTCCTCCAATACCTCTCCGGTTTCGGGATGTACCCAGGCCTTCGTCACATAAGGTTTGTAGAGCTTGCCTCCGTTGATCGCAGCGGATACCGCAGCTACCTGCTGAATAGGCGTAACAGATACACCTTGACCGAAAGCTGTTGTGGCAAGCTCGACAGGACCTACATTGGATAATTTAAAAAGGATACCGCTTGCTTCACCACTAAGATCGATTCCCGTTTTGGTACCAAAACCGAAATTTCGGATATAGGAAAACAAGGACTCTTTGCCAAGCTTTTGTCCCAAAGCGACAAAGCCCGGGTTACAAGAGTTCTCTACCACCTGAAGGAAGGTCTGGCTTCCATGCCCTCCCTTCTTCCAGCAGCGAAGACGCGCACCGCCAACCTCGACAAAGCCTGGATCAAAAAATTGATCCTGCTGCAGATTCACCTTTTTTTCTTCCAGCGCAGCAGCGAGTGTAATGATCTTGAAGGTTGAACCTGGTTCATAGGTCATCCAGATCGGCAGATTTCGGTTATAAATCTCCGACGGGTACTGCTGATAATCTGCCGGCTCATAGCCCGGGCGGCTCGACATCCCCAGAATCTCGCCTGTCTTGGGATTCATTGCAATTGCCAGAGCGGAATTGGCCTGAAACTTGACCATAGCCTGATCGAGCTCACGTTCCATAATCGACTGAATGGATTTATCAATCGTCAGCTTGAGATTAAGCCCGTCCTTCGGTTCCACATACTTCTCGGATGAGCCCGGCATAAGCCTTCCGGCCGCATCGGACAAGTAGGATACACTGCCATTCAGACCGTTCAGCTTGTCATCATACCTTTTTTCCACACCCGTCAGCCCCTGATTGTCAATACCTGTAAATCCAAGAATGTGGGCAGCCAGATCATCATACGGATAGAAACGTTTATTATCCTCGGCAACAACGATACCCGGAAGCTTCAAATCACGGATGCGCTGAGCTTTCTCCATCGTAATTTTGCGGCCGCCGGGTTGTAGTCGTACGATTAGCTCTCTTTTCTTGATGGTTGCCAGCACTTTTTCTTCCGTCATACCCAATAACGGTGCAAGCGCGCGAGCCGTTGTCTCGGCTTCCTTGACCTGAGCCGGGATCGCCATAATTGTCGGAGTAGTTACGTTATAGGCCAGAGCGGTTCCGTTTCGATCAAGGATCTCTCCTCTTTTGGCTGTATAGGGTATGTTGCGGCGCCAGGATTCCTCCGCTTTTGCCGATAATTCCGGACCTTGACCCAACTGTACATAAGCAAGCCTGATCACCAGGGCTGAGAATAATATCACCAAAATCAATAAACTCCACAGCAGCCTGCGCCGCAGATTCACACTTGATCCCTTCACGAAAAGATCCCCCCACTCGTCCCAAAATCATGAACTGTCTCATTCATGAATATTCAGGACAACCGGGGGTTAGAACAAGCTGTCTATGAAGCTTATGGAAGCGAAGCCCCTTTATCGGCTGATGAATCCGAGGTTGCTTCCTGATTCGTCTGCGTTTGGGAGTCGCTTTGACTCTGGATGCCCCCAGACTCGCCTTTCTCCTCCGTTGCAGCCTTATCATCGGTTTTCGCAGTCTCATCCTTGTTCTCTGCGTCCGGATCGGATGAATCTGGCGCTTCATCAGCGATGCCGGTTACGGCGGCCTTCGCTGTCTGTAACGTCAGCTGTACTGTACGCTGTTCGCCTGACACCTGTTCCTTCTGCTTCACAACGTATCCCTCACCCTTGGTCGTAACTCCCACCTTCATGAGTGAAAGTATTTCTAAAGCATCACGCAGGGATTCACCGGTCAGATCAGGCACCTTCATCTTGCTGCTTTCCTCAGTGAGCAGATACACACGCTGGCCCGGATTCATCGAAGCCCCGGCCTGCGGATACTGTCGAATGACATTTTCGCCCTGACCCAGTGTTACATAAGCGATACCCGAGTTCAGAAGCTGACTTCTGGCCTGCTTCGCTGTTTTACCACTCAAGTCTGGAGCCTTGGCCTGCAATACAACCGTTTCTTTTGACTTTTTGTCATTCGTTTTGGCGGTATCTTTCGGAACGCCCATATATTGCAGCGTTTGGCTTACAACCTTTTTGAACACCGGAGCAGCCGCAGTGCCTCCCCCAATGTTGGTACCGTCTGGCTGGTCAATAACAATCAGCATGGCAATCTTCGGATTGTTTACTGGTGCAAAACCGATAAACGAAACGACATCTTTGCTTTTGCTGTACTGGCCATTAATAACCTTTCTCGCTGTTCCCGTCTTGCCTGCAACGCGGTAGCCCTCAATATAGGCATTACGTCCTGTACCGATGGTCTGATCAGCTACGACCTGTTCCAGATACCCGCTGACAAGCTTGGCAGACTCTTTCGAGATCACCTGACGAACAACTTTAGGTTTAATCACTTCTGTTGAACCGTCATTTGGATTAATAATTTCTTTCACCAGATGAGGTTGAAGCAATTTCCCACCATTGGCAACGGCCGAGATGGCAGCTAACTGCTGAATCGGAGTTACTTGAACGAGACCGTGACCGTAAGCTGCTGTAGCAATCTCCGATTTATAAATCAGTGGTTTGATTGGCGATGCTGCTTCACTCGGCAGATCAATACCTGTCTTTTTACCAAAACCGAACTGATCTATGTAGTGGCGCAGCCGCTCTCCTCCAAGCATGTTATAACCAAGGTTAACAAAGGCAATGTTACTGGAGCGCTTCACACCTTCAAGATACGAGATCCGTCCATATGAATGCCCATTATCACTGATGGTATAGCCACCAATACGCGTTGGCTTTGATTCAAACGTTGCATTCGGATCAAACAATTTCTCTTCCACGGCGCCCGCAAGCGTAACAATTTTGAACGTGGAACCCGGTTCATAGATGGACTGCGTTGCATGGTTGATAAAGTTTTTCTGGTCGGGCGTGGACGCATACGTATTCGGATTAAAGGTTGGCCAATTGGCCATACCCAGAATTTCCATGGTGTTGGGATCAGCAGCAATGACGGTCATACTAAGCGGATTATACTTGGCAACCGTCTCTTTCATGGCCTCCTCGATATAGAGCTGGATCGTATCATCAATTGTCAACTTCAGGTTTTTACCGTTTTGAGGCGGCAGGTAGCTATCTTGTGAATCTGGAAGCTTGATCCCCTTGGCATCCTTCTGATAGTTCAAATAGCCGTCTGTGCCTGTCAAAACATCGTTGTATGATACTTCAAGCCCATTGACTGCTTTACCGTCACGGCTCATATAACCGAGCACATGAGAGGCCAGCGTCTGCTCAGGATAAAAACGCTTGGATTCCTGCGTCATGACAATTGCATTACCAGCCTTGTACTTATCCTGCAGCTCTTCACGCAGTGCTTTAACCTTTTCAGCAAGCTCGGGGCTGATTTTGTAGCCTTCACTGCGCACTTCACGCTGCTGAAAAAACTCTCCATCATCCTTCTTCGCTGTAACAAGAGCACGCATCTCACTCTCATTTTTTTTCAGCAAAGCGGACAGTTTCTGTGTCACTTCGTCTTCAATGCCCAATTGATTAATCAAAAGCGGGTTCACTGAAACCGTGTAGGCCGGTGAATCCGTGGCAAGCACATTGCCGTTGCGATCTGTAATTGTTCCCCGAGCAGCCTTGATCGTCTGTTCCCTCTCAATCAGACCTGCTGCCCGTTCCTGCCATTCGCCGCCATTGACTACCTGAATGAAGAATATACGCGTTACGAGTACAAGAAAAAAGAGGGTAATAAATCCCCCTATTAACAACGTGCGCATTTTTATTCGTTTTACCATCGAAACACCTCTTTATTTGCTGCTAGCTGCATTCGAGGATGATTCAGCACCCGTTGATGTGTTTGTCGTTGTTGTGCGAGGTACAAAAATGACATCCTTGTCGGAAGCTTCAACGTAACCTAGAGCTTTTGCATTTTCTATTACCTGATTGTTCAGTCTTTCTTTCTCCACTTGCAAATCAGCAATTGCCTTCTGATCTTCCTTGACGTCGGCAATGGTTGACTGGGCCTGCTTGTTCAGATCATAAATATGTGCGTAGCGAGACATCAGCATTCCCCCCACAACAATCACTGCCATAAGCGTGAGCAGATATAGAAACTTTTCGCGAGCTGGCAGACCCGTTCGACGTGTAACTACTTTGGTGGTTTCCTTATACCTCTGCTGAGTTACACGCTCTTGTGCTTTTGGTTTTACCGCTAGATTGCCACGTGTATATGCCATTCGAAGGCTCCTCCTCCATTTTTGTTCTACAATTTCTCAGCTACACGCAGCTTGGCTGATCGCGCACGAGAGTTTTCAGTAAGTTCCGCCTCCGTTGGAGTCAGCGGTTTTCGGTTCACGAGACGCAGGGTCCCTTTGCCGCCGCATACACATAACGGAAAGTCAGGTGGACATGTGCATTTTTCAAGATAACTGCTGAAGATCTGCTTACATATCCGATCCTCAAGAGAATGGAAGGTAATTACAGATACGCGCCCCCCTGGCGCGAGACAACGAACAGCCTGATGCAGCCCTTCTTCAAAAGCACCCAGTTCATCATTCACAGCAATACGCAGCGCCTGAAAACTTCGTTTGGCAGGATGTCCACCGGTTCGGCGGGCTGCAGCCGGAATACCTTCCTTGATCAATTCCACAAGCTCACCTGTCGTTTCGATCTCGGACTGACTGCGCTTATCCACAATGACACGAGCGATCCGTTTGGAAAACTTCTCTTCCCCGTAACGATACAGAATCCGGGCAATCTCTTCTTCCGGCCACTCATTCACAATCTCTTTGGCTGTCAGAAAAGCATCCTGATCCATACGCATGTCCAGCGGTGCATCGTGATTGTAGCTGAACCCGCGTTCTCCCTCGTCAAATTGTGGAGAGGAAACCCCCAGATCATACAAAATCCCATCCACTTGCGGTATGCCATCTTTCATCGGAACGTCAAGGTCCTTGAGAACCTGTTCCAAATCCCTGAAATTGGTTTTCACCAATGTAACCTGGTTTTCATAAGCAGCGAGCTTCTCTCGTGCATTATCCAAAGCCCAATCATCCTGATCCAGTGCGATCAGACGTCCCCCCGGACCTAACTTGGATGCAATGACGGAGCTGTGTCCCGCGCCTCCTAAAGTGCAGTCCACGTATATACCGTCCTGCTTGATGTTTAGTCCCTCGGTTGCCTCTTCTTTGAGTACGGTGATGTGGTGAAACAACCTGCACCCCTCCTTACGTTATAAGTCAAAATTAAAATCGACCAGCTTTTCGGCAATGTCGTTGAATGCTTCCTCGGATTGATTGAAATAACTCTCCCATATGCCTTTGCTCCAAATCTCCACCCGGTTGGACACACCAAGAACAACACAATCCTTATCCAGTTTGGCGTACTCTCTCAAGTTGCCCGGCAGATTTACCCTGCCCTGTTTGTCCAGTTCACATTCGGTTGCACCTGAGAAAAAAAACCGGGTAAACGCACGTGCATCAGATTTCATCAGTGGCAGTGCTTTGAGCTTCTGTTCCATGACCCCCCACTCCTCCATGGGGTACACGAAAAGACACTGGTCCAAACCTCGTGTGACAACGAAAGAAGATCCGAGTGATTCGCGGAATTTAGCCGGAATGATAACCCGACCTTTATCATCAATGCTATGCTGAAACTCTCCCATAAACATTGGTCCACTCACTCCTCACCCATTTCCCCCACTTTGCCCCACTTTCCACCACCTAAGCATAATAGATTCGGTTAAAAAAATCAAAACCCTTCTTGACATTCCTGCTTTTTATTTTCAATTCATCAAAAAAAACGTCTCTGATCCTGTCATTCAGGATCAAAGACGTTTCCCGGTTACGGGCAATCGTATTATGTGCACCCGCATATGAGCCATATCATCAATACACCATTCTATATCTTTTGAATCAGGTTATCAGCTTGTAATTAATGGATATCGTTTAAAATTTCCAGCTATCCAAATATTTTTCCTGCTCAGCAGACAAGGTGTCAATCGCGATATTCAAACTTTCCAGCTTGTAACTTGCGACCTGCTGATCAATCTCATACGGAACATTTACCACGTTTTTGCCTAGAGCCTCGTAGTTTTCACTTACATACCGCAGGCCAAGCGCTTGCAACGCAAAGGTTGTGTCCATAATTTCAGCCGGATGCCCGTCAGCCGCTCCCAGATTAACCAAACGTCCTTCTGCAAGAAGATACATTTTGCGACCATCCTTGAAGCGATACTCCTCAATATTGCGGCGAACGGTGCGTATGGATTCGGAACGTTTGGCGAGCTCAGGTTTGTTAACCTCAACATCAAAGTGACCCGCATTACTCAAAATCGCTCCGTCTTTCATTACATCGTAATGCTCACCTGTAATAACATCTTTATTACCTGTCACTGCGATAAAGAAGTCTCCGATCTTCGCCGCCTCCAGCATCGTCATCACCCGGAAACCGTCCATATGAGCTTCGACCGCTTTAATCGGATCAATTTCAGTGACAATGACATTGGCCCCCAGGCCTTTGGCACGCATTGCTACCCCTTTGCCACACCATCCGTAGCCAGCAACGACAACATTTTTACCAGCAACCACCAGGTTGGTTGTACGAATAATCCCGTCAAAAGCGGATTGTCCCGTACCATAGCGATTATCAAACAGATATTTGCAATATGCGTCATTCACCGCAACCATCGGGAATCTCAGTTGTCCCTCTTTCGCCAAGGCTTTCAGTCGAATAATACCTGTTGTCGTTTCTTCTGCCCCGCCGCGAATCGTAGCAGCAAGGTCAGGGCGCTCCGACGCGATAATCGTCGCAAAATCTCCGCCATCATCTATGATCAGATCGGGCTTCACTTCAAGGGCACGAAGCTGCAATGCCTTGAATTCAGCTGGTTCCGGATTATATTTAGCATATACCGTCACACCGTCTTCAACCAAAGCTGCACAAACATCATCTTGAGTGGAGAGCGGATTACTGTGCGTAATCGTTACATCAGCCCCACCAGCCTGAATGACTTTTGCCAGATAAGCCGTTTTTGCTTCCAGATGAAGACAAATAGCAACCTTGAGCCCTTTAAATGGAAGATCCTGTTCAAACTGACGGCGAATTCGGTTCAACACTGGCATATGGGCCTCAACCCAATCAATTTTCAAATGTCCCTCTGAAGCAAGGCCCATATCTTTAACGATGCTGTTCTGCAGTGAAGATGTGGTCACTCGATCTCCTCCTCATATGTGTCTCTTCTATTATAAACATTCATACTATCAACATACTTACAAAAGATTGATATTATCAACATCCTTACAATTTTATAACCTGGTGCTGCCCATTGAATTCAGCAGATGCTTCAATCAATTCCTCAATCCAGTTCGTTCCATATCGATTCAGGTAAAAGAGTGCATTATGTACTCGTTCCTGCGGTTTCCCCATCGGGAACAGAGCATGCTGAATACCGTTCCAATGCCTTAAACTCACTGCATGTTTATCTTCAATAGCCTTGCGAGTCTGCCGCTCCAGATATTGAATCTGCTCATGAATTTTGCCCAGATTCGCTTCGCCGATTCGGCTCAGTCCAGGATGCAGCTCTGCAACCTGCTCCAGCAGCGGTCGGTACAGGGTCATAAACTGCTCACGAACCTGTGTAAACTGCTCATCCACTTGGAACGTTTCCTGCTGTGCAAGCCACTTTTCTTTCTTTTCCTCTAAATGATACTGTACGTCCTGGAAAGAAAGTCCATATTGTTTCATATGTTTATCGTGCACATCCTCCAGAATCGTGAAAGAGAGACGCGGCAGCAGTATAGGCATCTGCAAGCCAAATGTGCGGAACGCTTCGCGTGTCAGACCCCAGTATGCAATCTCGCCGTGCCCCAAAATAACAGCTGCCACCGGCAGTAAAGAATCCTGCATCAATGGACGAGTTAGTACATTGTTGCTGAAACGTTCAGGATGCTGCTTCAGTTCCTGCAGCAAATACTCTTCTGTAAATGATACAAGGCCTTTGCGATCCTGATACAAATTATCCTTGAGCGTCAATAACAAACGAACCCCTTCGTGAATATAAAAGAGGTTGGCACCATCCTCTGCCACCTCGGCTGGCATGGCATAACCCGATTGTTCAACTAACGAAGCACCCTGTAGATAAGCGGTACGCAATGACGTATTTTGCTGAATCATTCTTGCAAATACAGGCTGCTCCAGTTTACGCAATTCTGGATCGGCCGCATCCATAAGAATCAGGCCGCTGCTTGCAAACAAAGCCGATATAATACGGGCAAAAGCATCGCTCAGATTAGAGCTGGCACGATGAATTTCTGCAAGCTGCTTTATTAGTCCAGGCTTATAAATGGTATCCGGCAGCAAGTGCTCTACCTGCTCAAGCACATGCTCCCACTGTTCCGGTTTCACCTGCACATGACTGACAGAGTTTCTTCCCGTAAAGTGTCCCTGCAGTTTTACTTTGCATATATCCCCCTGTGGTTCAGGCAAATACGTATGGTTAACCTCATCCCAGTCATGATCCTCACCCGCAATCCAGAAAACAGGTACAACCGGATGTTTTAAATGCTTCTCCGCTTCACGTGCAGCGGCAACCACACTCGCTGCTTTGTATATGACAAACAAAGGTCCAGTGAGCAGCCCGCTCTGTTGCCCTCCAGTAACGACCCATGCGTTCTCTTCCACAAGACGGGTAATGGAAGCATGAACGTGATCATGATTGTTCACTCGTTTATTATATATACGTAAATATGACGCCAGTTCATGACGACCAACACGTGTATGCTCCGATTGTTTAAGCCATTCAGCGCGCGCGTGGAGGCCATTTTCCCAGCGAATATCATATTCATACAGGCTTCGCGCAGCATCTGCCGTACAGATATAATCCTCTGCAAGCTTTGATCCGCTGCGGAGCGCCTCAGTAATCCCTTTCATGAGGTCTGCCTCCTATTCTGCTTCAAAGAGCCTTCCTTGATTGTACCGAATTCAGTAGCGCTTCGTCAAAGCAAAGTCATAAATTATATAAAAAAAACCGCCGAACATGTCGGCGGTTATGATGTATATAATAGCATATTCTTTTTGCTGACTATTATACGTAAGGCTCTGCTACCCAATGTCCTTTGGAAACCTCAATTAATTGAGCATTCTCCAAGTTATATGGATCATTTACAGGACCGCCCGCAGCATTTTGAATCGGGCCAGATTGTTCTTCTGGCAGCAAAATACGGCGTTTATTTGCTTCCACTTCCGGGTCTGGTACCGGAATCGCAGAAAGCAATGTTTTGGTATACGGGTGAATCGGGTTGGAGTACAATTCTTCACTCTCTGCTAATTCCACTACTTTACCCATATACATAACGGCTACACGGTCACTGATATGTTTAACCATAGACAAGTCATGGGCAATGAAGAGATACGTCAAGCCAAGGCGCTGCTGCAGCTCCTCTAGCAATTTAACAACCTGTGCCTGAATGGATACGTCAAGCGCAGAAAGCGGTTCGTCACAGATGATAAATTTAGGGTCAACGGCAAGTGCACGCGCAATACCGATCCGTTGTCTCTGTCCACCAGAGAATTCATGCGGGTAACGCAATGCATGACTTGGATTCAAACCTACCAGATCAAGCAACTCTTCCACGCGTCTCTTACGTTCCTTAGAGCTTGTTGCCAAGCCATGAATATCAAGGGACTCCCCGATAATATCCATAACGTTAAAACGTGGATTAAGCGATGCGTACGGATCTTGGAAAATCATCTGCATATCTTTACGCATTTCCTTCATTTTGCGTGGGGACAGCTTGTAAATGTCCGTGCCATTGAAGTTCACATTTCCGCCCGTTGGCTCGTAAAGACGCAAAATGGTACGTCCAGTTGTAGATTTACCGCAACCTGACTCACCTACAACGCCAAGTGTTTCTCCTTCGAAAATATCGAAGCTTACATCATTAACGGCTTTAAGGATATTGCCTTTACCAAGGTTAAAGTATTGCTTCAAGTTTTTCACTTGTACCAAAGGTTTGTTGCTTCCTTTAACAATACCTGCTGGTGCCGGTTTTTCCTTTTTCGGCTCGTCCAGACGAGGAAGTGCATTCAGCAATTTAATTGTATATGGATGCTGCGGGTTGCTGAAGATTTCAGCCGTTGTTCCCGTTTCAACCACTTCGCCTTCCTTCATAACTACAACACGGTCACACATACCCGCAACGACACCAAGGTCATGCGTAATCAGCATAATGGAGGTGCCCAGCTTTTGCTGCATGTCTTTCATTACATCCAGAATTTGAGCCTGAATGGTAACGTCAAGCGCTGTAGTCGGCTCATCCGCGATCAGAAGAGAAGGACGGCAAGCAAGCGCAATTGCAATCATGGCACGCTGACGCATACCACCAGAGAATTGGTGCGGATAATGATTCATACGAATTGCAGCATTTTTGATACCTACAAGCTCCAGCATCTCAAGCGCAGCTTTGTCCGCTGCTTGTTTGGACATATTCTGGTGCTTACGTAATACTTCCGTAATCTGTTTACCCACTTTAATTGTAGGGTTCAGGGAAGTCATCGGATCCTGGAAGATCATACCGATATCTTTACCACGAATGGATTCCATCTCTTTATCTGTTTTCTTCAACAGATCTTGCCCGTGAAACGTAATATCTCCGCTCTTAACCTTTGAAGGCGGGGAGGGAATCAATTTCATGATGGTCTGGGCGGTAACACTCTTACCACTACCTGATTCACCTACGATTCCCAGCGTTTCTCCTTTGCCAATTTCAAAACTTACATTTTTAACGGCATCAAATTCACCCGAGCGCGTCGAGAACGATACACTCAAGTCTTTGACTGTTAAAATCGGCTCCATAATCCCACCTCCTGTTTCTATTTACGTAATTTCGGATCAAGTGCGTCACGCAATCCATCACCGAGCAAATTAAATGCAAGCATCGTAACAACCATCAGACCTGCCGGGAACCACATCCGCCATGGATAGAGTGTCCAGCCTGTAAGTGCGTCGTTAATCATCGATCCCAGGGAAGATCTTGGTGCAGACACACCCAAGCCGAGGAAGCTCAGGAAGGCCTCAGCAAAGATTGCATTTGGAATAGACAATGTCAGTGTAACGATAATCGGTCCGACTGCATTTGGCAGCAAGTGACGGAACAATTGACGTCCAGTGCTTGCCCCCATCGAACGTGCGGCAAGGATAAAGTCTCTATTTTTCAGCTGCATAATCTCACCACGTACAATCCAGGACATGCTGATCCAGCCTGTAATGGTAAGTGCAATAATAATTGTTGTAAGACTTGGCTCCAGAACAACCAGCAGCAGGATAACTACCAGCATGTATGGCAAAGAGTATAAAATTTCGGAAAACTTGTTCATGATACCATCGACGCGTCCACCATAATAACCCATGATTGCACCATAGATTACCCCGATCACAAGGTCAATCAACGCTGCAGCAAGACCTACTGTCAAGGATACCCGTGCTCCGACCCATGTTCTTACCCATACATCACGACCCAGGTCATCTGTACCAAACCAGTGCTCAGCACTTGGCGCACTGTTCGCATTAAGCAAATCATTAGAATAATAATTGTACTTTGTAAACAAAGAAGTTGGTCCAATCAAAGCAAAGAGTACAACGAGAACCAATACACCAAGACTGATCATCGCAGCTTTGTTGGTCGCCAATCTGTACATTGCGTCTCTAAAAAGGGATACACTTTCCTGCGGCTTCACTGCTGCCTGACTGTTCAGGTCAGTGTTCGCCGTTCCATTATTGTTATTATTCGTGCCAGACAACGTTATGCCCCCTTCCGGCTTTCCAGCTTAATTCTAGGATCAATCAATACGTAAGCGATATCTGTAAGGAAACGTGCCAACATCAGGAGAATACCATAGAAAATAGTGATCCCCATGATCATTGTATAGTCACGGTTTGTGATACTTTCAACAAACACTTTACCAATACCACCAATATTAAAGATCTGCTCAATAACAACAGAACCCGTAATAATGTTGGCTGTCATTGGACCTACATACGTAACAACAGGCAAAATACCGTTACGAACAACATGTTTGAACATGATTGCAGGCCATTTCAAACCTTTGGCTTTAGCTGTTTTGATGTAATCTGCATGTAAAACCTCCAGCATGCTTGAACGCGTCAAACGTGCAATAAAGGCAATTGGTGATGCCGACAAGGCAGCAACAGGAAGCACATAGTCTAGTGGTCCATCGAAGCCCATAACGTTAAACCAGCCCAGTTTAAATGCAAATACATATTGTAATAGGGACGCCAGCAAGAAGCTTGGTACAGCGATCCCGATAACAGCAAGAACCATGGTTACGTCATCAATCAGTTTGCGGTGATACACAGCTGCGAGCAGACCCAGCAGCACCCCAACAATGATTGAGATAATGATCGCAAATATACCCAGCTTCAATGAAGCAGTGAATGTTTCCGCAATCATGCCGGACACATCACGGTTCAGATACTTCATTGAAACTCCAAAGTCACCTTTGATGATTCCACCCATGTATTGCAGATATTGTTCATACATCGGCTTGTCCAATCCATATTTGGCTTCCAGAAGCGCACGGATTTCAGGTGATACTTTTTTCTCCGATGTAAAAGGGTCACCAGGAATGGCCTTCATCAGGAAGAAGGTCATTGAAGCGAGTATGAAAAGCGATAGCAGCATAAATAGCAGTTTTTTCAAAACGTACTTAACCAACCCTTGCACACCTCCACAAACAATATTTTGTATACAAATCGATTGTAGAATTAGACAGAGATAAAGTCCAATCCATTTATCGGAAATTTCAAGAATTATAAGGAAAAACAGTGCACATACAAAAAAATCGGGATATATATGGAATTCCACATATATATCCCGAAGTAATCATATTCGACTTCAGAACAACTTACTTCTCTTCCAAATATGCGCGAGTGAAGTCAATTGCTCCACTGAAATCAAGTTGTACACCTTTAAGGTAAGGCTTAGTCAAAGATACGTTAGTGTAGTAGTAGATCGGCAATACGCCCATTTCATCTTGAATCAGAACTTTCTCAGCGTCAGCAAATGCAGCCATACGTGCAGCTGGATCAGCTGTTTTTACAGTGTCTTTAACATCTTTGTCATACTGCTCGTTGCTGAATTTAGAGTCATTGTTTGTGTTGCCAGTAGTCCACATTTCCAAGAAGTTGTACGGATCGTTGTAGTCAGCAGACCAGCCCGCACGAGCGATTTGGAAGTTTTGGTTTTGACGGTTCTCAAGGAATACGCCCCACTCTTGGTTTTCTGTTTTCACGTCAACACCAAGGTTTTGTTTCCACATATCAGCGATTGCCAAAGCAATTTTCGCATGACCATCACTCGTGTTGTAGATCAAAGTAACAGCTGGAAGTGTAGTGTATCCTTCTTCTTTCATACCTTCTTCAAGCAACTTTTTAGCTTCAGTTACATCTTCTTTGAAGTAATCATCTTTGTGCTCATCGCGGAACTCGCCGTTTTCACCGCGGATACCTGGAGGTACAAAGCCGAATGCCGGAATTTGACCGCCTTGTGTTACTTTATCAACGATCAGTTGACGGTTGATGGACATTGCAAATGCTTTACGGATTTTAGCGTTGTTGAATGGTGCTTCATTTACGTTGAACTGGTAGTAGTAAGTACTTGCAATACCAGTGGCTTTAAACTCGTTTGGCAATTCAGCTTTTACAGATGGAATTTGGTCAGAAGGAATCTCACCGTTAGGTGCACCTGTGTAATCCAATTGTCCTGATTTGTAAGCTTGCAGCTCAGAAGCACTGCTGTTTGTCAGGGACATATCAATTTGAGTCAATTTAATATCAGAAGCTGCGTGGTATCCTTCATTTTTCTTCACAACAATTTTTTGACCTTTAGCGTATTGATCCATTACGAATGGTCCGTTAACGATCATGTTTTTGTAATCTGTGAAGAATTTGTCATTTGTGTCAGCAGACTTGTGTACTGGGTAGTATGTGTAGAATGCTGTCAGACCCAGGAAGTAAGGAGTTGGATTTTCCAACGTTACTTCAAGTGTGTGCTCGTCCGTAGCTTTCACACCCACTTGGGAGAAATCAGTGATTTTAGTCCCTTTGAAGTCCTTGTCTTTGCTCATGTTGAAACCTTCTGCACCCTTGATGTAGTACAATTGGTATGCATAAGGAGAAGCTGTTTCCGGTTTCAATGCACGTTCCCAAGAACGAACAAAATCCTCAGCTGTTACAGGATCACCATTGCTCCATTTAGCATCCGGGTTCAGGTTGAATACATATTTCAAACCATCTTCAGAGATAGTCCAGTCTTTAGCAACACCTGGAGCTTCTTTACCATCAGCACCAATGCGAACAAGACCTTCATACAAGAACTTCAGTACCGTGTTGGTTTGGCTGTCTTTTGCTTGAGCCGGGTCCAACGTAGGAGGTTCAGCTGACAAGTTGATTTTCAGAACCTGATCTTTGGCAAGACCCTTTTCTCCGCTTGCAGAACCGTTATCAGTTGTGGTACCTGTGCCTTCATTTTTCGATCCGCACGCTGCAAGTACGGTACCGAACGCCAAGATCAGCGTCAAAAGGACTAATAGACTTTTCCTTTTCATCTAACTTTTCCCCCTAAATTGATGTGGTTTATGTTTATAGATTATACAACCACCGGTCAAAAAAATCTACATTACTTTTTCAGAAAGTAATGTTTTTTTCAGTTTTCGACAAATTCGCCACAATATTTGGGCATTTCGCGTTATGTAACCTCACATTTGATTCATAATGTATCTAAATAATCCAAATAAAGTAAACAAAATATATCCAAAACTCATAATAACAAATGACATGCGCCATACGGCCCGAAACATTCTTCCCCCATCGACCTTCCCTTTTAGTCGATTTTGCGCACCTCCGATAAATCCAAGGGCAATTAGTATGAGTATTAACGTTAAATAAAATCCAAAATTCGAATCAAATGTTAAGTTGAATAACGCTGAAACAGAGAAAATAAGAAAAAATGTAGTGACGTCCATAGCTGTTCGAAGCGCAATGGACTTGTCTTTCTTCCAAACAATCATGCCCCAGTACACTAGAAGAAAAGGAAAAAAGGGCAATATGCTCAATACGATGAAAATTTCCATTAACTCACTCCTTCTGATGGCATGCCTTGGATCAGATGAAGCAGCGTTTCATGTGCAGCTACATTCAGATTAAACTGCTTCGCCATATTTACAATTGATCCATTAATCGATTCAACCTCTGTTGTGCGTTTATGCAGTACATCTGCAAGCATGGAGGATGTATTGGAAGCCGTGCTGCGGCACACGCCTATCACTTGTTCCCACAAGTCCTCATCCATTTGTACCCCCATAGCCTTATATACAGCCATTGCCTCATCATACAGCTGCCTCATCATATTTAATCGTTCCGTGCGTTGGAGCAGTTCACCGTTGGGGATTCTCCATATTGCCGTAAGCGGATTAATCACCGCGTTAATCAGCAGTTTTCTGAAGATCAGCTTATCGATTTCATTCGACACTGTACAGTCAAATCCTGCCTGCCGTATAACCTCAGCCAAAGTAAATATACTTTGTTCGCGCTCCATATCTCCACCTATCTTCATTGAAGTAACGCTCAAACCAAGATGTGTCTCTCCTTCTCCTGCCCGATGCACTTGGGATACTTCACGCTTTGCGCCCTCTGTTGTAATTGCACTGCATATTAAAGAATCTGGTAAAGCTGCATGAAGCCTGTCCAGATGTCCCATACCATTTTGAAAACAAGCTATCCTTACATGCTGCCTGTCTTTCAGCTCTTTGAGAGATTTCAGCTGCTCTATAAAATCATGCACATGGGTTTGCTTCACCGTAAGCAGCATCCAGTCTGACGGCGCTTCACGCCAAATCTCTGCCAGTTCCGATACAGGCTTAGCCTGAACAGCCTCTGGTTTGATATAGATATCTCCGCTTCTCTGCGTGATAACAATCCCGTTATGTTGAAGCTGCTCCGCCTGTTCTAAGGTTCTGGTCCAGAACCTTACACCGATGCCAGACTTCTGCAATTTGCCTCCAAATAAGAGACCTAACGATCCCGCTCCGACAACGTCTATATTCATATTACCATCCCCGCTTTCATGACCTCGAATCCTTCGGGCTTCCTGAATCCATTTTCCTTATTCTATACCTGGCTCAACCCTTCTCTTCTATAATAGAACAAAATGCACACACTAAAAACCCGTCATACCTGCCGTAATGTCACGGAGGTGTGGCGGGCTCATATTACAATGTTACATCCGAATCGAATCACACTACTCAATTCGTTCCAAATTTCCGTTAGCATCCATCTTAAATCTTGTTTTGATTTCCTCTTCTTCTTCCGATAAAAAGGCAAGCCTGCGTGCACGATCCATAATCTGGATTAATGCCTTGTAATCATCGTTGACAACACGATAATCCGTCTGAACCTCGTTGACCTCCTTGGAAAGCCGGTCATTTTCACAGCGAAGCTCAAGCAGCTCATCTTCCTTCTCACGAAGTTCCTTTTCCAGCATTTTAAGCTGGCGGCTGCTCTCCTGCACTGTGCCCTTCCACTGCCGCAGGAAGCGAATCACCGCATCGATGGAGAGAGACTCTTCAGACACACCCTCTGTCTTATAAATCCCCTCTTCAGCTTCCATTGCAGCCAGAGCAGCGACTTGTGGACCAAGCATAGCCGGCTGTTTTCTGAGATAGCTGCGCTTTTGTCTTTGCGCTTTGGCATTACTGATTGCTGATTCATACTTTTTACGTACACAGCTGTTCCAGCGAAATCCGCATGCGGCTGAAGTCCTTCCTATTTTCTCACCCACCTCTTCAAACGCGGCCAGCTGCGTGCTGCCTTCCCGAATATGACGCAATGTAACCTCTGCCAAAATCAAATCGTCCTCTGTACTCCAAGCATCCTGTCTCACTGCAGTCATGCTATAATACCCTCCTAACACCATCCTGAAATAACCGTCCGCATAACAGGTAAACCGTTATGTGAATTAGGTATAAAACTTGCTTTACTCATTCTTATGCCTCTCATAGAGTTCATAGAATTGATTTTCATACTAAAATGTATTTCCACATTCATGGCCCCGCATACGTAATTGATACAAATCCTCTTGCTTTTGAGTAGTTATGCCAAAAAAAGAATTCGCTTTCATACCCAAATTTGTTTACACCTTTTTCCTTTGTCGGTATAATGTTGTGTAGACAATCTATGAACGTACATATGAGAGGAGGATTTACCGTGGCACGCATGTTTCGGGTACTCGGGTTCTTCACGCTTGCGATTGGCCTGATGGCTTTTGCAGGAGACTTGGTCGAAATGGCCTTGCTTTTCTTCCTGCAGACTGCGTTTTTTGTCCTTTTGGGATACTTGAAGTTTACAGAACGCACATACATATTGCTCTTCTGGGGTTATATGATCGTGACGTTCACAGGGTTCAGCTATTGGACTGTATTTCAAATGGGGCTGCCGCTCTAATCCGCCAGCAGCATCAAAGCGATCCGGCTATGTCGGGTTGCTTTTTTGTTGTTTTCAGCTTACATATAAAGCTGTGGTGTTATGTAACCAGTAAGGATATTTTACGTATGGATTTCATATATTGTCTGGAAGAATAAATCAAGTCCGCAGGGAAAGGAGCATGCCTGGTGAAGCTTCGACATAACTTAGCAGCCATCATATTAACGATTGGATTATTCCTGCAGCCCACATCATCTTATATCTATGGAGAATCTACACCCGCAGATACACAAGCCATTTTACAAAAGACGTTATCTATTGTAGAAATCGATCATGAAATTGAGCGCATCGCTAAAAAGCAGGAGGAGCTGGCCGCACAGCATAAGACACTATCCGCACAGCTGCAGCAGCAGGAGCAGGAGATACATATCCAGCAGGACCGGGCAGGAGCCGTTGTGAGGTCCTATTATACGGGAGAGCGGGACAGTCTGCTTATGACGGTGCTTGGAGCCAAATCATTTAAAGATTTGTTTGTGCTGGTTGACTACTATCAGATTATTATTGGCAGAGATCAAGCCACGCTGGACAAGTACCAAGCCCGGTATAACAGCCTTCAGCAAACCTCCAATCAAATTCGGCAGACCTCTGTGGAACTGGCGGAGATGAAAACAAATCTTCAAAATCAGCGTACACGAGTAGCATCATTGCAAAATGAAGTCGATGAGCAAATAACCGCCAGCGGGGACGCGGCAGCTATTCAGAAATTAATGAACGAATTGACCTTGTACTGGGAAAATATCGGAATATACGAGGTGAAACGTTACTTCAAGGCACTGGCATCCGCGATGCAGAATCTTCCTGATTTTATTCAGAAGCAGAACGGGGCCATCTCCACCACAGGAACAACGTATACGATTCGCATTGGTCAAGACGAGTTAAATACATTTCTGCGCTCGCAAAATGAAATCTTCAACGATTTTGCTTTTACCTTTGAACAGGACAAAATTACAGCGTCAGGCCAACGTGACCAACTGCAGCTAAGCATTGAAGGGCATTATACAGTTGAAAACGAGCCGCAAAACGCCATTCGTTTTCATGTAGATAAGCTGGTGTTCAATCAACTTGAACTGCCAGACACAACACGCAGCATGCTGGAGAGAGAATTCGATCTCGGTTTTTACCCGCAAAAAATTCTTTCCTTTGTCAAAGCAACCGATGTTTCTACAGACAAAGGTATTCTGGAAGTGAAATTAGCGATTTCGTTCTAGGGAGTAACCGTATTTCTGATGCTGTTCACATATTGGGCTGCACTTATTTCTCCTTGAAGCACCTGCCTCACCTGTTTCTGAAAACGAACAAGCATGTTTTTACGTTCAGCCAGCCGGATCGGATTGTCGTCTTTCGAGAACCAGAACGGTTCCAGCAGCCTGTTATAACGCGACTGTACCTGTGAAGCTTGCTGATTCTGCTCTTGCTGCCTGGCGGATAAACGCTTTGTCTGGACATACCATTTATTCTGAGTCGCCGCAGACGTCATTCCCTCAATCCAGCGGCTTGCCGCATCTGTCTCTACAGAACCAGCTGTAATGACCAGGGTTCTGGATTTTACCGCCTGAAGCGGTTCCAAGGAAATGGACGCACGAACTGTTGCTCCATCCTGTGCCGATTCGTCTGCGTAAAACATTCGGGACAATGTCGTCACAAACATCGGCGTTTTCACGTTATAATTCGAAGAAGAAACCACCGGAACAGCAGCCATCGTTTTAATGTATGGCTGCAAGTCACTCAGCAATTTGACTCCACGTTGAAGCTCACCCGCAGGGGATACAGACTGTGATCGGAGCACTTGATCCGGACTCATTCCAGGCGGCAAGTAGCTCATCCATACATTTGCTCCTTCAATATCTTCCATGCCCAGCGAGATCAAAGCCGTGCCCTCCGCCTGTGCTTCCTGAATCAGTTTGGACCACTGCTCTTTATTGTTAGGGAACGCTTGCAGCCCGGCTTTATTCAAAAATGTTGTTCTGGCCCCCATTACATATGGATCAAAATCAAAAGGCAGCCCCCATTGATACCCGTTCCACTCTGTTATGGCGCGAAGTTCAGCTACCGTTTCTCCTATAGATTTAGACAGCTGCGTTCCGTTTAACGGAAGCAAATACCCCTTTTTGGCGTATAGCTGTACCTGATCATTTTCGAGCAGAATAACATCTCCGTTCTCCCCCAAAGAAAACTCCTGATCAAGCACATCATTATATTCTCCAGGCTCCACATTCCGAAGTTTTATTTCAACATA
The DNA here is from genome assembly GCF_014203995.1 of Paenibacillus sp. JGP012. Taxonomy (NCBI): domain Bacteria; kingdom Bacillati; phylum Bacillota; class Bacilli; order Caryophanales; family Paenibacillaceae; genus Paenibacillus; species Paenibacillus sp. JGP012. The sequence continues at coordinate 319,464 of NZ_JACHKG010000004.1, read as the reverse complement.
ACGAGCAGCCCCCACTTCTTCGGCCAGCTTCTCAAAAACAGCAAATTCCTCTTTGGACATCGATACCGTTACATTCAAAGGTGCTCTTGTATCATCAGCTCGGGATAAAGTGCCCGGATATGTATCGTTCTCTTGATTTCGTTCCTGATTATGCTGCGAACCTCTAAAATCAAAGCTAGGGGAAAGGATCGTTAGCGAGAGCAGCAGCACTGCAAATAAAACTACTTGATGTCTACGCTTCATTCACTCTCCTCCTTAGATCATTTCTGTTTCTTTGATATTTTCCCGCAACAACCATTGTAACAAATATATAGTGCTGTTGTCCTATCCTGCCAAAAAACACTTTTCATCTCTTTTGCATATTACGAGCATATCCAGTTCTGTATAACAACTCGCTTTTCTTTTTTTAGCAAAAAAAGCCGACTGCTAGAGTCGGCTTTCTTCAAAACATTTTCCGGGAAATAAATCTAGGAGACATAGGTTTAAACGTTTTATTACAACAAATCTGCCGCAAGCTGAGCCAGCTTGGAACGTTCTCCTTTTTCGAGCATAATGTGTCCGCTGATGCCCTCTTGTTTAAAACGCTCCACGATATACGTTAAGCCATTACTTGCAGAGTCCAGGTAAGGATGGTCAATCTGTTCAGGATCACCCATCAGAATAATTTTACTTCCTTCCCCTACCCGAGATACGATCGTTTTCACTTCATGACGCGACAGATTCTGAGCCTCATCAATGATGATGAACTGACCAGGAATCGATCTGCCGCGAATATAAGTGAGTGCTTCTACCTGAATGCTACCAAGACCCATCAGAATTTTGTCGATATCTCCAGCCTTCTTGGTATCAAACAAAAACTCAAGGTTATCGTAAATAGGCTGCATCCATGGACGAAGCTTTTCTTCCTTCTCTCCTGGCAGATAGCCGATATCTTTACCCATTGGTACGACCGGCCGTGCAATCAGCAGCTTTTTATATTTGTGATCATCCTCCACCTTCAGCAGTCCTGCCGCCAGCGCTAACAGCGTTTTACCTGTGCCTGCTTTTCCAGTAATAGTCACCAGCGGAATATCATCATTCAGCAGAAGCTCCAGTGCCATCCGCTGCTGTGCATTACGTGCGCTTATCCCCCACACATTATCATTGCTGAGAAACAGCGGTTCCAGCTTGGTGCCTTCCGTATTCACTTTAAGCAAAGCGGATTTGTTCGTACCCATCTCATCCTTCAGAATCACAAACTCATTCGGATAGAGCGAGTAGGAGAGCTGCAATGGCTTGATCGGCAAGAAACGATATGTGTAAAACTCATCAATCACGGACGGATGAACCTTCAGTGCGGTATATCCCGGGTACATCTCACTAAGTCCTGCCGTACGATCCGATAAGTAATCTTGTGTGAACAATCCAAGTACGTCCGCTTTGATTCGTACCAGAACATCTTTGCTGACAAGAACAACTTGACGCTCCACCACTTCTTTTTCGTTTTCTTCAATCTGATAATTCAGCGCGACGGCCAAGATTCGATTGTCATTGGACACTTCCCCAAACATCTCCTGAACCTTCACAAAGCTGCGGTGATTCAGTTCAACTTTCAGATTGCCTCCATTCGCAAGAGGTACACCGCTGTGCAGATGACCGAGTTCTCTAAGTCCATCCAGCAGTCTGGACACATTGCGGGCGTTCCGGCCGATCTCATCGGCATTTCTTTTTTTGGAGTCAATCTCCTCCAGTACTACCGCGGGAATGATTACCTCATGTTCTTCAAAGGCAAAAATGGCATTGGGGTCATGCAGAAGCACATTGGTATCCAATACAAAAATCTTTTTCATTCAATCCCCTCCAAAGCGGCGTCGTTAAATGCATGGGCTGGAACGTGTTCTCGGGAATGATGATTGGCTCTATGAGCCGTCCGTTTCCCTTCATTCCCGAGTTCATCTTGGTCGTGTGATCTTCAGCAGCGGCATGGACAATCATGCTCCCATACATAAATGTATTCGACTAGGGCAAAATAATTGTCAACCATTCTGAAAAACTACAAGAAAGGATTGAACATTTATGAAAATGGGGATATGCACACTGCTTCTGATCTTTATATTGACAGGCTGTAACTCTTCTTCACGCAATGCCTCACAAGAACTGCACGAGATGCATCCGAGAAGCTACGGAGGAAACATAACCACACAGCAGGAAGATCAAATGAATCCTTCACGGCTGGATCGTTTAAACGAAAATACCGGTGAAGCCCCTAACCTTAACACTGCCGACGAAACAGAGACAGGCCGTATGTCAAATCAAAAAAGAGTAAGTCATCTCAAAGCACTAGCCAAACAAGTTGAAGGTGTGAAAGATGCCAATTGTGTAATCCTTGGCAACACAGCTGTTGTTGGCATTGATGTAGATGGTGATCTGGAACGCGCTCATGTCGGTACGATTAAATATTCCGTTGCCGAAGCGCTCCGCAAGGATCCGGAAGGTGTGGACTCCATCGTAACTGCCGATGCTGATGTGACCGAGCGTATCAAAGAGATTGGCGAACATATTCGCAAGGGACATCCGATCTCCGGTTTTGCTTCAGAGCTGGCTGATATGGTTGGACGCATCATTCCACAGCTTCCGAAAGATGTCAAAGTTCGTCAAAATCCGGATGAACCCGCCCAGGATCAGTATATGCAGCAGCACACCTCTGAAAAAAGACAACAAAAAGCCCAGTGATCTCTCACTAGGCTTTTTTCATGGCTGCAAAAACTTGCTCATCAAGCTTCTCCGCAGCACGCTGATCATATATTTTGACAAATTGAGGCACAGAGGACAGCTGAGCGCCATAAAACAGCGCATTTCTCACCGCTTCAATCGTTATGTCGAAACAGCACATATTAAAGGGTACATCCAGCAACGGATCTTGTCGCACAGAGGCACGTCCGTTCACCGCATACACCATTTCTTCGCCAAAAACGGTAATCGTAATCAACGGATTGTGAATCATATTGTTCACAAGACGGGATCGATGGTCAATCGCCAAACGAAAAGTAGAAGCATTCTCGGCATAAATCCAGGAGATTGCTGTTGAAGTCGGACCTCCGGATTCCACATCCACGGTGTTCAGAAGCACAAAGGTCTCATCTTTGAATTGCTGTAACAAAGATTCTGTTAATTGTGTGACGGCTTCGGACATTCAACCAGCCCCCTAACCTTGTTTATGCAATTCTTATCTTGTGATGTTATTATAACACACTGCGAACCCGGCTTCCAATCCCCAAAGCTTGAGTCTACTGAGCTGATGTCGAGGCCTTCACTTTTCCTGCAAGAGTATCTTGAAGCGCCTGTTTTGCATTTGCCAGTTCCGTTTCATTAATATAAACATAAGGACTTCTCCACTCTCCGGTAACTGGAGTAAAGTGTACATCTGCAGTTGAAATATTCCAGTAAGTAGCGATGAAATTTTTCATCTGCTCGGATTCCACATCCGTGGTCATATTTTTATCTACAGCACTTATTACTTTGCCAATCTTGGTAATGCCACCGAGAGATTTCATCTGATCAAGCATTGCGTTCATGACCTGATTCTGTCTTTTGTTGCGATCAAAGTCATTTGATTCTGCTGTCTTGGGTTTACAATTGGATTTACGATAACGCACAAAATCGAGCGCCTCTTTCCCATCCAGGTGCTGAGGACCTACCTTCAGATTAATATCTGTATTGTCAGCGGTGTCTCGGTAACACATATTTTTATCCACCGTGACATCTACTCCACCCACAGCATTCACTGCATCACGAAAGGCTTGGAAGTTAATCACTGTAGCGTAATTAATATCCACACCCAGGTACTGGCCCATCATATCCTTCATTTGATCCTCTGCCTTTTTGCCCGAGGTCTTCTCCTGCGCTTTGAATCTTGGATAATAAGCGTTAAGTTTGTTGGACTTATACCCATCAAGCTGAATACGTGTGTCACGAGGCAAGGATACCACCGTTGCCGTCTTCGTATTCGGATTGAGTGCAGCAACCATAACAACATCGGACAAAAACGTACCTGTTTCGGGACGATTGTCCGTACCCAGCAGCAGCATCGTAAGGGGCTTTGTCGTAGCCGACATGCCAGGAGGAACAGGTTTGTCTATACCTGTATTTGCCACTTGATTATAGATCCAGTACAAATAACCTCCACCCACCAGAATGCCGATGACCAGTATACTCAGAAAAAATTTTACAAACCCGTTCATGCGTTTCTTCTTCTTCGGCTGCTTCCCTTTACTGTTTCTATTTCCTGAAGTGCCTGATGAATTCGAAGCTTGTCTCCGTGGAGGCAGCCCGTTTGAATTTGAGTTCATATGTTCAACACCTTTATCACATCTGTTTGGTCTAAATAAAACACAACCGCTTTCCCGAAGGAAAACGGATGTATTTATGCATAGACAGCATTATGAGTTTCGAGCGGCAGCTTCCGCTTTTTTCTTTTGACGACCTTCAACGAAATAACGCACGCGCACTAACAGCATCAAACCTACCGCTACCAGCAAACATTGAATGATGGGCAGCTTGTCGATCTGAAAAATAAGAAGCATGAACGTGCCCATCGCCATCAATATATATAACACAATTTCCTTACCGATCGGCAATTTCTGACGTACCCGAAAGACCTTGTTATACACGTAAGTAATCAATACAAAGATGACGATATAGGCGATGATCGGGTGTGATGCAAACCATGCTTGCATGTTAAGGCATCTCCTTTCATGATCATGCTGTACAAAAATCAATTCATTAAGGGACTCAGTTCTGCACAATGAGATTCTTCGTCGCTCGTTCGACCGTTCCGGGTTCGGATCGTTCTTTTGATCGCTGTTGTCCCCTAATTTCTGTGAACACTCTATCAAGTGTTGAAATTCGGTGACAAAGGCGAACGCTTCGCTTCTTCAGAATCGATTCCTCTCCCTCCACTACCTTAGGCGAGAGACAGGAATCATTCAACCGTGCAAACATAGCCCCTCAAACATTGACTTTTGTACCTCTTAGGGTAGTGGGTATTACGCGTTATTTTGAGCCATTTTGCGTTGTTTTTCTGCACGCTCACGCTCGGATTTGTTCAGGATCTTCTTGCGAAGACGAATAGATTTCGGTGTAATCTCACAGTATTCATCATCATTCAAATATTCAAGCGCTTGTTCCAACGAGAAGATAATAGGCGTTTTAATTTTAACCGTATCATCTTTACCTGAAGAACGAACGTTAGTCAGTTGCTTTTCTTTGCAAATGTTGACAACGATGTCGTTGTCTCGTGTATGCTCACCAACGATCATGCCTTCGTAAATTTCTGTTCCCGGCTCAAGGAAGAGCGTACCACGATCCTCAACGCCCATCATACCGTAGAACGTAGATGTACCCGTTTCAGTTGAGATCAGCACACCTTGGTGACGTCCACCCACTTGACCGGATACGACTGGAGCGTAGCTGTCAAATGCATGGTTCATTACGCCATAACCACGAGTCAATGTCAGGAAGTTCGTGCTGTATCCAATCAAACCACGTGCAGGAATCAGGAACTCCAGACGTACTTGACCGCTACCATTGTTGATCATGTTAACCATCTCTGCTTTGCGAGCTCCCAGGCTCTCCATGACGGAACCCATGCTTTCTTCAGGGATATCAATCAACAAGCGCTCAACTGGCTCCATTTTTTTACCGTCAATTTCTTTGATGATAACTTCTGGTTTGGATACTTGAAGCTCATATCCTTCACGACGCATATTTTCAATCAAAATACCGAGGTGAAGCTCACCACGTCCGGAAACAATAAATGCATCCGGGCTGTCTGTTTCTTCAACACGAAGGGATACGTCAGTTTCCAATTCTTTTAACAAACGCTCGCGCAATTTACGGGAAGTTACCCATTTACCTTCGCGGCCTGCGAATGGACTGTTGTTTACGAGGAATGTCATTTGCAGTGTTGGCTCATCGATTTTCAGAACCGGCAAAGCTTCAGGATTATTCGGATCAGCAATCGTTTCACCGATGTTGATATCCTTAATACCTGCGATCGCAACGATGTCACCTGCGCCAGCTTCCTCTGTCTCTACACGTTTCAGACCTTGGAAACCGAACAGTTTCTCGATACGAGCTGTTTTGCTTTTGCCATCACGCATAATAACAGTAACGGATTGGCCTTGGCGAATCACACCGCGGTTCACACGACCGATAGCGATACGTCCGAGGTATTCATTGTAGTCCATCAGAGTAACGAGGAATTGCAGCGGCTCTTCAACGTTCTCTGTTGGGTGGGGGATATGACTTACGATGGTATCGTAGATCGCCATCATGTTGTCATCTTGTTTGGCAGGATCGTCTTCCATGCTGGATGTTCCGTTTAATGCGGAAGCATATACGACAGGGAATTCAAGTTGTTGATCGTTGGCACCCAGTTCGATGAACAGGTCAAGTACTTCATCAATAACCTCAGCCGGACGAGCCGCTGGACGGTCAATTTTGTTTACAATTACGATTGGAGTCAGGTTGTGCTCCAGTGCTTTACGAAGTACGAACTTCGTTTGCGGCATACAGCCCTCATAAGCATCAACAACGAGCAATACGCCGTCAACCATTTTCATGATACGTTCTACTTCACCACCGAAGTCGGCGTGTCCAGGTGTGTCCACAATGTTGATCAGGTAATCTTTATACGTTATAGCCGTGTTTTTGGCCAAAATCGTAATACCGCGTTCACGCTCCAAATCGTTGGAGTCCATTGCGCGCTCCTGTACCGTCTCGTGATCACGGAATGTACCGGATTGCTGGAGCAACTTGTCGACGAGTGTTGTTTTCCCGTGGTCGACGTGGGCAATAATCGCAATATTGCGAATGTGTTCTCTTGAATGCATGGTTTGTATCCATATCCTTTCCAATTTCAATTCTTATCTACTAAACTTCCCGCAAAAATCGCAGGTTACTCACAAAATAAGCGTCGGTGATAACCCGACGCATGTCTATATCCCTTATATTATAGTTTATCATAGGTAAAAATCAAGATATTTCGCTCGAAACTGCGCAGTTCGGGAGCGGAGATGTTTACCATCCCCTGCCGCGGCCTGTACGTCCTCGTCCAACAAGCAACCATATACCTCCCAGAATAAGCAGGACCGCAAACACATAAATGATACCGGTTTGCAGCAGTGTAAACGCCAGCAAAACAACAGATACCGCCCCGATGATCAGTGCCGCAGGATATACAAATTCGGGTCTTCGCCGCTCAACCATGCCATATCCAAGCAAACCGACAGCAACGCCCAGCAGCAGAACAGGCCACAAATTTCTCATCAGTCCGGCTCCCCATATGTTCGTTATGCTGAACAGTACACCATACACGCTCAGCACTCCGGCTGGTAATAACGACCAGGCAGGTGTCATACGAGCATAAAATAATACATACAGCGCAATACCCGGCAGCAAAAGCAGAAGAGGCCAGAAGTTTCGGCCGATAAATGCAAACACCCCTAGCTTACCAAGCAAAATCAACAGCCCGGCAACCACTATAAACAGTCCGATCGCTTTTTCATTTTTCATCTTATTCACCTCTTGTTTTCATTAGCTATGTAATTTTCAAGCTGTGCCAACTTTTAGCACCGAACACATTTCTATTCGCAAAAACAAGCTGTCTCACTGTCTCTAGTGTATCTGATGTTTCTGCAAAAAACTATACTTGATGTCGAAAATACACTCATCCGACAATGCTAGAACAAACACATCAAAGGTCACTGTACTAAACTGATTCCCTTATTCACGGGCGTATGAAATCAGAGTCCAATATGATTCTGTATTCCCCTGAGCAGGAACAATTATAAATTTAGTCACTCGCATACATTGATTTATTTTTTACACATTCAAAAGAGGGTGTCCACCTGAGACACCCCGCCTAATATGAGCAATCGTTTTATTTCAGAATCATTTATGCGTTGCGGCGAACGAATCTGTGTGCACCTCCTGCCGCAATGACCAGACAAGCCATGGCTGCAGGAAGCATCGCGTGTGCTTCCCCCGCCATACCTCCCAGCCACTCTCCAAGCTTCGGGTCCTTCATTAACATCTCCCCAGCCGTAAATGCGAGTATGCCTGATCCGGCATATACGAGAATGGGGAAACGCTTCAGCAAACCTACAATAATTCCACTGCCCCAGACAACGATAGGGATACTGATTGCAATTCCGATAACAATCAAAGCCAGATCTCCATCCGCCAAAGCGGCAATGGCCAATACATTATCCAGACTCATCACAAAATCAGCGACCAGAATGGTTTGAATCGCCTTCCAGGTTGTGGACGCGTTGCGAATATGTACTTCGTCATCGTTTTGAAGCAGCAGTTTAAAGGCAATCCAGAATAATAACAGTCCGCCAGCCGCCTGAATAAATGGAATGCCCAGCAGCAATACCGCAGCAAACGTAAGCACGCAGCGCAGAAGCACTGCTCCGAACGCCCCCCACCATACCGCCTTTTTACGCTGAGCTGGAGGTAAATCTTTACTTGCCAGTGCAATGACTACCGCATTATCTCCACTCAGCACCAGATTGATCATTAAAATTTGAGTTAACAGCCACAGTGTATCCATGTCCTCATCCCCCCACTCTAACTTGTATGTCGAAGTTGTACATGCTATTCTTAGTGATTGAAGAATATACAGGGAGTGACATATTGCCATGGAGCTGTTTAGTCCCGCATTCTGGCTGGCTTTGTTGAACGTTGTCTTTATTGATCTGATTCTGGCTGGCGATAATGCCATCGTTATTGGACTTGCTGCCAGAAATCTACACCCTTCTGTACAAAAAAAGGCTATTCTGTACGGCACTGGCGGCGCGCTTCTCATTCGAATCGTGGCTACCGTCGTTGTACTATGGCTGCTCAAAGTACCTTGGCTGCTGCTCGTAGGAGGCTTGCTGCTCATATGGATTGCTTACAAGCTGCTGGCTGATCAAGGAGATGAGCACACCGACATTCAGGCAGGAACCTCACTCTGGGCCGCCGTGCGCACAATTATTATCGCGGATGCGGCCATGGGACTTGATAATGTGATTGCCGTAGCGGGAGCTGCGCAGCAGCATCTGGTGCTTGTCATCCTCGGACTGCTGATCAGTGTGCCTATTATTGTTTGGGGCAGCACCTTGTTTATCAAATTGATTAACCGGTTTCCATGGATTATTTATGTTGGCGCGATTGTACTGGGTTACACCGCCTCTAACATGATTACCGAAGAGAAGCGGCTCATGCCTTTTTTCACCGAACACCCGGCGCTGCGCATTCTGTTTATCGTTGCGGTGATTGTCGGCATCGTTCTAGCAGGTTATCGCAAACGCAGTGCAAGCAGCAAAGCCCAAGGCGAACGCCAGCGTTCCTATTCATAGCGAACAGCAAGTACACGAATTTGCTGCTATCAAGTATACTTATTAGCTGCTATCAAGTATACGTATTAGCTGCTATATGGATATTTTCAAAACAAAAGAAACAGGACTGTCCGTTTATGTCGGCCAGTCCTGTTTTTTGTCTATTAACATTTCATTTGTTATGTCTACCCATTCCTGGCTTCTGTGTCCGCAATTTAAAACCAATCATCCTTCATTACGCTGTCCACAGGCTGCCCTGTGAGCACAGAAGCTTCGCCTGCATGCAAGGTAATCGTTTCAGTCTGTTCAACCGCCTGATCCAGCCATTCCGGCAGCTGGCTTATCGTCGCTTCAATTTTGTCCACGATACGTAGATTTGGATTGGTAGACGGTGATTTCGGAACAAACAGTGTACAGCAGTCCTCATAGGGCAGAATGGAAATATCATAGGTGCCAATCTGTTTGGAAAGTGTAACGATCTCCTGTTTGTCCATCATGACCAGCGGTCTCAGCAGCGGCAAGTCTGTAGCGCGTCCGATCACATTCATGCTTGGAAGCGTTTGGCTCGCGACCTGTCCCAGGCTGTCCCCGGTAATCAGGGCAAGAGCACGCTCGCGCTCAGCCAGCTTCGTAGCAATACGCAGCATCGAACGGCGCATCAATGTAATAATCAGATTATCCTGCCCCAACTGGGTGAATGCGGTCTGGATTTCCGTGAACGGAACGAGATGCAGCTTGATCGATCCCGCATGATCGGCAAGCGCACGGGCCAGATCAATGACCTTTTCCTTGGCGCGCTGGCTTGTAAAAGGATAACTGTAGAAATGCACACATTCCACTTCGAGTCCACGGCGCATGGAAGACCAGGCAGCCACAGGACTGTCGATGCCACCAGATAACAGCACCATCGCCTTCCCATTGGTTCCAAGCGGGAATCCGCCTGCCGCTGGAATCACTTCGCTGAAAATGTACGTGCCTTGTTCACGGATTTCCACACGCAGTTCGATATCAGGTTCACGAACATCCACCTTCAGCTGCTGAAATTTGCGCAGAATCGGCGAGCCGACCAAATGATTGGTTTCATGCGAGGAATGCGGGAACGCCTTCCATACCCGCCGCGCATTTACTTTAAAGGTTGTACCTTCTCCGAATTCCTCTGCACGTTCATCCATAAATGCAACGGCCGTCTGCACAATGGCGTCAATCTCAGACGGTGTCACTTTAACAGGGCTAATCGACATTACACCAAACACTCGCTTCAGTACCGGGATGAGCTGTGTATGGGATTCCCCGCCGAGGTCCACGTAGACCCGTCCGTATTCTTTACGAAGCGAGGCTCCAGGGTAAGGTTTGAGCAGCGCTTTGACTTGAGTAATTATCGTTTTTTCGAAACGTGAACGATTTTTTCCTTTTAACATAAACTCTCCAAAACGGAGAAGCAGCATATCATAATTCAACATTTAAGTTACATCCGCCTTTCGAGTGGCCGCAGCTGTGCCACCATCTGATGCAGTGCCTGTTCCAGCATCGCTGCATCCTCTTCTGTATGTTCATCGCCAAAACTGATTCGTAATCCCCCTGCGGCGCAGGCAGCATCTCTACCCATTGCAAGCAGCACACGGCTCGGTTCAGCCGAACGCGAGGAGCAAGCAGATTGGGTAGACACCGTACACCCCAGCTGCTCCAGCGTATGAAGTGCCACCTCAGCCTTCATGCCGGGATAAGAGAAGTTCACGATATGCGGCGCCCCTTCTTTGGTGCTGTTCAGCTCTAGTCCAGGAATAACAGCAATTGTATCGATCATTCGATCACGAAGAACTTGTATACGCCTTGCAAAATCAGGCTGTGCCTCCGCCGCAATCCGCATCGCTTTAGCCATACCCACGATCATGGCTACGTTCTCTGTACCTGCCCTGAGACCATGTTCCTGCGAACCTCCTGACAGGAGAGGTGTAAGCTCCACACCATCTCGTACATAAAGCAATCCCGTGCCTTTCGGGCCCCGAACTTTATGGGCAGACAGGCTGTACAGGTCTGCTTGCCACCGGGCTGGCGCCACAGGTAATTTTCCGAAACCCTGGACGCCATCTACATGAAAAAGAACCCGCGGTGCCTTTTGCTTCAGCTGCCTGCCAATCTCCTGCACCGGATGAACTGCACCCGTTTCATTGTTCACATGCATTAAACTGACAAGCACTGTATCTGAACGCACAGCGCCTGTCACCTGATCCGCAGTAACCATACCTCCCGAGTCCACAGGTAAAAAGGTTACATCCCATCCCCACTGCTGCAGCTGCAGCACACTCTCATACACAGAGGCATGCTCCGCAGCAGTAGTGATGATATGTTTCCCTCTTGAAGCATACCGAAGCGCTGCTCCTTTAATCGCAAGATTGTTGCTCTCCGTAGCCCCGGATGTAAATATAATCTCATCTGCTTTTACACCGATGGCAGCAGCACAACCCGCACGCGCCCGGCGCAGCAGTTGATCTGCACGTTCACCATATCCATGGATGGAAGAGGCATTCCCGAACTGGGTTTCCATAATTTCCGATATCGTGCGAATCACGTCAGGATGCGGGGGTGTCGTTGCAGCATAATCAAAATATTTCAAAACGAGGTGTACCCTCCTTATCAGTTCGTTCATCAGCCTACAGTGAGCATTGTACCACGATCTCCACACAACACAAAAAGACCAACCAGGAGCAGGCTGGATGTAAGCCCGCCTTTTGTGTTGGATCTTCTTGGATAGCATGATGTGCCGGTTGCTGTGTTTAACATTTTGAATTAAAGCATATATTTAGAGCGTGCCCGCTCTACCTTGGAAATATAATTCTGGGTTTCGACAGGCAGAAGATGAAGCATACTCATCAGCTCGCTATCATTCGTAATCCCAAGTCTCGATAACCTTCCGGGTCCGGCATTATAAGCAGCCAAAGCCATCTTTTCCTGACCTCCAAAACGCTGGAGCTGAAGTGATAAATATTTGGTTCCCGCATCAATATTTTGAGCCGGATCAAATGAATCACTTACGCCAAGGCCAGCAGCTGTGCCATCCATCAATTGCATTAGACCCTTCGCCCCTGCAGAAGAGACCACATTCGGATTAAAGCCCGATTCGGTATCAATGACAGCCTTGATTAAAGATTCGGGTACACCGTACTTGATGCTTGCCTGTGCGATTAGCGATTCATAATCGGTAGGTACCGATTTACCGGAATCCACTGCTCCTGCGTCAGAGGATGTAAGCAGAGCGCTCAAAGCATCCGTATCGGTTGTATTTTCTGTATGCATATCCGGGCTATATGTACCACCAAGCTGCAGCCACAGCAGGCCATCATTCGACCTTTTGGAAAGGATAGCCTGATTCTCCGCATCACTTGCACCGCTAGTATTTGTATTTAACAAACCACTGATCACATCGGAAAAATCATTCGTTGAATCAGCCGCAGCCGACCCGCTCGTTTGGTTGTTCATATTGGACAATTGCAGCTCCAGTAGCTGCCGTGAACTGCGTGGATCAATCTGCATGTGGTATATTCACTCCCGTTTCATTTAACCTTGCTGACTTTATTCTACATTGTTTTACATACAGGTTCCATCATTTTCATAAAAAATAATCGATTCCACGTTCACATATGCGTTAATACGAAAAAAACCTTCCGTCTTTCACCATAAACAAGTGAGGACAGAAGGTTACCATTTTCTTCTCAGACAAGGATAGCAGCTGCCCCTATCCTGTGATTCTTTTTTAACGTGCAAAAGGAATCATAAAAAAGTAACTTAACGTAGCAACAATACCTAGCCCGATCGACCAGGCTCCTGCTGTTTTGCGACCATTCACATACGCATAATACCCAAGCACAGCTGCCGCCGGACCAAGCACGATGGACCACATAAACAAAGATGCGATACCAAAAGCAAGACCCAAATAGCCCGCTGCACGGCTAGTAGACTCCATCACCCGGTCTGCTTCATGCTTCACAGGCACTGCATCTGCTGGCACTTCATCTGTACGATCTGTACGTTCTTTCCTTACAGCTGCTGGCGGTGCCACCTCTGCCCCGTATTCCTCACGGAATGCTTTTCTAGGGTAGTCCACTCGCTGACGTTGATGTTCACCTTGTCCATCCGTGTTATAACGTTCCAGGCGATTATCATTAGTATCATCATTCTTCACGTGAAAGCACCTCCGTTATTCAATAGGATGACTGCTTACTTAGGTTTGAATGTGTGGCAGCAGGTAGCTGACGAAGTACGCGCATGATCATGATGGTCGGAGTCGAAGGTCTCCCCGGCAAATTCCTCATGCAAACGACGGGTAGCATGCTGGTCGATGTCAATCATAATGGCATCGGCCTGACAGAAGTTGTTTTCTCCCCAGAAATGACAGTTAGATACGCTGCATTTGACGATTGGTTTGTCATGGCTCATTTTTTATCACCTCGACATGTATTGTTGCCCCGCGTGAAATCCGATATTCTCCGCCTAAATGCCAGATGATAACATGTCGGGAGCAAACCGCTGATCGTCAGCCATTTCTTCCATCCGTCCAACACAAAAAACCGCCACAAGGGCGGTTTTTCCATTAGAAACGTATTGTCGTCCATTAAATTAAGTTCGCAACTGTAGCAAAATTATGCGTGGTTACGTTGATTTTGCATACGGCGCTGGGTCAGATAATCACTTTCATAATAGGCCAGATCATCGCGTAGTTCCTCATACGTTTTGGAAATCTCAAGAATAACGTCGCGTACGGCACGAACGGGCTTATCACGGAAGCGAATCGCATCCTGACCAGTGTAAGCGTATCTTCCATCTTCGGAGTAGCACTCGTTTTTCGGATAGAAAAAGCTGTTTACACTTTGGTGATACGTATTATAAAGAGCCTTTTCGGCAAATTCGACATCAAAGTTGGCACGACGCAGCACAACGCCAAGTTTTTCGTAAGAAACTTCAGAAAAAACGAGCAAATGACGGAGATCTGAAAGGAATCCTTTGTAGAAGGCTGTTGATTCCTCCGTCTGATTCTGATCCAGTTCAGGCAAAGCATTTTCATTTAAAAACTTTTCGATCCGATCGATCGCCGGTTTTAACTTTTCCCTAGTTGACTCACATGTTTTCTGTACATTGGCTGCTGACATAAAGGTAGCTCCCCCTTAAATAAGTCCTTACATATTTACATATAGTTTGGCCAAACAACATTTGTTCCTGACCTTTTGAATACTCAGATATAATCCTACCATAAAAAGTTGACGAGCGGTATCCCTTAATCTTGCTTTCCATTCATGTCACGGAACCTGGTGGATACCCAGCATAGAAACTGAAACTCTTTGCATAAAAATATGCCCTTCTCCTAACGCTAACTACAATCCATAACAAGCCCAGATGCGTACAAACACATCCAATGAGCTTGTGCAAAATGAACGAAGGAGGTTCTGTTCCATGTCCAGACCACGATGGATGAACTGGGCTCTTGCCGCAGGCGCTGGCGCACTCGCGCTCACTTTACTGCTTCCCACATCCAACCGCACCGTTCCGAGACCAAGTGCACTGCAAGAAAATCCACAGAAGGAACATGCAAGCAAGCAGCGCCTGAAGGTTCAGGATATCAAAGCCACCGATCAGCTTACCCGTGTAGATGCCAAACAGCATCTCGGTATTATGCTGAACAAAACGGCTTCAATGAACGAGGCCCAGCTCAACCGATACATGAAGCATCTTCAGGATTCACACGGACACATTCGTTCGATCCAGCTTATGAACACGGATGGCACATCCAGCAAACGATTTGATCGTACAGTCAAACCCGGAAACAAGCTCGAGCAGCAGAAATTAAATCATACGCTGAATCTGGCAAGAAAGGCAGTCAACAAACGCCAGAGCTTTGAATCCTCTTCGTTTCCGCTGGGGAAAGAGAAATATTTTGTGATGGGGCAGCCCTCCAAGGATGGCAAACGGGCAGTCATCGCTTTGTTCAGTCAAAGTGTACTTAATGCCGTGGAAAAACACCAGCGCAAAAATTTGCGGATGATCCCATACCCGCGTGAAGGGAAATTCAAAATCGAGTCGGTGCACCCCGATACCTTGAACGAAATTACAGTCAAGACCGGACATGACAACGCGAATGCAAGCCATTTTTACGAAAATGAAATCGTCATTCGCTTCCGGCAAGACCCTAGTGAACGCGATATGCGGATCATTCATTCGGACTTGAAAACACAATCTGCGCGCAAGCTTGGGTATACGTATGTTTTTCGATCCGAGACGATGAATTATAAACAATTGCGGGACTATTTCGGCAGTAAATGGAACCCTTTGTATATGGAACCTCACTATATGTATTTAACCAATGAAGCACCAGCTGAACAAACCGATGTCACCATCCCCAATGACGTGCTCTTCTCGGATTATCAGTGGAATTTGCCTGCAATCGAGACGAATCGCGGATGGAACATTACCAAAGGAAACAAGGATGTCATTGTGGCCGTAGTGGATACAGGGGTTGATGTGAATCACCCGGATCTGAAAGGCAAATTACTCGAAGGATACAATGTCGTAAAACCGGGCAGCAAGCCGATGGATGATGTGGGGCACGGTACACATGTTGCCGGTATTATCGGAGCGATCGTGAACAATAATGAAGGTGTAGCTGGCATGAGCTGGTATAACAAGGTGCTGCCCGTCAAGGTGCTTGATAACTCAGGATCGGGTACAACGTATGCTGTTGCCGAAGGAATCATCTGGGCAGCGGATCATGGCGCCAAAGTCATTAACATGAGTTTGGGCAATTATGCAGATGCCCAATTTCTGCATGATGCCATCAAATATGCTTTTGACCGGGATATCGTACTCATCGCTGCAACTGGCAACGATAATACCGAGCGTCCAGGTTACCCCGCCGCGTATCCGGAGGTTTTTGCTGTCTCGGCCACTGACCCGGATATGAACAAGGCTTCTTACTCCAACTATGGGGACTACGTCGATGTGACCGCTCCGGGTTCGAGCATCGCCAGTACGTACCCGGACAATCAATATGCTGCTCTGTCAGGTACATCCATGGCGAGTCCGCACGTTGCTGCACTGGCTGGCCTGATTCGCTCTCTGAATCCAGACCTGACCAATACCGAGGTTATGGATTTGATGCGGCAGAGCGTTATCGATCTGGGTGATCCGGGACACGATAAATATTACGGCTACGGGCAGATTGATGTATACAAAGCGCTGCAGGCCGCCTCGGGCAGCAGTGCCCCGCTGCAATTTTGGCCGCAGCATGTCAGACAGCAGTTAGATAATACGTTGAACAAGTATACTCGGTAAATATGTAAATATTTACATTTTATAATATGCCGAACAAAATATAATCGATCATGCAGCAATGTATTTTGTTCACCTGATTGAATATGGAAACAAACAAAAGCAGCTGCGCCTCGGGGCGTATGCTGCTCTTTGGTTTTGAACCTATTTCCCCGAGGCACTCGCTGCGCCTAGCGCTTGCGAGAGGTTGTGCGGGCTTTGCCTGATTTTTTCACGGATTTTTTCTTATGGCTGGACACATACAGCGGTCCTGGTCCTTCTTCCTTCACAACCACCGGATACATATGGTGAGGGATCGGAACGCAGTGATGCTGTTTTACAATTTCAATCGGGTGAATAACAGGCACGATCTGTGGAATGTAATAATCTTGAACAACCTGGATCGGATCACATACAATTGGAGAAACCTCTGGACAGCAATGGTTCATTTCAAACCAACTCCCTTTCAAGTGATACTATAACCTATTGCAGTTCACACGAAGTGGTATGGATGGATGTCCATAGTCAAAAAAATTATATGAGCGGCAGCCTGTCCGCCGCTGCCCCGGCCTGCTGGGATGTGTATCTTTCAATCACACCACATAACGTAATCAGCCCCTGCCGCAGCGCTTCTTCGCTGGTCACCGTGAAACAGATTCGCAGGCTTGACGTATCACTCTCCCCAACAAAACAGGCTGATCCAGGCAAAAAGGATACCCCCGCAGCAAGAGACTGCCGATGCAGCTCATGTATATCAAAGCTCCCGTGTAATTCAAGCCACAAGTTAAGTCCTCCATCTGGAAGACGCCATTGCATCCCCTTCGCTGCATGCTCGTTCAACACCTCGGAAGCAGCACACAGCCGCGCATACAATTTCTCTCGAAGCTTACGCACATAAACATCGTACTGATTCTGAATGTACGTCTGCAGGGCCTTCTGGGTTAATAGCGGACTCCCCAGATCAGCTGTAGATTTGGCGGCTACAAGCCGGGTCAGTACACTTCCATCCGCAATCGCGCAAGCTACACGGCAGCCCGGGGACAGCACCTTGCTGAAGCTTTTGATGTAAACGACATGTCCGGCACTATCCATCGATTTAATGGAAGCTGGCGGCGGCTCATGAAAATACAAATCAGCAAATGGATCATCCTCAAGTATAAGGCAGTGATAGCTTTGCGCAATGTTAAGCAGCTGGGCCCGTCTTCTTGCACTCATCGTTATGCCCGTTGGATTATGATATGTAGGAACAGTATAAATCAGCTTCGGTGCATAGGTATCACACAGGCGGGTCAGCAGATCGATACGCATGCCTTCATCATCCATAGGAACTGTGATAATCTTGGCTCCCCTGCTCGTAAATACATCAATTGCTCCAGTATACGTCGGGGCCTCCATATATACAACATCGCCAGGCCCAACAAATGTACGAGCTACCAGATCAATACCCTGCTGTGCACCGCTCGTGATTAACATTCGTTCAGGTGCCGCATGAAGTCCACGAGAATTGAAATGTGCAGCAAAAGTCTGTCTTAGTTCCCAATCCCCCTGAAATGATCCATATGCGGCCATGCGCTCCGTATGATCTGATGAGAGATGGTAGGCGCTGTCGATGATATCACGCGTAGGCAGCATTTCTGGTTGAATCGCGGACATATGCAGTTCATAGCGAACCTGAGGAGAGACATCAAAATGCCGCCACAACTGCGCTCTTGGCAAATAATCGATTAATGTCATTTGCCAGTTCAGCGCTGCACCTGTATCACTGCTTGCCTTCCTGTGAACATTACCAGTACCATCCTCTTGGGGCTGAGGTGTTGTAGTGGAGGCTCCCAAACCAGTCACATAACAGCCTTTACCCTGGGAACAGCTGATAAGTTGTATAGCTTCGAGTTCAGCATAAGCTTTGGTCACTGTGACCAGGCTTACTCCCAGATCAACAGTCATTTTGCGCACAGAGGGCAACCGGGTTCCCGGCTCTATTAATCCCGAACGGATACGGTCTGCAATCGTTAGAGCAATCTGCACATACAGCTTGGTGCTGCTCCCCCGTTTCAATTCAATATGCATAATCACTCCCCCAACTGTTATGATCGTCGTTTTACTGTTATAGTGCGTTCTATCTATTATAGTTTATAATATCAGTATAACAGTGAATAACAGGAGATGAGAATATCATGAGTACACCTTGGTCTAAAATGGCACAAAACACCCCGTCCTCTGTCGTTCGCGACATGTTACAGGCCGCACAAGCGCCCGGAATGATCTCCCTTGCAGGTGGTCTTCCTGCGCAAACTTCCTTCCCGCTTGAAGCCATCCGCGCAGCTTATGAGAAAGTATTTATGAGCGGTTCAGCCGCTCTTCAATATGCAGAAACGGAAGGCTATCGTCCGCTTCGTGTCAAAATTGCTGAGCGTCTGGAAGCCAAAGGACTGCCTGCTTCACCTGATCATATGCTGTTAACGACTGGATCACAGCAATCCATCGACCTGGTCTGCCGCATCCTGCTTGACCCGGGTGACAGCGTACTTGTGGAATCACCTACTTATCTGGCGGCTCTGCAGGTCATCCAATCTTATCAGGGCATATCACACGGCGTAGCCTGTGACGATCACGGTATGCTGCCAGAATCTCTGGAAGAGCAGCTTCAACTGCATCGCCCTAAACTGGTCTACATTAACCCCACGTTCTCTAACCCGACAGGCAAAGTGTGGTCCCGTGAGAGAAGACAACAAGCCGTGGATTTGTGCCGGAAATATGGTGTACTTATTCTGGAGGATGATCCTTATGGTGAAATCCGCTTTAACCCTGAACAATTAGATGCACCTGCTCTCGCAGCACTGGATGCTGCATCATATGAAGGACCGTCCAACGTAATCTATACCAGCACTTTTTCCAAAACAGTAGCTCCGGGCCTTCGTACCGGCTGGATTCTCGCTGCTCCCGATGTTGTCAAAATTGCTGCTCGTGCCAAGCAAGGTGCAGACCTGCACTCCAGCAGCATTGATCAGCGAGCACTGCACGCATTACTTGAGACTTTTGATCTGGATGCCCATATTCGCTACATCTCTCAGGACTATGAACAGCGTATGAGAACGCTGACCGAACTCATGGCCCGTAAATCATGGGAGGGCATTACATGGAACTCTCCGCAAGGCGGCATGTTCTTGTGGCTGACGCTTCCTGAAGGCATGCTTGCCAGCAACCTGTTCACATACGGCATCCAGGAGAAGGTATGTATCGTACCCGGAGATTCCTTCTACGCCGGAACACCAGAGCTTAACCGGATGCGGATTAACTTTACCCATACCGACCCTGAGCTTCTCCCTGAAGCGGTAGAACGTATGGATCGTGCCATTCAGCGCTGGCATGCTTCAAGCCAATCCGATCATGTGGTAACGATGTAACAAACTGTCATTACGATAGCATAACAGTTAACCGCTTTAGCCTTTTTTACGGGCTAAGCGGTTTTTCTCGTTCAATAGCCGTGCTGCTTACGTTGGAATAAAAATAAGGCGTGAGATTCAAAATGAATCTGACGCCTTATTTTATATAACCTGTTGTGTTGAACAGGAATTCATATATTATTTTGTTGTTGCAGTTAGGAAAGCTTACCGTAAGCCGGGTTCTGTGCTCTTCGTGGTTCAAACGGGAACTACCCTCCCACCAGAAGCGACAATCATCTATCTAGGCCGTACATTGCTGCACAGCTCAAGCGACCAACCTAGACACACCTCGGGCTAAGGCTGTCTCCTCCGAAGAGGTGACCGTGTCCCTTTAGGTCTTGCTCCAGATGGGGTTTACCAGGAACGAAGTCACCAGCGTTCCTCGGGGTCTCTTACACCTCGGTTCCATCCTTGCCTGTACCGGGGAATACCCGGCCATCGGCGGTCCATTTCTGTGGCACTATCCTTCAACTCGCGCTGACTGGACGTTATCCAGCATCCTGCCCTGTGGAGCCCGGACTTTCCTCTCGTGGCACCGAAGGCCACCAGCGATTGTCTGTCAAGCTTTCCGAACAACATTACATAGTATACAGGCTTTTGTCTCCCCATACAAGCTAAATATTAATGGAAATCAGCGTACAGCCTGCTTTTTAACCTTTTACATGAAACGGAATACTTCTGTATTCACCTCGGATGCAGTCACCTTCGTCTCATATCGCTGATCTGCGAGCTGAGCACGGAGCCAATCCGCTGTTTTGGGCTTCATAATTTTTTCTGTATTATGGCCCGGATCAATGATACACATGCCCGCCATCAAAGCATCATGTGCCGTATGATAGTCAATATCTCCCGTTACAATGACATCCGCTCCTTTGAAACGGGCTGTAAGCACATACCGGCTGCCTGACCCGCCGAGCACGGCCGCTTTTTTGATTTTTTTATTCAAATCACCGACCACGCGGACTTGAGGAACGTTAAATTGCGCTTTGACGACATCGACCAGCTCACCAAGGGTTTTAGGCTCCTTCAAAGGACCAAGACGTCCCAAGCCAAGTGTACGGCCTTTTAAATCGACTGCATAGAGATCATACGCCACCTCTTCATACGGATGCGCCTTTAACATCGCCTGAATCACTTTGCTCCGCAAGCTTTGAGGTACAAGCGTTTCAATCCGCATCTCTTCTACACGCTCCATCAGCCCCTGCGCTCCGATAAACGGCTGTGTGCCTTCACCTGGAACGAATGTGCCTGTTCCTTCCGTGTTAAAGCTGCATTTGCTGTATTGACCAATACTTCCTGCCCCTGCCTCCAGAATCGCCTGCAGCACCTGCTCATGATGCGTAAGGGGGACGAACACTGCCAGCTTGTAGAGTTGGTCTGTATGCACATCTTCCAGCGATTCCTTGCTCTCAATGCCAAGTGCTTCAGCCATCCAGTCATTAATGCCACCCTCGGCTACATCGAGATTGGTGTGGGCAATATAAACCGCGATGTCGTTTTTGATCAGTTTCTCATACAGTTTGCCCATAGGTGTATCTGTACTCAGTGATTTTACGGGACGGAACATAATAGCATGATGTGCAATGATCAGATTGGCTCCAATACGGATCGCTTCCTCCACGACTTCATCAGTGACGTCCAGTGCCACAAGCACATGGGTAATTTCTTTTTGCAGACTTCCCAGCTGAAGACCGATGCGATCATCAGGTACAGCCAGATGTTTAGGAGCCAGCCGCTCCATCAGTTGAATTACGGTTTGACCTTTGGCAAACATGCCAACACCTCCTGTAAACTGGTGATCAGCTGCTGCACCTCGGCTGCTTTGCCCCTGGATGATTCCTGATCGGATTTGGAAATGGACTGTAACACACCCTGCAGCTTGCCGATCTCACTCTCCCATTTGGCAAAAAACACTTCGGTAGCACGGTCCGTCAGATACGGTCCCATACGCAGCAGCAAATCCTCGGTCAATTCCACGCCGTCTTTTAAGGGACGAGCACGGTATACCTCTTTATTCGCAATTGGACTGCTCGCCTGCGGCATCGCAGTGATAATTTCATAAATTTTTCCGTCTTCCTCCAGAAGCTGCTCCGCTACGACAACCCAATGATGCTCCAGAAGCCAACGTCTCAGAATATCTTCACCTACGTTAGGCTGCAAAATCAGAAGCTGTACACCTTCCAATTTGGACAAGCCGCGCTCCAGAATGGAGGCAATCAATGCACCGCCCATGCCCGCAATCGTAATGACATCCACTTCTCCTGTGGAGATAACATCCAGACCATCGCCACGACGCACTGTAATTTTTTCCTTTAACCCGGCATCACTGACCTGCTTGCATGCAGCATCATATGGACCTGGATTGACTTCCCCTGCTACAGCCGCTGAAGCTTTGCCACTACGAATTGCGGCAACAGGTAACAAAGCATGGTCTGAGCCAATATCCGCCATCCGGCTTCCTTCAGGAATTTGATCATGTATCCGTTGTAATCGATTCGAAAGTTTCATGAAGCACCTGACCATTCATTTAATTTATTGATTTGCATTGCGTGAAGAAAAACGATAAAATAAAATCCAATCAAACATTTCAAGGATGAATTTCCAAAAGAAAGAAATCTAACTATTCAAATTAAAACGAAAGGAGACCCCGCCGCCGCCAAAGCGTCTCGCAGAAAGTCTCCCACAGTTCAATTATTCGAGGAAATCCTTGAGTCGTTTGCTGCGACTCGGGTGGCGCAATTTACGAAGAGCTTTGGCTTCGATCTGACGAATACGCTCACGCGTAACACCAAATACTTTGCCCACTTCTTCGAGAGTTCTTGTACGTCCATCATCCAGACCAAAACGCAAACGAAGAACATTTTCTTCACGCTCTGTCAATGTGTCGAGAACATCTTCGAGTTGTTCTTTCAAGAGTTCGTAGGCAGCAGCATCGGCTGGAGCGAGTGCTTCCTGGTCCTCAATGAAATCACCCAGATGAGAATCGTCCTCTTCACCAATCGGTGTTTCCAGGGAAACCGGTTCCTGCGCAATCTTTGTAATTTCACGAACCTTCTCTACACTCAAGTCCATCTCCGCAGCAATCTCTTCAGGAGTCGGTTCACGTCCAAGTTCCTGCAGTAGCTGACGGGATACCCGAATCAGCTTATTAATCGTCTCCACCATGTGTACAGGAATACGAATTGTACGTGCCTGGTCAGCAATTGCACGTGTAATCGCCTGACGAATCCACCATGTTGCATACGTACTGAACTTGTAACCCTTTTTATGGTCAAATTTCTCTACCGCTTTGATCAGACCCATATTACCTTCCTGAATCAAATCAAGGAACAGCATGCCACGTCCGACATAACGCTTGGCGATACTTACAACGAGACGCAGGTTAGCTTCAGCAAGACGACGCTTGGCTTCCTCATCCCCGTTCTCAATTCGTTTGGCAAGCTGTACTTCATCATCAGCAGACAACAAAGGTACGCGTCCAATCTCCTTGAGGTACATCCGCACAGGGTCATTAATTTTGATGCCAGGTGGCAGGCTCAGATCATCATCAAAATGGAACTCATCGTCCCCATCTCTTCCTCCGTTTTCGGAATCATCGTTTGGACGAAGGGTAACCTCTTCATCATTTTCGTTAACCACATCAATTCCAAGGTCACTGAGTTGCTCGTAGAACTCATCCATCTGCTCTGCATCCTGCTCAAACGGAGAGAGTTTTTCAATAATTTCCTTGTAGTTCAGTGAAGCTCTTTTCTTACCTGATTCAATCAATTGATCTTTAACCTGATCCAGTGTTAATTCTGTTTCTAGTTCAGTATGCTGATCATTCGCCATAACTCGACTCCCTCCTCCCTAGAAACATCCGAGTAATCTAGATGTTCACTGTCTCTCTAGGGCAATCATCTCAAGTGCAATTTGTGCCGCGCGTACAGAATCACCTGCCCGCTCTGCAGCAATCATTTCTTCTTTCTTCAGATCGTACTCTTTTTTGCGCGGATACTTCAGAACTTCCCTGATACAATCGTCAAGCACTTGAACACTCCATTCACCTGGACCATCCATCATCGAGATTGAGCTGACCGTCTTTTCCAGACGATCATCATGCAGAGAAGACATAAAACGGCTTGTATCCGGCGGTTTGCCTTGCGCGTAATAGGCATATAGATAAGCAGCAATAGCTGCATGATCATCCAAGTTAAAGGCTTCTCCAAGATGTTCATTGACATACTGGGCTGCTTCATCATCCTGCAGCATCCAGGCGATCAACTTGCGCTCAGCAGAATGGTAAGCCGGCAACAGATTGGGTGTAGGCACATGCCTATTTTGTTGCCTACCATTATTCCACCTTTTCGTGTTATTATCCCCATAATCCTCGTTATTTTTCATTGCTTCCCGTTCCTCGTTACATTCTTGCTTCAATGTCTCGAAGGATACATCAACTTCAGCCGCAAGTTCACGAAGATATACTTCACGCTCCGTCGGTGAAGACAGAGGAGCAATCAGTTTTACTGCTTCTTTGGAATAAGCGATCTGACCGCCGCCTTCTAGCAGTATATGGTTTTTTTTAAGGTTTATAAGCTTAAATTTTGTAGTTGTTACGGCACCGTCCACAATCTGGTTACGGAATCGTTCACCGCCGTGCTTTCGAATAAAATCATCCGGATCAAGTCCCTCAGGAATGAGCGCGATCTTCACCTGTAATCCGGCTTCCTCCAAGATGGGGAAGTTCTTCATGGCAGCGGCCTGTCCAGCTCGGTCGCCATCATAACACAGAATGACCTCATCACACATGCCTTTGATCATCAAGGCCTGATTTTCCGTAAGGGCCGTTCCCATAGCAGCGACACCATTCTGAACGTCCTGATCCCATGCAGAGATCACATCACCATAACCTTCAAACAAAATAACTTGTCTCTGTTTACGTATTGCATTTTTGGCCTGGTGCAGATTGTAGAGAACACGACCTTTATTGAACAACCGGGTTTCCGGGGAGTTCAGATATTTAGGCTGGCCTTCTCCCAATATACGGCCCGCAAATGCAATTGGCTTACCGCTCCTGCCATGGATGGGGAACATGATTCGGTCTCTGAACTTGTCCACATATCCGTGACCTTCACTTCGCTCTGAAAGAAGTCCGCCCCGCTCCATCTCTTCCAGCGGATATTCTCGCTTCTCCAGAAACTGTACCAGCGTGTCCCAACGATTGGGTGCATATCCAATCTGGAACTGATCAATCAATTTGTCACCAATACCGCGTGAGCGTAAATATTCCATGGCTGCCTTGCCATGTTCTGTATTTTTCAATAGAAAATGATACAGCTTCGCGGTCAGCTCATAAGCCTCCAGCAGACGTGCCGTCTCCGGATTAACATGAGCTGCTTCACGCCCCTGCCAGTCACCCATGGAGATGTGACTTTCTTCTGCCATCGTTTTGACAGCCTCGGGAAAGGACAATCCTTCGATTTCCATCCTGAATTTGATGGCGTTTCCGCCCGTGCCGCATCCGTAGCAATAGAAAATCTGTTTCTCGGGTGTAACAGTGAACGAAGGCGTCTTCTCGGAATGAAAAGGGCAGAGGCCTTTCATATACTTCCCCTGCTTGGTCAGATGTACAAATCGGCTTACCGTATCGACGATATCATGTTGCTGCAATACCGATTCAATAATACTTTCGGGTATACCGCCTTGTCCGTTACTCATCTCGGCCACCTTCATCTCTTCTAACACGTAAATATAATTCGATAAACTTACACATTCTCCTGCAAATCTTTCAAAAGTTTTGTCAGTTTATGTTGAAAAATTTCTCGGTCCTGCTCTGTGAAGGGCTTTGGCCCTTTCCCATAATGGCCTCGGCGTCTGGCCTTGGCCGCAGTATGGCGAGAATCAAGCATAAAATCAATATCCCGGTCATTAAATTCACGACCTCTAAACGACAGAACATAACAACGTTTACCAAGTGCAAGCGCTGCAAGTCCATAATCCTGGGTTATGACCACATCGTATGGCTTGATGTGATTTGCAATATACAGGTCTGCACTTTGATCACTGCGATCCACCTGCACGGTTCGTACGCCTTCTCCTCCTTGCAGCAAATGATCAAAGGAAGATACCATCAGCACAGGAATATTAAAAAGACGTGCGGTGCTGACAATCTCGGTCTTGACCGGGCACGCATCTCCATCCACAACGATGTGACGTATATTCAATTCACTCAAACCCAAACCACCCGGTTTCATAAAATAACTGCATAATTGTAATATACGACCTTTGCCATTCAAATTCCTTCTGCGTCCAATGGAGAAAAACAAAGTCTAAAATACGGAGCGGTTGTTTTAAGGCAAATTCTACAATCCGCTCCGTATATTTATACCCTCATGTATCCTTCTTTAATACTGTTCATGTATAGCTGTTATACTTTGCAACGGGAATTGCCGTTACAGCACAATTTAGCCTACCAATTTGGAAAAGTCTGCGAAACCTTTCAAGTCTTGATCAATGGCAGCCAGCAGTGCAAGGCGATTCGCACGAACCGCTTCATCTTCAGCCATAACCATGACAGAATCGAAGAATACCGTAATCGCGGCCTTCCAAGCAGAAGCAACAGATAATGCTTCTGCAGCATTGTGCTTAGCGAGTGCATCACGATAAGCTGCATTCGTTTGATTCCAGGCATCAAACAGTTGACGCTCTCCCTCTTCTGTAAACAGTTCAGGATGTACAGAAGCGTTGGATGCTTTGGCCGCCAGGTTTCCGACACGATTGAAGGACTCCACCGTTGTTTTGAACTCTTCTCCTGACAACACAGCTTTCATAAGTGCCTCACCTTTAGGAACGATCGCACTGATATCGTCAAATCCGGAAGCAATGACCGCATCCACGACGTCATAACGTACCGTTTCGGACAGCAATTTTTTTACACGTAATGCGAAGAAGTCTTGCAGGTCTTTACGAACCTCTGCGTCTGCACGTTTCAACAGATTCATCTGAGCATGAACTTCGAGCGCGGCTCCAAATACATCGGACAAGGTCAGCGGAAGCTGATGATCCAGCAGTATTTGTACAATGCCCGCTGCCTGACGGCGCAGTGCATAAGGGTCCTGAGATCCTGTAGGGATAATATTAATAGATAAGCAGCCTACAATCGTATCGATTTTATCTGCCGCACTAACGATGGCTCCAACAAGAGATGCAGGAGACTGGTCTCCGGCGAAGCGTGGCTGGTAGTGCTCAAATACCGCCTTGGCAACCTCTTCTTTTTCACCAGCTTTGCGGGCATAATCTTCACCCATTACACCTTGCAGTTCAGGGAATTCCCCAACCATCAGCGTCACAAGATCAAATTTGCAAATATCTGCGGACCGGCTAACCGCCTGAGCTGTATCTGCCGATACCTGCAGCTTTGCAGCAAGACTATCAGCAATTTTACGAATGCGGCGTACTTTGTCCCCAACTGTACCGAGTTCTTCCTGGAACACGATGCTTTCGAGCTTGGACAATGCGTCCTTAATCTCCAGCTTCTGATCTTCCTCGTAGAAGAACTTCGCATCGGACAGACGGGCGCGCAGCACCTTTTCGTTCCCTTTTGCGATGACATCCAGTGAATCACTGCCCCCGTTACGAACCGTAACAAAGTATGGCAGCAGCTGGCCTTCCTGATTCAGTACCGGGAAATAACGCTGATGCTCTCGCATCGACGTAATCAGCACTTCCTGTGGAATGTTCAGGAAAGAGAAATCAAAGGTGCCGAACAGTACCGTTGGCGTCTCAACCAGGAAGAGCACCTCTTCCAACAAATCTTCCTTGATGGCGATGTTCCAGCTTTTCTCGGCAGCCAGTGCCTCAATCCGGGACACAATCATCTGTTCACGTTCCTGAATATCTGCAATAACATGCTGGGTGCGCAGTACATCCACATAAGCGGAAGGCTCGGACACGACAGCTTCACTGCCCAGGAAGCGATGCCCGCGCGTAACGTTGCCTGATTTGACCCCCGTTACTTCAAGTTCGATTACTTCGGTTCCAAACAGCGCTACAATCCAGCGAATTGGACGAACAAACTTGAAGTCATAGGACGCCCAGCGCATAAATTTCGGAAAAGTCATCGCATGCAGTACGGAAAGCAAACCTTCTCCAATCACCGAGGCTGTATCTACACCTTTGCTGCTTTTGGTTGCATAAATGTATTCGACACCATTCAGCTCTTTGAATGTGAACTGATCCGGTTCCACACCTTGACTGCGCGCGAATCCGAGCGCTGCCTTACTCCAGCTGCCGCTCTCATCCAACGCAATTTTGCGGGAAGGACCTTTAACTTCTTCCTCCACATCCTCCTGTTTCTCTGCAACATTCTGGATCAGAACTGCAAGACGACGAGGTGTAGCATAGGCCTTAACTTCACCATACGCAATACGGGATGCATCAAGCCATTTCACGATGCGTTCTTCAAGCTGTGCGATGGCTGCGCGCATGAAACGTGCAGGCACTTCTTCCAAACCAATTTCAAACAGCAGATCTTTAGACATTCTCGGCTCCCCCTTTCTTGATCAGCGGGAAGCCCAGCTTCTCGCGCTCTTCCACATATGTCGCTGCCACTTGGCGAGCAAGGTTACGAACACGTGTAATATATCCTGTACGTTCGGTTACACTAATCGCTCCCCGTGCATCCAGCAGGTTAAAGGTATGTGAGCATTTCAGCACATAATCATAAGCCGGGGATACCAGGTGTTGTGCCATTGCTTTGTTTGCTTCTTCCTCATACATATTAAAAAGAGTGAACAGCATTTTAACGTCAGAAACTTCAAACGTATATTTGGAATGCTCATACTCAGGCTGACGGAACACATCTCCATATGCGATGCCCTCTACCCACTCCAGATCAAATACATTTTCTTTTTCCTGTATGTAAGAAGCGAGTCGCTCCATACCATACGTAATCTCCACAGCTACCGGATTCGTCTCAATTCCACCGACCTGCTGGAAATACGTAAATTGCGTTATCTCCATACCATCCAGCCATACTTCCCAGCCCAGTCCTGCGCAGCCAAGCGAAGGGTTCTCCCAGTTGTCTTCCACAAACCGAATGTCATGCTTGAGCGGGTCGATACCGAGGCGGTTCAAGCTTTCCAGATAAATCTCCTGAATGTTGTCCGGAGAAGGCTTGATAATGACCTGGAACTGGTGATGCTGATAGAGCCGGTTCGGATTTTCTCCATATCGTCCGTCAGATGGACGGCGGGAAGGCTCTACATAAGCCACTTTCCACGGTTCTGGTCCAAGTGAACGCAAAAAGGTCATCGGGTTCATCGTGCCTGCCCCTTTTTCCGTGTCATATGGCTGAACGATAATACAGTTATGCTCGGCCCAGAATTGCTGCAGCGTCAAGATCATCTGCTGAAAATTCATAATCATGCTCCTTTTCGGTTGGTTTGTTAGCAAGCGTAGAAGAAGTCCAGTCCATAATAAACAGCCCTCGCCCTACGCCTGATATACAGACGTAGGGACGAGAGCTGTTCCCGCGGTTCCACCCTACTTGGCCTGAGTCAAACAACACTTATTGTCTGCTCCGGCCCACTTTTCCGTGTCCATTCATGCTCCCGAGTGCCCTGTTCACAAACCGATTCAATCAGGCTTCCACCGTCCCTGACTCGCTTATCAATCTGAATCCAGCTTCCTACTTTCTCGTTCAATGCATGTCTCCAAAAAGAGAATTTATACTTTATAATATATAAAATCAAATATGAAGTCAATACAATTTTAGAGTATCCTACACATATCATATCCCGTACTTCTCCATCTGATCCAGAAAAGAACGGGATTTAAGGTGAAGACCAAGCTGATGATCCATAAAAGCCCGCATGACTTTTTTAATTTCATTACGGGTTGACTCACTCACCGATATATTTCCCAAACGCTGCAGGTCCAGCTGCCCAAACAAACGCAGCAGCTTTAACGTTTTTGAGCTGACAGCCATTGCTGGCGGATCAAAATGTTTGCATGCTCTGCACAGAACACCGCCGAGTCTGGGACTAATAAATAGCTGCTCATCGGGCCGCTCATGGTTGCAGGAAATACATTCAAGCAGCTGCGGACCGTAACCAGCTGCCTGTAATATTTTCATCTCATACAAACTAATGATAATGGCAGGGTCCTTATCTTCCTTCAAGGCCTGCAGACAAACTTTCAATTGTTTGAACCAGAACGCACCGGTCTCTTCATCCTGAAGCACCCGATCCAGCAGCTCACATGCATAGGAAGCATAGGCCGCCTTCACCAGATCCTCTCGCAACTCATGATTGGATTCAATAATCTCGCCTGCATTCAGTGTGCCGAGACCTGTATTACGAAAATAAACATATTGACCATACGTAAACGGCTGCACCAGTGCAGCATGCCGACTTTTTGGCTTTTTCGCACCCCGGACGAGAACTCCTGCTTTTCCGCCACTTTCGGTACAAAGTGTAACAATTTTATTACCCTCGCCGTAGTCCATGCTGCGGATGACAATGCCTTCCACTCTGTATAGCATGCCTCGTCACCTAACCATTCCTGAATCAGCCTATCAAGCTTCAGCTTCTTCGTCTTCATTCACTTCCCTTGCAGTATCCGACTCCTGACCTGACGAGTTACACGTCTCGGTATATAACAAATAGGATTCAACATCCCCTGTCATCGCAAATACCTTCCATGAAAAATCCCGCATCGGAAATTCATCCTCTCTTCGGAAATGACGTCTGGTTCTACCCGATAGGATGGAGCCTTGCAAGGGAAACTATGTGTTGCAATTAATGGATACGAAAATCACGATCGTAGTCTCACGATTTCATACAGTTATTCACGTCCAAAACCAAGATCCCGCAGCACACGGTCCTGATTTCTCCAATCTTTTTTCACTTTGACCCACAGATCCATAAATATTCTGGAGCCAAGCAGATTTTGGATATCCTGACGCGCCCGCTTGCCCACTTCTTTTAACAAAGCTCCCTGCTTGCCGATGATGATGCCTTTCTGTGAATCACGTTCAACAAAGATAACGGCCGATATATAAACTACCCCATTATCCTGTACTTTCATGTCTTCGATCGTTACGGCGATGGAGTGAGGAACTTCCTCACGAGTCATTTGCAAAATTTTCTCACGAATCAATTCTGCGCATACAAACTGCTCAGGGTGATCCGTTACCTGATCGTCCGGATAATATTGCGGCCCTTCAGGCAAATACTTGCCGATCTGCTCAAGCAATGTGCTCACATTGCTGCCCAGCATCGCCGACACAGGCACGATTTCTGCAAAATCATGCAGCTTGCGATATTCTTCAATCAGCGGCAGGAGAGCTTCCGGTGCAATTTTATCGATCTTGTTCATAACGAGAATGACCGGAGTGCGCACACTTTTCAATTGCTCGGCAATGTAACGATCTCCGCCTCCCATGCCTTCTGATGCATCGATCAGGAACAAAGCCGCCTCGACCTCACCAAGCGTGTTGAGTGCCGTTTCATTCATGTAGTCGCCAAGCTTGGATTGACGTTTGTGAATGCCCGGCGTGTCCAGAAATACAATCTGCTGCTCCTCGGACGTGTATACTCCATGAATTTTGTTGCGTGTGGTTTGCGGCTTGTCCGACATAATTGCGATTTTTTGCCCGATTACCTGATTCATCAAGGTAGACTTGCCTACATTAGGACGTCCGATGATCGCGACAAATCCGGATTTGAATGCTTGCTTTTTCATATGGTCCTCCTCAGGCGCCTAGGCCTGGAATTTATTTTTTAACATTGTTCAGATCTGAGGGCCCAAAAGCCCATGGCAGCAGCTCTGCCACTGTTGTTTCTAACAAGTCACCCTTTAAGTTTCCCAAAATGACTTTCATGTCTGGCTCACACAGCTCATACATGACTTGGCGGCATACCCCGCAAGGGGCAATCGGCCCTTCAGTATCTCCGACAATCGCCATCGCCTTAAAACTGCGAGGTTTATGTCCTCCTGCAATGGCACTGAACATTGCGGTACGCTCCGCACAGTTTCCTGGTGTGTACGCGGCATTTTCAATATTGCACCCATGGTGCACATGGCCTTCACTATCGAGCAGTGCTGCGCCTACCCCAAAATGGGAATATGGCGTGTACGCTTTCGTACGTGCCTTTATTGCTTCTTGCATTAACAAGCCATTGTCCATTTGTTTTTCTCTCCCTTAGGGTGTGTATAAACTGTGAGCTCATTTCGTTAAGCTGATTAGAACGTTTGGATTACACGGGGCACTCCGATGACAGAACAAGCTTTCGATCGCTGTTATCCTCATAAGAGTCCCAGCCAGGTCATCACAGGTTTCAGGAAAACAAAACATCCAATGATGACGGCGAACACCGCAGCCAGCAGTACAGCCCCGGCAGCGGTGTCTTTTGCCGCTTTTGCGAGCGGGTGGATATGCGGCTGTGCCAGGTCAACGGCTGCTTCTACCGCTGTATTCATCAATTCCGTAACGATAACCATAAATACGGCTGTCAGTACAAACATCCAATCCGTTCTCGAAATGTTGAAAAAAAATCCGGCTCCACACATCAAAATGGCTACTCCAGTGTGAACTCTAACATTCCGCTGCGTTCGCAAGCCGTATGCAATTCCTTCCAGAGCATTCAGGAATACGAGACCCCAGGAGCGCCTTTTCATTATCGTGTCAACCCGGCTTGAGCAAGGACAGCTTCCTGTTTGCCCATCATTTCCGCTTCGCTGGCTTCATCCTGATGGTCGTAACCGAGGAGGTGCAGGAAACCGTGTACAAATAGAAATCCTAACTCACGTTCAAATGAATGCCCGTACTCTTCACTTTGCAAGATGGTGCGGGGAACGGAAATAATGATATCGCCAAGAACATCAGGCATCTCTTCCATTTCCTCGTCCTCATCAAGCTCATAGATAATATCCAGCTCTTCATCCACGGTTTCATTCATGGCAAAGGACAGCACATCTGTCGGACGGTCGATGCCTCGGTAATCACGGTTCAGCTCGTGAATCTGCTCATCGTTTACAAACGTGAGTGCAACCTCTCCTTCAGTGATGCCTTCTGCTTCACCGGCAATAGCCAGCAGCTGCTCGAGCATTGCGATCATCGGCTCCGTAATTTCTTTATCCTGTTGTTCATTATTCCATGCGAGGTTAAGACTCATTCCTTCATAACTCCTGTCTGCTCGTAATATTGATCAGCCGGCTTCAGGTGATGTCGGCTTCGGTTTCTTGATTTCTTCCGGATATTCGATTCTGGAATGGAAAATACCCATCACCGTTTCCTTCAACGTTTTGGCGACGATATCCAGCTCACGCATCGTAAGATCACAATCGTTGAACTGATGATCATCGAGACGTCCCTTGATAATTTTCTCAATCATAGACTCTACCTGCTCCACCGTTGGCTTGCGCAGCGAACGAACCGCCGCTTCAACACTATCCGCTATACCCACAATAGCAGATTCCTTGGACTGTGCCTTCGGGCCAGGATAGCGGAAATCCTCTTCCGTGAAGTCCGGTTCAATTCCGGCCTCCTCCGCCTGACGCAATGCCTTATGGTAGAAGTAGTGCAAAAACGTTGTCCCATGATGCTGTTCGGCAATGTCACGAATCGGCTTTGGCAGCTTATAGTCCTTCTGCATCTCTACACCATCCCTTGCATGAGCAACAATAATAGACTTGCTCAGCTTGGGATCAATCGAGTCATGCGGATTTTCCATATTGTTCTGATTTTCTATAAAATAGACAGGCCGCTTGGTCTTGCCAATATCATGATAATACGATCCGACACGACATAACAATCCATTAGCCCCTATCGCTTCTGCTGCTGCCTCGGATAAGTTGCCAACCATAACGCTGTGGTGATACGTGCCTGGTGTCTCCGTAAGTAATTTGCGAAGCAAAGGATGGTTGGGATTGGAGAGTTCCACGAGCTTGAGTGCGGACAAGATGCCAAATGACGTTTCAAAAAACGGCATTAATCCGATAACCAGAATTGCTGTAAGCACACCGCCGGCAAAGGCGCACCCAATACCATATAACGCGGTTGTACGATTCCAGTCACCAGTATCAATCAGAGCTAGTGTAAATACCGCCAATGACCCAAACAGGCAGACCATAATGGCACCCTTCAAGATGGTTGAGCGCTGACTCGCACGATGTGTAGCAAAGATCGCTACAAACGAAACAACAATGGCAAAGAACCCAAGCTCAAAGTCGAAAAGCTGCCCCTGATGTGTATTCAGAATGATACTGGACAACAGTCCGATCAGGATGGAGCATACAAAAGCAAGTGTTGTATCCAGCAGCAACGCAATCAGCATGGCTCCCACGGCCACCGGAGCGAGAAAACCGATAAATGGTCGCTCATTCGTCTGAATCACTGCTGTGACATGCATGACTACAATTGTGATTATAAAAATAATAACAAGCATAAGCAGCTGCGCATTATTATATTTGAAATGTGTCCCGCTGCTCTGCTGAATAAACATCAAAATCCCCGCTGACAGCATGCATGAGAACAGAAGCAATCCCAGCTGCGGCCAGTAGTTAACTTCATTTTTCAGCAGATCATTTTCACTAAGCAGTGCATACATTTCAGGAGTAATCAGTTCCCCTTTGGCTACCAGCGTATCCCCCTGTTTGATAAACACCGTTGGTGTATTTTCACGTGCCTGGACCTTCGCTTCCTTGGTGGCCTCTTCATCGTAAAAACGATTGGCAGTAACTACCAGGCGTGAGAGCTCCTGCACTACTTCCCGCTGTGTACGTTTGCTGAGTGAGCTCGCACTGACCATCTCCGCCACTTTGGCACGCGCCGTTGTCGCCTCACTAACCTGATCGGTCATTAATCTGCTGACGATATTTCGCGCAACAGGCTTCATCTCCTGAATATCATCCGAAGTCAGACGAGAGATTTTGATGTATGTCTCCTCAGGAATACGATAACTCTGCTCCTGCACCACGTTTCGAATCTCTTCGAGCAGCGTGTCAGAGTATGTACCGGTTTTCCGATTATTATTAATATAATTAGACACAAAATCCTTTTGACGCTGCGGAATTTCATCCCGATATATATCAATTTTGTCCTGACTCGAGATCTGATCATCCTGATTCAAACGATCAATACGGTCAAGCAGTGTGGTCATCAGGTTTTCATTACGCATCTGCACGATCTGATATATAGGCTGTACTCGCTCGGCTGCTTCTTCCTGAGCCTTGAGCGTAGCCTTGTTATTCGGAATCTGCATTGGGGCAGCAATATCCACTTCACTGCGTGTCCCTTCCTGAATATCATATCGTTCTGGTAACAGCTTTGAAGAAAGACTCACATAAAAGAGAAGCACTAAAAACAAAAAGAGAAGATAGCGTGCCCACACGCTATACTTCCATCCTGTCGCTCTATTCTGAAAAGATTTGCCTTTTGACATTTCTTTCGAGGTCACTTTAGACAATCCCTTTCTATGCTTGGTTTTCTGCGGCGTTGTTGTAAGCTACAATAATTTTCTGGACAAGAGAATGTCGAACAACATCCTGCTCAGCGAAATGCACAAATCCGATTTCCTGAACTTCACTCAGAATTGCACTCGCTTCCACCAGTCCTGATTTTTTGCCGCGCGGTAAATCAATCTGTGTTACGTCTCCGGTAATGACCATTTTGGAGCCAAAGCCGAGACGAGTCAAAAACATTTTCATTTGTTCAGGCGTTGTGTTCTGCGCTTCATCCAAAATGATAAAGGAATCATCCAGTGTACGCCCGCGCATATAAGCCAGAGGAGCGATTTCAATCAATCCGCGTTCCAGAGCCTTCGCCGTCTGCTCCTGCCCCATCACATCGTAGAGCGCGTCGTACAGCGGTCTCAGGTACGGATCTACTTTCTCCTGAAGATCCCCCGGCAGGAAGCCCAGACTCTCACCCGCTTCAACCGCAGGTCGTGTCAACACGATGCGTTTCACACTTCCTTCTTTGAGCGCGGCTACAGCCAGTACAACAGCCAGATAGGTTTTACCCGTTCCGGCAGGTCCGATCCCGAATACGATATCTCTCTTTTTGATCGTTGTGACATAGTGCTTCTGTCCAATCGTTTTTACACGAATTGGCTTCCCGCGGAATGTCGTTGTAATTTCACCCTTGAATAGATCCAGCAGTTGTTCTGCACGCAAATCCTTGGCAAGCTCGATAGCATACAGGACATCTCGTTCAGTTAACACATACCCGTTACGGATCAATTGTAGTAAAACATCAAATAATTGTTCAAGTGATTCTACATGCTGCGCAGTACCAAAGATATTAATCTCTGCTTCGCGTGATGCGATCTGGGCAGGAATTTCGTTCTCAATCAGTTTCAGAAAAATATCTTGGGGTCCGAATAGTGCTTGACCCTCTCCCGCACTCTGGAGCGAGATTTGTATGCTGCGTGTTTGCTCTGACAAATATCCTCATTCTCCTTGACTATGGACTAACGGAAGTTCTTCCGCGATGTTCTCTTCCACTTCAAATAATACTTTCATATAAACTTTACCATTCTCTTTCTTCTCATGCAAAATTTTTTCACTTAAAATTTTCGTTCCCTTGCCGTTTTTGGCTAAAATATCGTTTCGTGCCCCCTCCAAACCTTTCGTTTTGGCCCAGGTCACCGTCTGTTCTTCCTGATGAAAGCTTGTTTCCATATCCTTCTCCGTCATCCATCCCATAGGCAGGTTGAAGGAACGCCATGTCAGCGGCTTGTGATAGGTCTCCGTATCATATGACTTGAAGGGTGTATTTCCATAACCCCATAATTGTATAGCCCAATCCCCCAGCACCACATAAAATCGCTCTTTGCTCTCCCCCGTCATCGTTTGATGTTTCTGAAGAAGCGGCACCTGGATATCATACTCCCGCCATACCATTCCGCGAACTTCTCCTTTGGCAACAATCGTTTTGGTGTTCTCCTCATCACCGAGAATACCCGAGATCAGCACTTGTCCTTTCTTCACACGCATGTCCTTCTGCACAACAGGTCGTCCCTGTTCCGCATAAATCTGGGTGACTACAGCATCCGATTTACTGATGAGATGTCTGGGACTCAGCAAAGGCTCACGCTTGGGCTGTGCCGACTCTACCACCTGGATGGTGACACTTGTCCCCTCTTTGGTTACGCCAACCCAGGTTACATCCGGGAGTGCAAGGGCCAGCTGCCTTGAGAGCTTGTCCTGACTTCCCATTCGAAATGACCATTGTAAAGGATAAATACCCTCCTTTTTAGCTGCGGCCAGCACTTCGTCTGTCGGAATTCTCACATTGCCTTTGACCTCCACATTCCAGACCATAGAGGATAATGCAAATAACGCTGCCATAAAAAACACCATACCCAATACAAAAAACTTCCTGCGCAGGAGGCGAGCCGCAAAAAAGGGAAAACCGCTGCGATGTGTGATTTTCACTCTGCAGCCTGTCCCTTTTACGATGGGACGCAGTCTGAAAAAATGCGGAAGCAATATGCTCATCTCCGCCTGGCGTCCATCCTGCGCACGTAAATCCCATACACTTAGTCTCTGTTCGGTGATCATGTTGATTAACGTCTCGATATCTCCGCCTGTAACCTTAATCCGCACGGCGCCTCGCAATTTATACAGACTTGGCTGCTTCATTCGTTCCCCTCCACTCCATTCATATGAATATCCAGAATCGTACCTTCTACAGCTACTTCATCAGGCAAAATGTTACGTATAACCAAGGCACTGCCTTTGATCTCCAATTGGCCTTGTGACAGGGCGAGCACGATGCGATTCGGTGTAAAATGAATCACACCCCGATGATTCTCTATATACAGCTGCTTGCTGCCGATCAGGGTTAACCGTGGCATATCATAAAGCACATCCTGCGGCAGATCGAGCACCTCACTGGTCCATCTGCGCAGCTTGCGGCTGATCCGGGTCATTCGAAGGTCTTCCCCCTTCCTCTACAGTTCAACTTATGCGCAAATTCAGGGAATTATGAAGAATCGGCGAGCGGTTAGGTACTTATTTTCCAGAAAAAACAAGCATACGAAAAAAGCCTTCTCCGGGAGCACATTACTCACCAGAAAAGGCTTCATTTCAACTTGCCACAAACTACAGCTTGCCTCTTGTACCGAACGGCTGCTTCGAGCGTGGAGCACCAAGCACCTCCGCCCAAAGCACACCTGTGCGAATATCCTCGGCACGAAGACGCGAGCTGCCTGAATCCGAAGTATCCGTATCTCCTACACTTGAATTCAACGCAGAAGGAGCGCTTGCAGACGAAATCCGGTTCAACCTCTTCTGTATCGCACGCTGCTGCTCTTCCATTTTTCTCATCTGTTCATCTACCGAGCTGCGCATATTGTCCAGTGGCTGTTCACGACCGAAATCATCTCCCTGGCGAGAGGATGCAGCAGGCTCGGAATAAGGCTGATCATAACGCTCGTCATATTGTTGATCGTAGCGCTCATCGTCATAGCGTTCATCATACTGTTCCTCATATCGACGGTCATCCGATCTGGATGGCTGCTGCGTAGGAGCATTGTCTGCACGACGATTGCGGTCATCACCGCCACCAAATGTAGGCATTCCGTTACCAGAACGCTTCTGATTCGGATTAGCCGACTTCCCTAGCTTGCCCAGGAATGAAAAGAGTACAAAGGCGGCAACGGCTACCACATACAGATTGTTAAAGATCCATTCGAATAGGCTCATATGCATTCACCGCCTATCTTCCGTTTTTGGAATCACCTTGATCGCTGGAATTCGAACCTTCAGCAGGTTTTCCCAAAGAATTACGCATCTGAGTATCTGCTTCAATGTTTTTCAGATTCATATAATCCATTACACCAATTTTACCACTGCGAAGCGCTTCAGCCATTGCAAGAGGTACTTCGGATTCCGACTCGACTACTCGTGCTCTCATCTCAACTACGCGCGCTTTCATCTCTTGTTCCTGGGCTACGGCCATCGCACGGCGTTCTTCCGCTTTTGCCTGTGCAATACGTTTATCCGCTTCAGCCTGCTCCGTTTGCAAGAAGGCTCCAATGTTTTTACCTACATCAACGTCCGCAATATCAATGGACAAAATTTCAAACGCAGTTCCGGAGTCCAGTCCTTTTGATAAAACAGTTCGTGAAATAAGATCCGGATTCTCAAGCACCTCTTTATGAGAGTTAGATGAACCGTTTGTACTTACAATACCCTCCCCGACACGGGCGATAATCGTTTCTTCACCAGCACCACCGACAAGGCGATCAATATTGGCACGAACTGTGATTCTTGCTCTTACGTTGACTTCAATACCGTCTTTTGCGACAGCAGATACAACCGGTGTTTCGATAACACGCGGGTTAACACTCATCTGCACGGCTTGCAGTACGTCACGGCCCGCAAGGTCAATCGCTGCAGCACGTTCGAACTCGAGCGGAATATTGGCACGCTGTGCAGCAATAAGCGCGTTAACAACACGGTCAACGTTACCCCCTGCCAGAAAGTGACTCTCGAGCTGATTAATGTTCAGGCCAAGACCTGCTTTGGTTGCTTTGATCAACGGGTTAACAATCCGGCTAGGAGTTACACGTCTCAATCTCATCGCGACCAGCGTAATAATACCTACTCGTACACCGGATGCAATAGCCGAGATCCACAGCATCACCGGGAAAAAGCTGAAAAATACGCTCAATACGATAATAGCTAACACCGCGATGAGCAGAATCGTAATCATTGGGTCCATAAATAGAATTCCTCCGTTT
Organism: Paenibacillus sp. JGP012; assembly: GCF_014203995.1. Taxonomy (NCBI): domain Bacteria; kingdom Bacillati; phylum Bacillota; class Bacilli; order Caryophanales; family Paenibacillaceae; genus Paenibacillus; species Paenibacillus sp. JGP012. Next base: position 279,627 of record NZ_JACHKG010000004.1, on the reverse strand, counting down.
GCAATAAGTTTTTTGAAAAAGGAGCATCAGAACTGACGCTGTACACATGCGCTGCTGAATCATGCTTCCACCCTATTGCCCGCAGCTCGGCAATGTGGTTATGTACACCACCGAAGCGATCGTCTCACTTCGGCCTTTGCAGAATCACACAGGCAATGCCTGTTGTACAACAATTCGGGTACCTTCCGCTTTGATTACGATAATTGGCGTATCCACAGGAATGAAGCCGCCATCCGTAACCACATCAATGCGTTCACCATCAAACATCGCCGTGCCTGCTGGACGAAGCGGGGTCAGACTTATGCCCTGCATGCCAATCAGCTCCTTGCGCTCTGTTGCCGAGGAATACCCGCGATCAGCAGACAAGCGGTCCGTTAATATAAACCGGTTCCATATTCCTCTGTCTTTGAACACAATCGCAATGATGGTTACAACGACCAGTGCCGCTCCAAAGGCAATGCCAAGAGATACAAATGCGTCACTCGTGTCATAGGCTGCCCGAACTACACCCGCTACCAGTGCAATCGATCCGAGAATACCCAGAATACCCATGCTGGGAATAAACATCTCCAGGATCATCATGACAAGCCCGATCGTAAATAATACCCATGTTTCCGCTCCGGCAAACCCCGCAATGTAGTTACCAGAGAAATAGAGAACAAAACATACAATACCAACGATTCCCGGTACGCCAAAGCCAGGAACGATAAGCTCAATAATGACACCAGCAATACCTAAAAACAACAATATCGTCATTATGATCGGATTGGTCAGAAAAGTGGAGAGGTTCTCCGCAGTCGTGCGTTCCATCTTGAACACATCTCCTTGACCATACCCAAGCCAGGATGCCGCTTCTTCAGGTGTATTACTGATATGATCTGCATATCCCACCTTCAGCGCTTCTTCAGCGGAGAGAGCAATAATTTCACCTTTTTGCTTCGTTTTATTGATCTCCGGCATCTCGACTACGATGTTGACATCCGTCATACCAGCCGCAATATCGCTATCCCGACCGCTCTTCTCGGCAGCTCCTTGCATTTTGCTTTTCCAGAAGGCTACCAGCTTGGGATCATCTACATGTTTGCCTGTGCTATCCACCATGGCAGCAGCCCCGATCATACTTCCGGGAGACATGACGATCTTATCTGCATTCAGCGCTAAAAAACTCCCGGCTGATGCAGCATCCCCGCGAACAAATGCCACAGTTTCAATCGGGCTTTCTTTAATCATGATTCCAAGCTTTTCAGCTGTATCGACACGGCCTCCCGGCGTATTGATATCGAGAACGATCAAGCCAGCGTTCATTTTCTCTGCTTCCTTGAAACCGCGCTCCATAAATTTGCCTAACCCCTGCTCGATTGGTTTATCAACCGGAATAATATATACGGCGCCGCTTTTTTCAGCTGCTTGCGCTGACGGTAATCCAATCCAGAGAGGAAGCAAAAGCGTCAGCAGCATCAAGAGCAGCATGGACCCCGTAAGCTTCTTCCGGCGCTTTCCCTTCACAATAGTCCCTCCTTTTCCAATAATGTTATACTGTCCAGCTTATGGTATTTATTACGCACAAAGCAAGCTTCCGTTTCAAAAACTTTAAATTATATTTGAATACATACGTAAATGCAAGAATTATATGCCCATAATCATGTATAAAACCCATTTTCTATAATTACTTATGAAAAAACACCCCCTGACAAGTCAGGAGGTGTTTATAGAATTTGCTTTATTGCAGAAATTGTTGAACTGCTTGATTAACCAGTTTGCCGTCCGCTTTACCTTTTACTTTAGGCATAAGGGCCGCCATCACTTTCCCCATCTCTGCTTTCGAAGAAGCACCGGTTTCCTGGATGGTCTGCTGTACAATAACTTTAATTTCTTCTTCGGTAAGCTGTTCAGGAAGATACTGGATAAGTATTTCAATTTCCGCTTCGGCATTTGCCGCGAGTTCTTCGCGACCTGCTTTGCCAAATTCCTGGAGGGCATCTTTGCGCTGTTTGATTTCACGACTCAGGATATCAAGCACTTCGTTGTCATCCAAATCTCTTTTCAAATCTATTTCAAGATTCTTGATCGTCGAACGAATCAACCGAATGGTGGAGAGTCTGAACTTGTCCTTACTCTTCATCGCTTGCTTCATATCTTCGTTCAATCGTTCGCTAAGATTCATGTAGTTAAAATCCTCCTAAAACTTTCTCTTACGAGCAGCCTCGGACTTTTTCTTGCGCTTTACGCTTGGCTTCTCATAATGCTTACGTTTCTTCACCTCAGCCAATACGCCATCTTTAGCGATGGAACGTTTAAAGCGACGAAGTGCAGCATCAATAGTCTCGTTTTTGCGAACTTTAGTTTCAGACACCAGTTTTCCCTCCCTCCGACCAGACCGTCCAAGAGCAATAACACGGTTCATCATCTTTCATTATAGGCGAAAGGCAATAAAAGTGTCAACCTTAACGTGATCCCTTAATATTAGCTGAGCCGCAGCAGTTTTTCAAGTCCCAAACGAGAAAAGTTGCCAAAATCGCATCTCTTGGCTCTTATCGATGTGAATCAGACAAACTTGTGAGCGCGCCCATACGAGCACCGCCCAGCAAATGATAGTGTAAATGATGCACAGTCTGCTCGCCGTCGCGGCCGCAATTGTTGATCAGGCGATATCCCGATTCCTTGATTCCAAGCCGGTTTGCCGCCTCCTGCGCAGCTGCGTGCATCTCCCCGATCAAGGGCAGATCTTCAGCAGTTACGTCATTCATCGAAGTGATGTGCTTCTTCGGAATGACCAGCACATGGGTTGGAGCCGCTGGCTGAATGTCATGAAAAACGATGACATGATCATTCTCCAATACTTTGTTGGAGGGAATGGTGCCCTCTACAATTTTGCAAAACAAGCAATCCATCGTACAATCCCTCCTTTCTTTGAGTTCAAATTATGTATTCCTTTATATCATACTAAAAGTAAAATGCTACGTCCAATGCTGCCTTATCACGATTGAGCTATATAATTGTATAAGTTGAACTAAAGATTTACACCATCCACTCCGATGACAGAACAACCTGGAGAGTAGCGGTTATCCCCAGATTTTTTCGATTCCCTTTTCCATAAGGGAAAATCCGGTGATAAAGGCGAAGCTTATGCTTCCGATGCAGCTTTCTTGCAGAAAGCTTTTAGCTCCGCTTTTTCAGTTTTTTTCTGTCCTCTCCGTTCACGTATAAATGAATAGTTCAACTTTTTTGCTGGTATTGATAAAATACTCGGCTGCTCCCGCTGCATATGAGCTCGCCCTGTTGTATGGAAAAAGAAAAGCCACACCCTGAGGCCAACAATGCTCTTGACCGGGTATGACCTTGATTAAGTTTTCTTGGTTAAGTTTTCTCCATAGCTGATGCAGTTATAATGCAGTAATGCTTAATAATAAGGCAGCAGCGTTAATGCCGTAAGCGCAAATAAAGGCAGTACGAGCCTGTTAAAACGTCTCCGTCCATATCCATAATACGGGTATGGACCAGGATAGCCATATCCAGGATAGAATCCGCGGGCTTGAGCCGCCGGATAATGAACAGCAGGCATCATATTCGGCCCCATATTGGCATGGGCTGCCATAGCTTCGTTTCCAACCGGAACGGCCAAATAAATCATCTCATCATCCACATTCTCTACAATGCCATCATAATACGAGCCATCGTTCATCTGAATGCATACGTACCGATGGATGTGATCCTTACACAGTTTCTTTGCTTCTGCTTTATCCACATTTAACGCCTCCCAGTTCAGCTCTTCTTCACCCTTCATCGTATTCAGAACTGGGCGAATTGACACTGCCTCACCGGATTTGAAGCAAGCAGTATCCCCTAAGGTGCATTAAATAAGTCAATTAAGGGAGCATTAAATAAAGCAATTAAAGAAGGATTAATTAAAGCGATCCGTAAAAAAACTGCATAAAAAAAGAAGCCCCTCGTGAGCGGGCTTCGGTAGAAGTCCGGCTGCGCGGACATCCATACAGGAAGCATTCCTGAACAGATGTCCGACGGGGGGCTTAAAGCAAGTTTGTCGGCTTAACTGTAGTATAACAGCGGGTTGAACCTGTATCTGTGATGTAACTCACTTGTTGCTGCATGTCAGTGAAAAAGAAACTATTTTACAAATTGACAAGTTACAGGAATGCCAGTCTACAAACTTTCCAATACCACTCGAGAGCCCGCACCGGCGTCTCCAGCCGGAATGACGACCAGTTTACGCGGCAAGCGCGCACGAAGCTCAGGAACGTGACTGATAATGCCCACGGCCAGCCGATCGTCATGCAGCTTCTCCAATGAGGTAATGACTGTATCAAGCAGCTCCGGGTCCAAGGTGCCGAAACCTTCATCCAGGAAGAAAAATTGCAGTGGATATTGTCCGCGTAGCTGAATCTGTGCTGATAGCGCCAGCGCCAGAGACAAGGAGGTTAAGAAGGTCTCTCCTCCAGACAACGTGGACACGGGACGTTTGACTCCACCATTGGCATCGTCACAGATCACAAAGCCGCCGCCGGAATCCACCTCCAGCGAATACCTCTGCTTGGTCAGGAAGCGAAGACGCTGGGATGCCGCATGGCTGACCTGCATCAGCTGCTCCTCGGCAATGTACTCTACGAATGCGTTGCCCCGGAAAGCTGATTGCAGCTTGCTTAACAGCTCCCCTTGATGGCTGACCTCCAGCCTTCTCGTCTCCAGCTCTGTCCAGCGCACATGCCGCTGCTGCACATCCTCCAGGTCACGTTCGGCACGCGCCTTCGCCTGCAGGGCAGTTTCATCCTCCATTCTGGCCTGCTTCAAACGCTCTGTGCATGATGTCCACTGTTCCTCGGTAACTACCGCGCCATCCAGCTTCTGCTCCAGTTCACGCAGGTGGGAGGCAAGTTCCCGTTCGCGTTCTCGATGAAGCTGGATTTCCTGCTTCAGCCGTTCCGCTTCCTCGGCTGGCATAGCCGCCTGTGTAACCGCCGCATCCGTCTCAAACGGGGACTGTTCCAGCAGTCGCTGCCAGCGTTCCTGCGCCAGTTCAAGCTGCTCCAATGCAGAAACAGCCGCCTGCCGAGTCATAACATCCCGCTTCACCGAATCCTGCTTCAATGCGTCTGCTTGCTTGAAGCGCTGTTCAGATATTGCTGCGATCCTGCGCAGCTCGTCCAAACGCGCTTGTGTCGCACGAATCAGATCTTCTACGCGTTGTTCACCGACCCACTGGCGCAAACGCTCTTCTTTCTCGGCAAGCAGCTTGCTGCTGCCTTGCCATTCGGTCTGCCACTGGATCAGCTGCTTGTCCAATTCTGTCAGCTTCTGCTGCAATGACTGGACAAGCTGCTCCTTCTCTTCAAGGAACGTCACGCTTTTGGCCAGACGTTCCTTGATGTCTTCGGCGCGTGCATCGCGCTCCTGCATCGCTTGATAGAGGCCTGCGGCCTCCGCTTGGGCGATGTCAGGCAGCTCTGCGGCCCAGCGGCTCTGCAATGCAGCCGCAGCGGCTTCGCTCTCGGCCAGCTTGCGCTCCGCCTGGGCGAGCCCGGCACGGCCGGCCTCTTGCGCAGCTGCCGCTTCCATGCGGCGCTGCTGCGCGCCCGCAGCCGCCTGCAGCAGCGCGGCGGCTTCGCCTTGCAGTGGCGCTGCCGCGGCAGCCAGCTCCTGCGCGGCTTCGCGCAGCGCAGCGGCACGCGCCGCCCAGCCCGCCGGAGATCGCCCATCTTCGGGCGATCCGGGGGGCTCGGGCTCCGCTGCCGCAGGCGCGGCCTCGGCTGCGGCAGTGGCGTCGCCGGCCGCGGCGCCAAGCTGCGTCAGCAGGCTGCGGCGTTCGTGCAGCTGCTGGCGCAGCCCAAAGCGCAGCTCCTGCAGCTCCGCGTGCAGGCTGCGCAGCAGTTCCAGGTCCTCATCGTCTGCGTGCGGACCTTCTCCCGGCGGCGCAGCCGGGAGCGGGTGGTGTGCGGAGCCGCACACCGGGCACGGCTCGCCATCGCGCAGCTCGGCGCGCAGGGCGGTGGACAGCCGGTGCAGCTCCTGCTCACGCATCGTGCCGCGCAACTGTTCCTCCGCCCGGGCTAGCAAGCTCTGTTCGCGGCTGATACCCTGCTCACAGGCAAGCAGGGCCTCAACCCCCGCTGACGCCTGTTCCACCAATTGCTGCCGCTGCTCGGTCAGGCGCCTTTCCTCCGCGGCCGCTGCTTCCAGCTTGTCGGCCCCCTGCTGTGCAGACTGCTGATATGCCTGCATGTCTGCTCTATGCTGCTTTACCTGTTCCGCCGCCGTATCCATGCGATGCTTCAGCTCAAGCGCCGCTTGCAGCTGCCTGCGTTCCTCGGACTTCACTTCGTTCGGCTTCAGGCTCTCCTGCAGCTCTTCACGCCGTTTGCGTCCGCGCAGCTGCAGCTCACGCTCCTTATCCAGCTGCTGCCCAAGTGTGGTCTGTTCAGCCTGCCCTTTCTCGATCAGCTGTGCAAGCCGGGAACAATCAGCCTGCAGGCTGTCGCGCTCCCGCTGCAGCTCCTTGGCCTGCTCAAGCTGGTCCAGACGCAGCAGCAGCTTTGGCTCCTCTGCGGTTAACTGCTTCCTTGCTTCCTCTGCCTGTTCAGCTTCCTGCACAGCCAAACGTTCATGCTCTTCGGCCTGTTGCCGCGCTGCTTCTGCTTCCAGCTGCCGCTGTTTCCGCGCCGATTCCGCATCACGTACCGTTTGAAGGGCGGGCAGCATCACTTCGGCTGCTCCCGAAAGCTTCAGACGGGCTTCATCCGACTCAACCTGCGCTGCCTTGGATTGCAGCATCTGCTGTTCCTGCATTCGTGCTTGCTTCTCCTGACTCAGCTCTCGAATTCGGCCTAATTGCTCCGCCTCTTTTGCTGCCATATCCAGCGCTTTCCGAGAGGTGTCGGCATGTTGAACTGCCGCCTGAAGCAGCCGTTTCGTTTCTTCAAGCGTTTCTTTGCTGGCATTGCCCAGTCCCTGCTGCTCCGCAGCGATAGCCTGATGAGCCATGTCATTATCCTTGACCCTGCGACTTAATTTGATCGCGAGCTGATCACCATACTTTTCCAGATGGAATAAACGCTGCAGCATCTGCCGCCGCTCACTGCCCTTGAGCGAAAGAAATTCAGCAAACTTTCCTTGCGGCAAAACAACCGCTCTGGTGAAATCGTCCATTTTCAGACCGATCACATCTTCCACACACCGGTTCACTTCCGCCAGTTTGTCGGCAAGCACCTGATCTTCACCATCAATCGTCTCAATGAACTTGCTGACCGTATTGCTGACAGACACCTCGTTGTTCCGCTTGAAGCGCCGTTCTACCCGGAATCTTCGTGCCCCCTCTGCCGAAGCAAGCTCAAAAGTAAAGGAAACCGAAAGCGAGTCCTCGGCATGATTCATAATGCCCTGAGTCCCGTTTACAGCCCGTTCTACCTTGCCATACATCGCAAGTGTGATTGCATCAAGCAGAGACGATTTTCCGCTGCCCGTTGGTCCGAAAATGCCAAAGAGCCCCGTCTCCGTCAGTACAGTAAAATCAATCTCCTGCATCTCCCGATAGCTTTGCAGCCCTGCAACTTTCAGTAAAATCGGCTTCACCGGCCTTCGACCTCCTCGCGCACACCTGGCTCGTCTTCATCCACCAGCTCGAGGAACAGCTGCACCAGACTGTCCTCCGGCTGTGCTCCGCCCGTCTGACGCTGATAAAACTTGCGAAAAAGCTCGTGTACAGGCAGCTGTGAACGCTGCTCCATCAGCCCTGCCGCTTCCATCTCGGGATATACCGGACGAATGTGGATGATGCCCTCATGAGCTTTCCGCAGCTGCTGAATCTCCTTGAGTGACATCGCATCCTCCAGCCAGACCTCCATATCAATGTAAGCCTTGGAATCCCGTCCCTCATCCAGCCAACGGTATACCTCTGCCAGCCCTCCACGTGCCTTCCAGCGAACAAGCGGATTGCCACAGGTCAGAAGCACCTCCTCCACCTGCGCCTCACCGCCCGGTGTGAGATCCACCATCGTAATCGACTTGCTCTGCCCCGCTTCCGAGAAGCTGTAGGCGAGCGGAGAACCACTGTATCGAATGACACCTTCGCCTTTGACCGCCTGTGCCCGATGCAGATGTCCCAGCGCAGTATATTGGGCACCAGTCGCCAGAGAGGAAGGGTCCACGGTATACGCACCGCCAACCTGAATCGGACGTTCCGAATCACTTTCTACACCGCCAAGCACATAGATGTGGCTCATAGCCAGATTCACCGTATCCGGTCGAAACGAAGCCGCTAAACGCTGCATCAGCATGCCTACCCTGCGGCTGTAAGCTTGGCGAAGCACATCTTCATCGCCATCCGTTGCTAACAGCTCGTTTAACCTTGCTTCGGACGGATAGGGCAGAGCCGCAATATGCGCAGTTTCCCCGGTTCGCCGGGCATGAATAGTTACAGCTTCCGATACGGGAGTACCTACCAGCGTAATCCCCTGTCTATTCACAAGCGGAGTGACTGAAGCTACCCGCTCCGGCTGATCATGGTTACCAGCGATAACAACCAGAGGTCTGCCATTCTCTGTCAGACGCGCTGCTGCTTCATAAAACAGCTGCTCCGCCGAAGCAGGCGGATTCACCGAATCATATACGTCTCCAGCCATCAATATGGCATCTGCCTGCTGTTCATCCGCCAGTTTAACAAGTTCTTCAACGAAGTCCTCCTGTTCACGAAGCCTGCTCCGCCCTTCCAGCGTTTTTCCCAGATGCCAGTCCCCTGTATGCAAGATACGCATGTCCGTTCCACCTCTTTCCCCTACATCTTCTATCATTTCCATCATAAATCTGGCTTTTTCTACCATCATTAATCTATCGTTTTGTACCATCTTAATCTACCATTTTCCATCATTCGGAAAAAGCGAGTTCCGAAACATCCCGGGAATAACAGCGATTTTCCATGTTATCTCCTTAATCGGAACGCTCGGTTTCATCGTGCAAATCTCTTTCGTGCAGCTTTTATAACAAAAGCTTTTACAACTTGACCGCATGACCGCCATCGAAAAAATAAAGCCATATATGGTCAACCTGACGGCCCAGTATATCCTGAATCGCCCGTGCGTAGAGCTGCAGCTGGAAGCGATAGTTTTCGACTAGCGGCTCAAGACCTCCGCGGTGGTCCAGCACCCGATCTGTTTTGTAATCCAGCAAAACAAGCTCACCATTCACTTCATATAGACAGTCTATAATTCCTCTGACGAGCACGGTTTCGTTCTCAAGCACTGCCTGGACGTGGTTGCTCTCACCAGACAGCTCCTGCTCCTCGTTCTGACGCAGTTCACGAAGCCACTCCTGCGGAGATTGATGTGCCGGAAGCCCATACGTAAATGGAATCTCTCTTCTGACCCATGCTGCATGGAGCAGTTCCTGTCCTGGTTCAGTATCAAAAAAGGACGTCAGCTCGCTTCGGTCTATCGCCTCCACTTGATAAGGCAGCAAAATCTGAAGAGCGACCAGACGCGCAATCGTCTGTTCTACAACCTCTGTATCCACAACCTCCCCGTCTACAGGAAGATGCTGCATCAGCGTATGGTACACGGTTCCTCGTTCAGTCCCCGTCAGCTGTCTCTCACCCATGAACTTGGGACGCCGCAGATGCAACTTGAATGAATCGTTTGTCTCCGGCATATGCTGCGTTATTGCACCTGCCGTATCCTGCTGTTCCAGTATTGCTTTCATCTGTTGTTTCTTTATTGCTTCTGTCGGCTGTTCCTGTATCTCTTCTATTGGATGTTCCTGCATGTCTTCTATTTGAAACTCCTGCATGTCTTGTATAAGAGCATACGAAGCATACTCCTGAACAGAGGACAGGCTCTTGATCTCCGTTACCGAAGTGCTTGCCGCCACTTGAGAAGCTGATTCATACGGATAAGTCCAGGAAAGCCGACGATCAACCTCACGCTGCAGGGCATGCTGATATTGATCAGGCAACCCCTGCTCATGCGTCTTCTTCTCATCCGGAACCAGATCATGCAAGTTCATATCATCAACGTGCAGGTGAATACCTGTGTTTGGAGCTGTTTCTCCTAGTCTGACTGGCTGCATCTGTTCCAGAGCTGCCCTGCGCTCTCTCCGCAATTCGTTTAGTCCGTCTTCACTGTCTTCGCTCTGTACAGGATCTGTATTCAAATTACGTGACACCTGATCTGCAGTAGTAATCCAGATGTTCCAGCGTGATTCATCACTCGCAAGACAAGCTGAATAAGCGTCGCGATCCCCTGCAAGCTCGCGCAGCACAGCAGCATCAGGGTGCCTGATCAATGCTGGTCCAATCCAGTCCAGATAGCTTCGTCCAGCAGCAAGCAAATAATCTGGCAGAGCCAGCTCCGGGCTATCTTTCACCTGAGACCAGGCCTGTGCCTTTTTAGCGGCGTCCTTCACCGTACCAACCAGAATCATTTTTTCTTTTGGCCGGGTTAATGCCACGTATAATACACGCATCTCTTCTGCAAGCAGTTCAAATTGGGCACGCCGTCTGATGGCCAGATTGGCTAAAGTCGGATACGCGACCCGGTTGCTGCGATCCACAAATCTCGGACCAAACCCTAGCTCCTTGTGCATTAGAAATGGTGCGTGCAGGTCCTGCTGATTAAACATTTTGGAAATGCCGCCGACAAAAACAATCGGGAACTCCAAGCCTTTGCTTCGGTGGATCGTCATAATCCGTACGACATTATCCTGCTCACCCGAGCCACTTGCCGCAGTCCCGAGATCTCCACCATTTTCACGTAATCTGGAGACATACGTCAGGAACCGGAACAGCCCGCGATTCGCAGTGGCCTCTTCATATTGACGTGCCCGGTCATACAGAGCCTTCAGATTACTTTGACGCTGCTGACCACCAGGAAGTCCACCAACCCAGTCCAGATAGCCCGTTTCCCGATAAATGCGCCAGATCAGTTCACTCAGACTGCCCTGTCTTGCCTCCAGTCTCCACTGCTCCAGCTGACGCATGAACCGAATGAGCTTCTGCCGCAGCGCCGAGTAAACCTCTTTGTGCCCCTGGAAAACTGCCTCACCCTGTTCAGCAATTCGAGCATACTCTTCTACGTTCTCTTTTGCTTCGACCTCCATTTCAGCTGTAGCAGCTGATTCCCGCTGTGCCTGTTCCAGCTCTGACCAAGCTTCCGGCCACTGCAGCTGAACCACGCTATCCACTTTTGAGCCTTGTTCCGGTACGGAACGCTGATCAGGCACCTTCATTTCAGATTTCCACTGTCCAGCAGCTGATACAACGGCATCATAGAACGACTGTCTTTTATCACCCAGACGGATCTGGGCAAGCTCTTCCTCATCCAGACCAACGATTGGAGATCTTAACACAGAGGCTAAAGGGATGTCCTGTCTCGGATTATCTACAAGCTGCAGCAGGGATAACATGACCTCTACTTCCGTAGCTTGAAAATATCCTTTACTCTGCTCTCCTCCAGCGGGGATGCCCTGTTGTCTGAACTCCTCAATCATCAGCGGGGCCCACATCAGCGTCGAGCGCAGCAAAATAACAATGTCTCCATAGCGTGCCGGACGCATCGTTTGCAAGGCCTTGTCATATACGCTGAGAGCAGGCTTGTCTGTTTCTCCGACCATCTCCCGGATGCGCTTGGCAATGGCCCTCGCTTCCAGCTGGGCTGTTTCGAGCTCGGCACTTTCCAATTCTGCCGAAGTCGCCAGATCTGAACCCTCTTCTGTACTATCCGCCAGATCCGGCCCGCTACCTTGACGATCAATCAGCATGAGCTCGGGAGTATAGGCTTCCCCTCCAAGCGTCTCTGGCGGAAATGACGCACCGTAAGCCAGCTGTGCCCGTTCATCGTAGCTAATCTCCGCGACCCCTTCGTTCATAAGCTGTCTGAAGATGACGTTGACGGAATGTACGACTTCAGCACGGCTGCGGAAATTTCGGGCAAGATCAATTCGTTTTCCTGTTCCTGTCTCCTCGCGCGTACTGCTATCTCCTTGATCCTCTGCATGTCCAGAGACATTCGCACTGTAGCTGCGATACTTGTTCATGAAAAGGCCTGGTTCAGCCAAGCGAAAACGATAAATACTCTGCTTCACGTCACCAACCATAAATCGGTTGCCTGGATTCTCCCTGGAGATCAGTCTGACGATGTCCTCCTGAACCGTATTGGTATCCTGATACTCATCGAGCAGCACTTCGTCAAAGCGTGCACGATACTCCATCGCTGCATCGGAAGGCATCGAATGTTCAGGCGTGGAATCCTCATGCCGCAAAATATGCAAGCAATAGTGCTCGAGGTCATTAAAATCAACCTGCGCACGTTCCTGCTTCGCCTGACGGTAACGCTCGCCAAAAGCGCTGACCAGCCTGGAGAGCTCCTGCATAAGCGGTGCAGCCTGCTTCAGCTCCTGCCAGAAGGTGAAGGCACTCCGGCCAAAAAGAGAACCTTTCAGATCGGTAACTGCCTTTTTGGCCGTTTCCCGCAGCTCCTTTACCTGCTCCTGCAGCCCAGGATCTGTCTGATCCTTTTTACATGGCTTCAACTTGCCAAATGCAGCTGGCTGGAATACCTCGGGCAGCCTTTCCCACGGCATAACTTCCACAGCGGATAAAAGCTCTTCCACCATAGCCAGATCCGCTGTGAGCGTCTCTGCATAAGGCGCTGGGCCCTCAGGCTGTAATGAGATCTGAATCCCTTGACGCAGCAATCCTGCCGCTCCGCTCAAGGCAAGAGCCGCATCACGCAGAATGCTCTGCACCCATGCCGATTGTCCCAGGGCTTCAACACTTTCCACCTGAAAGGCTTCCGCCATCTGCATCAGCCAGTGATCCGGCCATGAATGGCTTCGCGAGAAATCATACAAACGCTGCACCAGCCGATGCATCGCATCGTCGTTTCGTTCCCCGCTGAACCAGTCCACCAGTTCACGGAATGTGCTTCCCTCCTGCTCTTCGCCGTACTTTTCCTCAAACAGCTCCTCCAGCAGTTCCTGTCGAAGCATTTCAGCCTCATTTTCATTCAGGATGCGAAAAGCCGGATTCAGCGGAATCTGCTGATAATATCTGCGAATGACCTCCATACAGAAGGAGTGCAGGGTTGTAATGGAGGCCCGCCCGAGCAGTGATAGCTGCCTCCGCAGATGTTCTTCCTCGGGCTGCTCTTCGAGTGCACGCTCCAGCGCTTCCCGAATACGCTGCTTCATCTCCGCGGCCGCCGCCTTCGTAAACGTAGCAACAAGCAAGCGATCCACACTGAATCCTTGGGAAGGGTCTGCGATTTTGCGAATAATCCGTTCAACCAGAACAGCCGTTTTACCCGATCCCGCAGCAGCGGCGACCAGAATATCTTCCCCATGCTCAGCAATGGCGCTCCATTGATCATCGCTCCAGAAGCTGCCTTCCGGTTTTGGCATATTCATCATGACGTTTCCCCTTCCCTGCTGTGAGACAGCATATCCCAGATTTGCTGTTTGCCCGGTTTGGACAGCAATTTATAATCATTTCCTTCAATATTTTCATCAAACTGACAGACCGGTTTATAAGGACAGAAGGTGCATGCCACCTCCTGCTGTATACGATACGGCTCAATTGCTGTATCTCCATCCGTAATCCGGGTCCCGATCTCGCGAATATTGCCGCGAACGGCAGCAAGCAAGGTGTCCCACTGTTCCGGCGTCGCTACAGCAGCACTGCTGTAGAAGCTGCCATCTGCCTTGAGTGCCACCGGAATAATCGCGGAGTGCCCTTTGTCCAGTGTACGGTCCATCTGGGCTACGGCATCGCGGTCTGCAAGCAGCAGGCCTTTCATTTTAAACCGTTTCAGCAGCTCCTGGTCTGCCTGTTCCGGGGTCATGCCGTTTGCGGATTGCAGCAGCGGATTGTGCACATGGAAATACAATGTGCCTCCAGGCATCGCCGTTTCCCCCAACCATTCCTCGGCAGCACTGAGTAGCACCTCCAGATAGGTGAGCATTTGCAAGGACAAGCCATAGTATACCTCATGAAGCTTGAGATCCGTCTGACTGGATTTGTAGTCAATTACCCGCAGCAGCAGACCATTCTCACCTTCGGCCACATCTACACGGTCAATACGCCCAACGATCTCCAGCACACAGCCATTCTCCAGCTCGAAACGAAGCGGCGGCAAAGGTTTGCCCGGCCCAAAATCAAGCTCCAGCCCAATCGGTTCAAAACTGCCTCGTCTGGACTGTTCTCCCAGAATGACCGATGCACGGCTGACAATGTCTTTTAATTTGCGGAAAATATACCCGTAACGCTTCGTGCTCAGCAAAATTTCGCCCTGCAGCTGCGGAGCGATCTGTTCCACTGTCTGCTCGGCCTCCTGACGGCATTGTTCGGGTGTAAGGCTTCCCCAGCTGCGATTCTCCTCGCGCAGACGCATCGCCAGCTGACTCAATGCCGCATGGAACAGCTGACCGATATCCGGCGCTTGCAGCCGGTATAGTTGCCTTTCTCGAAGCTTCAGGCCATGTGATGCAAAATGGGAGAAAGGACAGGCCACAAATCGTTCCATACGCGAAACACTTGTCCGAACCTCCGTACCGTACAGTCTGCGGCTCGTTGAGGTTTGCAGCTGTAATGCACGGTTGCGGTAAAAGATCGAGCCCAGCAGCCTTTCCAGCTGAGGACGGCTCTTCTCCCGCGATACATGCCAGTTGTAAACGGCCCACCACATCTCGGGAATTTCTTCGCCCCGGCGCCATCTGCGAAGCTGACCGATGAGCATCGAAAGACTTTGCTCCGAATGAACAGCGTAGGAGAGGTGAACAGCCTCTGAATCCAGAACGGGCGGCTGGGCAAGTAGTGGCTGCTCCTGCAATGCAAACATTTTGCGTACATGGCGCACAATCTCGGAAGGCAGCAGAGATTTGCCTTCATCATCTGCTACAGGATAGCTGAGCCATAACTGCTTGCTGGCTGCTGTCAGCGCCGTATAGATCAGAAAGCGCTCATCCAGCATAAGTCTCGTTGCACCAGGTCCAAGACTCACGCCTCTTTCTGTCAGCAGCAATCTCTCGTGCTCCGTTAACACCCCGCTATCCTGAGGGATCGCGGGCAGCTCGCCATCTACTGCTCCAAGAATAAATACGTATTTGATATCCCGCAGACGTGTACGGTCCATCGAACCAAACAACACTTGATCCAGTGCAGGCGGAACCAGCCCCAGCTTGAGCTCGGTCAATCCGGTTTCCATCATGCCCGCGAATAAATGCACGTCCAGACGTTCATCACCCATCATATCTACCATTTGATCCAGCAGATCCAGTACAGCCCCCCACATCTGGCGATGCTCTCTGGAACGCTCCGGATCCCCCTGCGCTTTGGCCTGAGCAGACATCTGATCCAGCTTGTATGCAATGTCAGCATCCTCCAGCAGCTGGAATAACGCCTCACATTGAGCGGCAGCCGTTTTGGCTTTTCTCATTCGTTTCTCAAACATGCCGAGAGACGATATAATGACGGTCCGACATCTCTCCATCAGTGACAATACAGCATCACGCCCCCGGCTTCGCGCTTCCTGAGCATTATCCTCCAGGGACAAGCTCGGCACGTACTTCCATGGCTTGCCGTCCGTCCAGCGATATCCATGGATGCCGCAGGCGAGCACATAGTTTTCGAGCTGGTCCATATCTTCACGGGTAACAGAACCATCCAGCGGAAGCAGCAGATCGGTTTTGATACAGCGAAAAACGTCCTCGTACCGCCAGTTGCGGCGAACCACATCCAGTGCTGCACGAATAAATTCAGCTAAAGGGTGATGAAGCTCACTTCGTCTCCGGTCAAGAAAGACAGGGACATCGTAATCCCTGAATAAAGGCTCGGCAATATCGGCATACGTCTCCAGACCGCGAACCAGCACCGCCATATCCCGGTACCTTGCTCCATGCTCCTGCGCCAGACGCCGCATTTCACGCAGCGCCCCCTCCAGCTCGGCACGCCGATTCTCAGCAGCGATCAATCGTATGCCTGCATCCTCACCATGACTCCGCCAGCGAACACGCCGGTCAAAGCCGGCCTCCAGATGTGCCAGTCCCGGCCGATCCTTAAACCTCGGCAATACTTCAGCATGGAGTACGGTCGTTTCACTCGCCACACCCAGATGTTCAGCCATGCCTTTAAGGCGTACATAAGCGCTTGCCGTAGGATAAAAAAGCTCCAGCTCACCAGGTAACACACCATGCTCGTAAGCCCGATCCAGTGTTAAGGAGATCGTAACAGACGAGGCCTGAAGCATGAGCTGACCAATCACACTCAGCTCCTGTGGCGTAAATCCATGAAAGCCATCGATCCACACCTCGGCTCCTTGCAGCCAGCTGCTTTCCGGCAACCGACCTGTCAGTTCATTCAATGTGTCCTCATCATCAATATATAAATCCGTTAATTCCTTCTCGTAGTCATGATAGATCAGACTCAGATCATGCAGCTTGTCCTCCAGAATAGGTGATGCAGACACAATCCCCCACTCCGTAAGCCCTTCTTCCAATGCTGATGCACGAACCTCGTAACGCTTGAATTCGCTATATAGATTCGTCAGTTCTCCAATAAACCCGAGCTGGCTGCCCGAGGCAGCAAACAGCCTGAGCTCTTCTTTTCGACGTTGTATGACTTTATATAAAAGCATCTTTTTGCCTTCGGCTCCAATGGGAATACGGGCAGAGCCGCCAGCCTCCTGCATAACGCGATAAGCAAGACGCCGGAAGCCCAACACTTCAGCTCGCATCGTGCCTTTAATGGCTCCTGAGGACACCAACGCCTGCTCTGTCCGAAATGAGCTCTGCTCCGGAACGAGCAAAATCAGCGGTTTGCCTTGCGGCTCCTGTTGAAGCAGTGTTGTAATTTCCCGGGTGATCAGTGTGCTCTTGCCACTGCCTGCCCGGCCAATAACAAAACGTACGGACATGTGTCATCCTCCAAACTGCACGTTCAAGATTTTAATTTCCAGTATATCATACCTTGCTTGGTTCGGAACATACGTTTGCCACGATCCACCATAAACGGCGATCATCTCCGAGAATGGCAAAAAGCCCTCAGCGATATCCACTGTGGACTTCTGGATGTTACTTTAATTGCCCCTGTTGTTTACAAGCTTGATTTAAAAAAGGAAGTCTGTTAATTCTTTTTGCTGCGCACCTCAAAAATAGCGAATTTCAGGTAATGTCCTTCATCTACCCCCAGAATTTGCGGGTGATCCTTGCCGGCAGCTTTCCAGTCGATCAGACGCAGCACTTTGCCAGCATCTTCAGCCGCATCCGCAATCGTTTCAAGGAACAGGTCAGGACGCATATGGTAAGAACAACTTGCGGTTACCAAATATCCACCCTCGTTGACAAGTTTCATGCCCTGCAGGTTAATGTCCTTGTAGCCGCGGCATGCTCCTTTGACTGCTGATTTTGTTTTGGCAAACGCAGGAGGATCAAGGATGACCACATCGAACGTTTTACCTGCACTGGATAACGCCTTGGACGTGTCCACCTTTTGTTCTGCGGCCCGTGCCCGTGCATTGCGCTCATCCAGCCCTTTGACCTGCTCACGCAAATACTGGAAGGCATCCGCTACGACAAACTCAACCCGATCGGTAAAACCATTCAGCTCCACATTGGTTCGTGCACTTTCAATGGCATGCTCGGAAATATCGAGACAGGTTACTTTCTTCGCTCCATATTTGCAGGCGTTCAGCGTAAAGCTGCCGGTATGCGAGAAACATTCCAGCACAGTCGCACCATCCCAATACGGGAACGTAACCACTTTGCCGCTCTTGTTTACAGGCAGCATCTGCTCGGTTCCTTCGTGCTCAATCTGCTGCATGGTAATGCCGCTTTTGTATCCCCAGCCTTTCATCAACGGTTCAATTGCCGCACGATTCTCACGCTGGTCGAAGAAATAACCTGTTTTCTGTCCTTCCACGATGTCTACCTTGATAAGCAGCCCATTTTCAGTCACGGTTACATGGCGCGGACAATCTCCGTAGAGAGGGCCTTTGACCTGTTCTAATCCTTCAAGTTCACGAATCGATACATCGCTGCGTTCGTAAATACCTTCCGGCTGCATGACTTCAATGAGTGCTTGCACGATGGCTTCACGGCAACGGTCCATACCCAGTGTAAGGATCTGCACAACGAGAATACTGCCAAAGCGATCCACGATCAAGCCGGGCAGAAAATCGGCTTCGCCATAAACGAGCCGGTAAGCTTCACCATCTTGAATGAAGCGTTCCCGGTGACGCAGACAATCGCGGAAACGAGCTGCAAAAAAAGCCGTGTCCATCTGTTCGAATTCCAAAGGCTGATAAGAAACGACACGGACAGTAATTTGGGAAGTCGGGTTATAGTATCCCGTCGCCAAGTAGCGGCCTTGATGGTTGAGAATATTTACAATGTCCCCCGGCTCCGGACTGCCGTCAACGGATGCAATTTCATTTTTAAAAACCCAGGGATGTGCATGTTCCAGCCGTTTTTTGCGGCTGCGTTCCAGTGTTACCGATGGCAAGATTGATCCACTTCTTTCGTAAGTTAGTTGAAAAGATCGGTTTGGGCGGCAAGACGCTCCGGGAACGAATCGATCCTCCGATCGCTGTTGTCTCCAGATTTTTTCGATACCCTTTCTTCAAAGGGAAAATCCGGCGACAAGCCTATGCTTCCGATGTAGCTTTCTTTCAGAAATCTTTCAGGCGAACGCTTCGCTTCTTTGGATTCGATTTCGTCCCCTCCGCTACGTTTGCCGAATCACCGTATCTTTTGAATTAGGGGCTGGTAATTTGAAAAGACCACTTTCGAGACGAATTTATCCACCGTGCTCACGATTGTCCTCAGATTGTTTCATGTTCCCTCTCTACCTGTCATGCTTGTCTCCACTTTCTCATAGGATAAGTGATAAGGCATGGGACGGGAGGAATGATGTAATCATGTTCAGGGATATAATTCTGCCATTGTTATATGGGCTTATTCTTTTTTTTGGCGGCATGAAGCTGATGGAGACAGCGCTGCAGCGCATGGCCGGGCCTATGCTGGCAGGCTGGTTGAATCGGGCCACCTCTGCCCCGTGGAAGGGCATGGCCTTCAGCGCCGGAGCAACGGCGCTGCTGCAAAGCAGCACGGCTGTGACCGTGCTAACCATTGGACTGGCTAACGCACGTTTAATCTCGTATGGCCGTACACTCGGCATTATCCTCGGAACCAACATCGGAACGTGTCTGACCACGGAGCTTGTCGGCCTCCAGCTTGGACGGGCTGCCCTGCCGTTGCTGCTTGTCTCGCTTACCGGCTGGGCCCTATTTGTGATCCTTGCCGAACGCAATCAGCTCGCTCCTGAACGTATTCGCCATACGTTGGCGAATATCCAGTTCAGCTTTCTGGCAGCAGCAGGCTTTGCCCTTGTTATGACAGGCATTCAGGTCATGCAATCCATAGCTGTTCCTTTGCGCAGCATGGGGGTATTCCAGTGGTTTCTGGATCGCTCGGCCGACAGCCTGTGGTGGGGCTTCCTCGCCGGTGCGTGCCTGACCGCGCTGATTCACAGCAGTGCCGCGGTCATCAGCATGGCGATTACGCTGGCAGCCACAGGAGTATTGCCTGTGGAGATCGGCATCGCCATTGTGATCGGGTCCAACGTGGGGACCTGCATCACCGCTGTTATTGCAGCCGCGGGCGGGGCTTCCGCAGGCAAATTTGTAGCAGCCTCCCATGTTGTACTCAACATTGCGGGAGCGCTGCTGTTTATGCCGCTGATCGGCCAGCTGCACGCAGCTTCCGCGTGGCTGTCAGCGGACAACGGGGCACAGATTGCGCATGCCCAGACCCTTTTTAACATCATCAGCTCATTGCTGGCTTTACCGTTCTGCTACCTGCCCATCTGGCACAAAAAAACACCTGTCCACACCTCGTCGACCAAGACACCTGTTGTTTAAATCATCCAGCATTGCCCCATGACCCACAGGAAGCTTCGTATGCTCCATGTGACGCAGCGTCAAGTCGAACGTTTATACGTGAATGCCCAGCTTGTTCAAGCCCGTACGCAAAATTTCGTCATTGTTATCGTATCCGTCCTGCTGCTGTCTGGACCACGCCTCTGCGGGAGTATACCAGTCTACACCTTTGATCTCTTCAATCTGAGGCTGCAGGTCGCCGCCTTCCGCCTCTACAAGATAATAGTGTACTTCCTTGTCCACCGGTCCAAACTCGGCGTGCTGATACATATAAGCGATAATATCGATCGGCTCCACAATACGGCCTACCATGCCTGTCTCTTCCAAAATTTCGCGAAGTGCGGTCTGCTCGATCGTTTCTCCGGCTTCCATTTTGCCCTTGGCCAGTGTCATTTTGCCATAACGATCCATGATGAGCTGAATTTGAAGCTGACCGTCTTCTCCTGTTCTGTACACAACGCCGCCTGCTGAAATTTCTTTTTTGTTCATGCTGTTCTCCCCCGTCCGCTTTCATTTCTGTTCTTGGCAAAGAAGGACCTCATCTCCCCGGGTATTCTCCCCAAGGAAATGAAATCCTTGTTCATAACGCCGTGATTACATCGCGGCAGACTTCAAATTTTCTTCAAGCACACGAACCAGTGTACCCTGGCTTTCATTCGCTCCGGCTTCGGTCAGCTTCACACGGCACACTTTACCCACCATATCAGGCGTTCCATCGAACACCAGCTGGATGTAGTTGTCGCTGTAACCATGCAGCTTGCCGCTGCCTTCGCGGCCCTTCGCTTCGCCTTCAGGGATAACCTCCAGCACTTGTCCAACAAATTTCTGAGCATATTCCAGCTGCATTTGCTCGGACAGTTCAATCAGCTCATGCACACGTGCATTTTTAACATCCTCATCCACCTGATCCTCCATGCGTGCTGCTGGAGTACCTGTCCGTTTGGAATAAGGGAACACATGCATTTCGGAGAAGCCGATTTTACGCATCAGCTCATAACCGTTCCGATACATCTCATCCGTTTCACCCGGGAAACCAACAATAACGTCCGTTGTAATCGCTACATCCGGCATCGCTTCACGAATACGCAACATTTTGTTATAGAACTCTTCGGTTGTATATTTGCGGCGCATACGTTTCAATACCGTGTCATCTCCCGCTTGCAGCGGAATGTGGAAATGACGAACCAGCTTGTCCGAGCGTTTGATCACATCCAGCATGCGGTCATCAATCTGGCTCGCTTCAATCGAGCTGATCCGAATGCGCTCCAGTCCTTCCACTTTATCCAGATCCCACAGCAGATCGGTCAGATCATAATTTTCCATGTCATCTCCGTACCCGCCTGTGTGAATGCCTGTCAGAACAATCTCTTTGTAACCCGCCTGTACAAGCTGATGCGCCTGTTGAATGATGCTGTTTGCTTCACGGCTGCGGGAAAGACCGCGGGACCACGGAATGATGCAGAACGTGCAGAAATTGTTGCAGCCATCCTGAATTTTCAGAAACGCGCGCGTACGATCCGCAAAATCCGGCACATCCATCTCTTCAAACACACGGGTTTTCATAATGTTACGCACCGCATTCACAGGCTGACGGGATTCCTGAATTTCTTTGACATATGGCAAAATTTTATCCCGGTCCTGCGTTCCGATCACCAGGTCTACCCCAGGAATATCCAGAATCTCCGCAGGTGACGTTTGCGCATAGCATCCCGTTACCGCTACAATCGCATCCGGATTGCGCCGGATGGCACGACGAATAATTTGACGGCTCTTTTTGTCACCTGTATTCGTTACGGTACACGTATTAATCAAATAGACATCTGCTGTCTGCTCATCGAAGTCTACCTGATCGTAGCCTTCATTTTTGAACAACTGCCAGATGGCCTCTGTATCATAAAAGTTAACTTTGCAGCCCAAGGTGTAAAACGCCACGGATGGCATAATTACATTCCCCCCATTTCTCCGGATTCATATAAAATACAAGTTAATGCCGCCATACCCGCCGTCTCGGCTCGCAAAATACGCTTGCCCAGTCCAACGGATACCGCACCTGCTTCATCAGCCTGAGCCGTTTCCTTCTCGGAAAAGCCGCCCTCAGGTCCAACGACTACGAGCACCTTTGCTTCTGCATCAGGAGCTAGATCAGCAATAAACGGCTGGAGTGCATCTCTCAGCTGTTTGCCATTTTCCTTTTCATAACAATAACATACCAGATCATAGTCCCCAAAAGAAGATAACAGCCCTTTCCAGGAAAGCGGCTGCTCAACGGTTGGAATACGGTTGCGATGACTTTGCTCGGCAGCTTCCTTGGCAATCTTCCGCCACCGCTCCATTCGTTTGCCTTCTTTTTTGGCGTCATACTGCACAATCGTACGTTCCGATAAAAAAGGCACAAAAGATACGGCCCCGATCTCGGTACATCTCTGAATGACCGTTTCCATCTTGTCGCCTTTGGGCAGACTCTGTGCAATGGTTACGTTTAATCGTGCTTCATGATCCATAACAAGCGGCTCGATAATCGCAGCCTTCACTTCACCTGCATCAATGCTTTCTATAGCCACTAACGCTTCTCTGGAGTTTCCGTCGCTGACAATCAGCTTGTCACCAGGCTTGCCGCGCATGACTTTGCCGATATGACGAGCATCATCGCCCGTAATGATCACTGCATGTTCACTGAACTGCTCTGCAGATACAAAATATCGCTGCATATGTCTGTCCACCCATTCTTTCCTGTTATGACTGGCATTCTCCCCGCCGGACGACAGGCGAGAATCCAATCGCCACAGATGATCATACAACTTTTATGTGCTTCTGACCAGCGTTCTGGCCCAAATAACAGCTCGTTTATTTAAGGTATAATTCAATAATCAGACCGACAACATCTCTGTACATATCGGTTGCGAACAGATACAGCGGCTGAATCGTGACGGCCTGCAGCGGTGGAATGACCAGGATTAACAGAAAGACAAAGATCGACCATTGCTCTACGCCCTGCAGCTTGCGACTGATGGATGGGGGCAGCACATCCTCAAGAATGCGATAACCATCCAGCGGCGGAAGTGGAATCAGGTTAAACATAAACAGGAAAAAGTTGGTTACACTGAACATCGGCAGGAAGATCATCAGCGCAGTAGCCACCCGCTCATTTTCAATGCTCCCCAATACACCTGATCCGAACAGCATACCGTAGATAATCGCACCAATAATCGCGAGCAGCAGGTTGCTCAGCGGACCTACGACAGATACAATCGCTCCCATCAATCTGGGCTTCTCAAAGTTGGCTCGGTTCACAGGAACCGGACGCGCCCATCCAAAACCTGCAATTACCAGCAGCAGTACACCCAGCAGATCAAAATGCACAACCGGGTTCAGCGTAACCCTTCCGAGCAGCTTCGCCGTTGGATCACCGAATTTGTTGGCAAAGTAGGCGTGTGCAAATTCGTGAACGGTAAATGCAATTAGAATGGTGACAAGAAAGAAGGGCAGCTGATCAAGGGGAAGACGGATAAAACGCTCCAAGAACTCCATAGATTACCTCTTTCTGGCTTCAAACGCCAGCCAGTCCTCTTCACGCTCGATGGCACGAACTTCAAATCCGGCAGCCACAAGTGCATCATGCACGACCTGTTCTTTGTTTTTCCATATGCCTGAGACGATATAAATACCGCCAGACTCCAGCGCGTTATATACATCATCCACAAACAGCAGAATGATCTCGGCCAGAATGTTGGCAACGATAATTTTCACAGGCAGCTTCACGCCCAGAGCCGGGTCCTGACTTCCAAGAACAGATAACAGATCGCTTTCTTTGACGGTAATCTTCTGCTGCATGTTGTTCAGCTCCACGTTTTCCATGGCGCTTGTAACTGCAACCGGATCGAGGTCAAGGGCCAGCACATGTTTTGCTCCCAAATGCACCGCACCAATGGCGAGAATGCCGGAACCCGTGCCCACGTCAATGATCTCTTCGCCGCCTTGGATAACGTTCTCCAGTGTGCGCAGACAGAGAGTTGTCGTTGGATGTGTTCCCGTACCAAAGGCCATCCCCGGGTCAAGCTCGATAATTTTCTCATCTGCACTCTCGGGTGTATAATCCTCCCAAGTCGGCTTGATCGTCAGACGGTCCGAAATACGGACAGGCTTGAAATACTGCTTCCAGGCTGTAGCCCAGTCATTTTCGTCAACTGTACGCGTCTCGTAACGAATCTCTCCGGCATCAATACCAAAATCGGATAATTCCTCTATTCTCGGGTTTACCTCGGCCTTCAAGGCATCCATATCCGTACCCTCGGAAAAGTATCCTTTGATGACCGCGAACCCTTCGGGAATATCATTAAGCGGAACATCATATAACTCGCCATACGTTGTATCCCGCTTTTTATTTAAAGTACCGGATTCTTCGATCGATACTCCTCCAGCACCCGCTTCATGTAAAAAATTCGAGATCATCTCCACAGCTTCTTCTGTGGTATGTATTGTTAGTTCATGCCATAACATACGTGGTTTTGCCTCCTCAATGATTTAAAAACGTGGTTTCGCCTGCTTATAATTTAAACATCCCAACTATTGTACTACACAAGCAAGCCAGAGCACAAAGCATAGTCATAAAAGCAAATAAAACAGGATACCCCGCAGTCTGACTGCTTGAATATCCTGTCCTTTTCGTTGTCATACCTGCGTCTTTTTTTGCAAAATTAATAGAACCGTCCGCCGTTCTGTGTAATCATCTCTGCAGCCTGCGGCAGAGAATCCTGAGATACGGACACTGTAAGCAAAATGCTTTGCGTCACGCCTCCAGACACAGTCTTTGCCGGATCATCATACACCTGACCTCCCGACAACATCTCGGTCTCATCACTGATGAGGGCAAGTACATTCAGTTCGCCGCTAAAGCCGCCAACGACAGCTGTAGGGGAGTGGCCATCTTCGGAAACGGCACGCGAGTCTGATTGAACTGCATCCCTGCCAATACTCTCGATCCGCAGTTGGTTAGGGTGAAGCAGCTCCAGGGCTCTGCGTGCAGATTCTGCTTCCGTCCAGCTTGTGAAGACAGCTTCGAGTGTGACCGCAGAGCGATCCTCGGTCATTCCAATTCCCGTCCTTGACGGCGATCCGCCGCCTCGCTGCGGCGCAGTGCTTCCAAATCCTCGTGATCCGCCGCTTCTGCGCTGAATTCTACATCTTCATTTTTTGCCGATTGCATGCGTTTCATCTTTTCGGTTTTGGTCAATATTTTGCCCGAACGCTCATGTTCTGCCATGTTCATGCTCCTCCTTCTTGAATTACGTTTTCAGTTTTTCGAAATCAGATCATTCCGCCAGCTTGTTCGATAATGGACATCGCACGGTGGTGCACCGATTCATCCACAACCACCGTCAATAAAATGTCTCTTCCGGTGGGCCCACCTTGTCCACCATCACTCATGCCGCTTGCAGCAGGGTCTGCAGCAGCCATAATGCCTGAGCTGGCATGCGAGTTTAATGTATCCGGCACCCAGGAGGAATAGCTGCCTGAGACGCCCGGTTTATAGGAAGCTCCACTTGGGCCGACACCCGCATAACGACTGAAACGATTAATCGCTAAATCTTCCACTCGTAACGCCTCCAGTTTTTTGGCTGCACCCTCTGCCTGCTCCGGGCTGTGGAAATACGCCAAAATATTTTTCTCCGTCATCTGCCACCCGCTCCTTTCCGTTTCTCATACTGCATTCGGTGTATCCCTTAGCCTATCGTTCCCGCAAAGTTATCCTTCCGCAACCGGGCCCAGAATATACCGAATGGTGTGACTTCTGTATAAGTTGAACTAAAGATTTTACACCATCCACTCCGATGACAGAACAACCGTGTAAATAACTAGTTCAACTTATATAGTTTCGCTGGAATTATTCTCTGTAAAAGCACAGCAAATAAGGGCATCTCCTTAACGAAGATGCCCTTACATTTCACTTTTATATATCAGTCGCCGCGAAAGGCACGTTTCACTCGATCGAAGAAAGATTGCTCATGTTCATGCGTCTGCTCGCCATCCAAAGCAGCAAACTGACGAAGCAACTCCTTCTGCTCATCACTCAGCTTGCTTGGGGTAACAACAACCACTTTCACATGCTGGTCCCCTTGTCCCATACCGCGCAGGCGCGGCACGCCTTTGCCTTTGAGACGGAAATACGTTCCAGTTTGCGTTCCCGCAGGAATTTTCAGCTTCACTTTTTCAGTAAGTGTCGGGATTTCAATCTCATCTCCCAACGCTGCTTGCGCAAACGTCAATGGAACTTCGCAGTAAATGTCATCGCCTTCGCGTTCAAAGAAGTCATGCGACTTCACACGAATCACGATGTACAAGTCTCCTGCAGGACCGCCACGCAGACCGCCCTCGCCCTCACCTGTCATACGCAGCTGAGCACCGTCATCCACTCCCGCTGGAATGCGGACATGAATTTTGCGCTGCTTGCGAACTTTACCACTGCCGCTGCATGTCGTACATTTTTCTTTAATAATTTGTCCTGTACCGCTGCAGTTGGAACAAGCTCGACGATTCACCATACGGCCAAACGGCGTATTTTGAACCACTTCCTGTTGACCGCTACCGTGGCAGACAGAACATGTTTCCGGCTTCGTTCCAGGCTTCGCTCCGGAACCATGACAGGTATCACAGCTCTCCGTGCGCGGAATGGTAATATCCGTCTCTTTGCCAAATACAGCTTCCTTGAACTCAATAGTCATCGTGTACTGCAGGTCATTCCCGCGCTGTGGAGCATTCGGGTCACGACGTCCACCGCCACCGCCAAAGAACATATCGAAGATGTCGCCGAATCCACCGCCACCAAAGTCTCCACCGCCGAATCCACCCTGATTCGGATCAATGTGACCGTATTGGTCGTACTGAGCACGCTTCTGGCTGTCACTTACGACATCGTAAGCCTCTTTCACTTCTTTAAATTTGGCTTCCGCATCTGCGGCCTTGTTTACGTCAGGGTGATACTGACGGGCCAGCTTGCGGTAGGCCTTTTTGATCTCCTCGTCGCTCGCATTTTTGCTAACGCCGAGCACCTCATAATAATCACGTTTTTCAGCCACTCTTCCACCCCCATAACATTCACCTTATCGCACATCGTAACAAAAGGAAAGTCAAAGCACGGGAGCCCCGGCTATGACTTTCCCTTTAATCCGAACGTCACCGATGTTTAACTCGCAGCAAGTGCGAATTAATTATTTTTTATCTTCATCCACAACTTCGTAATCAGCGTCTACGACATTGTCACGTTTTGCGGAACCTTGTGGTTGTTCTTCAGCGCCTTGAGCCGCTTGTGCATCAGCCTGAGCTTGCTCATACAGCTTAACAGACAACTGCTGAACGATCTCTGTCAATTCTTCTGTAGCTGCTTTGATATCTTCCAGGTTGTCGGAAGCGAGCACACCCTGCAATTTTTCTTTGGCTGCATTAGCTTTCTCTACTTCGCCTGCATCTGCTTTTTCACCAAGATCCTTGATGGTTTTGTCTACAGAGTAGATCAGTTGGTCTGCGCTGTTTTTCGCTTCTACAAGCTCTTTACGTTTTCTGTCTTCTTCAGCGTGAAGCTCAGCATCTTTCATCATTTGTTCAACTTCTTCATCGCTCAGACCGCTGGAAGAAGTGATTGTGATTTTTTGTGTTTTGTTCGTACCTTTATCTGTTGCAGATACGTTAACGATACCGTTAGCATCGATGTCGAAGCTAACTTCGATTTGCGGAACACCGCGTGGCGCTGGCGGGATATCTCCCAGCATAAAGCGGCCAAGCGTTTTGTTGCCAGCTGCCATCTCACGCTCACCTTGCAGGACGTGAATCTCAACGCTAGGTTGATTATCTGCATAAGTGGAGAACACTTGAGATTTGCTTGTAGGGATCGTTGTATTACGCTCAATCATTTTTGTGAACACGCCACCTGCAGTTTCGATACCGAGGGACAATGGAGTTACGTCGAGCAATACAACGTCTTTCACGTCACCTGTCAGTACGCCCGCTTGTACAGCTGCACCAAGTGCAACGACTTCATCCGGGTTAACGCCTTTGTGCGGCTCTTTACCTGTCAGCTTTTTGATGGCTTCCTGTACAGCCGGAATACGTGTGGAACCACCGACCAATACGATTTTGTCAATATCGTTCGGAGTCATTCCTGCATCGCTCAGTGCACGACGTGTAGGTTCAAGCGTACGCTCAACCAGACCTGCAGAGAGTTCTTCGAATTTCGCGCGGCTCAGGTTCAGCTCCAAGTGCTGAGGAACGCCATCCGCAACCGTAATAAACGGCAAGGAGATCGTTGTAGTCAATACACCGGAAAGTTCTTTTTTCGCTTTTTCCGCTGCATCTTTCAAACGCTGTACCGCTGCTTTATCTTTGCTCAGATCAATACCTTGATCTTTTTTGAATTCATTTACCAGATAGTCGATGATTACTTGGTCGAAGTCGTCGCCGCCCAGTTGGTTGTCACCACTAGTCGCTTTAACCTCGAAGAAACCATCACCCAGTTCCAGGATGGATACGTCGAACGTACCACCACCCAGGTCATATACGAGAATCGTCTGATCTTCGGATTTCTCCATACCGTACGCCAAAGCTGCTGCTGTTGGCTCGTTGACGATACGAAGCACTTCCAGGCCTGCGATTTTACCTGCATCTTTGGTCGCTTGGCGCTGACTGTCATTGAAATATGCCGGAACGGTGATAACGGCTTGCGTTACCGTTTGGCCCAGGTATGCTTCTGCGTCAGCTTTCAGCTTTTGCAGGATGATTGCAGAGATCTCTTGTGGAGAATAATCTTTGTTATCGATTGTTTCTTTGTGGGAAGTACCCATGTGACGTTTAATGGAAATGATCGTACGATCAGGGTTGGTGATCGCTTGACGTTTCGCTGTTTCACCAACGACACGCTCGCCATCTTTTTTGAAACCTACTACGGATGGAGTTGTACGTGCACCCTCCGGGTTTGGAATAACAACAGCCTCGCCGCCTTCCATCACGGCTACGCATGAGTTGGTTGTTCCTAAGTCAATACCGATTACTTTGCTCATCGGAAAATTTCCTCCTCAACATTTTAAAATCAACAGACTGTTCATCAGCCTTATTGTGCCTTATAAGTTAACTGCTCTATGTGTATAAAACTGTATATTAAACTTCGTCCCTTGGTTCCAGGAATTATGAACTCACTTTAACCATAGCCGGGCGAAGCACTTTATCCTTCAGCATGTAGCCTTTTTGAACCTCTTCCACAACGATACCCTCTTCGTGCTCATCGCTCTCCACCTGCATAATCGCTTGGTGGAATTCAGGGTTAAACGGTTGTCCAACCGTTTCCATTGCAGTCAGTCCTTCACTTGTCAGCACCGTTTCCAGTTGGCGCAGAATCATTTGAAATCCTTTGGCAAACGATTCAGTCTCGGAACCTTCCGGCACTGTAGCCATAGCGCGTTCGAAATTATCAATTACTGGCACCAGTTCGGTGATCAGCTTCATCGAAGCGTATTTGGCAAGCTCTTCTTTTTCCTTCTGTGTACGACGGCGGAAGTTATCAAAATCAGCCTGTGCACGCACAAAGCGCTGCTGTGTTTCCTCAGCCTCTGCTTTCAAACGTTCCAGTTCAGATGACTCCTGATTGATTATCTCCTCAGCCTGTGCTTCTGCAGCTGCAGCCTCATTGACTGGCTCCTGCTCAGCGGCTGTTACCTCTTGCTCTTCTGTGAATGATTGCTCCTCTTTCAAGATGTTCACCTCCTTATATAAATGCATCAACTGCTTTGCCGTTCCCGTCTTATTTAAAGCGGGTTGTCAGCATCGTTGTCAAATCACGTGATAATGTATTTAGAATATGGATAACTCGCGCGTAATCCATACGAGTTGGTCCTAGAATTCCTATAGAACCGAGCGCCTCACCGTCCAATGAATAGGATGCTGTAATCAAGCTGCAATTCGCAAAGGCTTCATGGTCATTCTCGGTGCCAATTCGCACCTGAATGCCCTGACCGCCGGGCACTGGCATCATTAATTTCATGAGCGTTGGCGTCTCATCTAACAAATCCAGAATATCTTTGACCTTTTCAACATCCTTGAACTCAGGTTGCGTCAGCATGTTTGTAGCTCCGCTGAGGAACAAACGATTGTCATGCTCGTTATCGAACGCACTGTTGAGGACCTGCATCACTTCCTCGTAACGTGTAATATGGCGTTCCAGTTCCTGACCCAGCTCAGTGTAAAGACGAGATTTCAGCTTGTAGATTGGCACACCTACCAATTTACTGTTTAACAGACGAACCACACTCTCCATGTCAGCAACTGAAATTTCAGGAGGAATCTGAACCGTCTTGTTCTCCACCTGACCTGTGTTGGTCACAATAATAGCTACAGCTTCCTGATCATTCAGCGGAAGCAGCTGGAAGTGACGCAGCGACGTATGAAACACTTCAGGCCCAAGCAGAATCGAAGTATAATTGGTCATATGAGACAAAATGTTGGAAGCATGCTGAATAACCTGCTCCATGACATTCAGTTTTTCTGCAAAAAATGACTTCAGATCATCCAGTTCCTGCGGCTCCACCTGATTCCATGGAACCAGATGATCGACATAGTATCGATAACCCTTATGTGAAGGAATGCGTCCAGCTGACGTATGCGGCTGTTCCAGAAAACCCATCTCTTCAAGGTCGGCCATTTCATTCCGAATCGTTGCCGGACTGTATCCAACATCTCCTCGTTTGGAGATGCTTCGGGACCCTACGGGCTCAGCTGAACGGATATAGTCATCCACTATAGCGTTCAGAATCATTCGTTGACGCTCTGTTAACATGGTGAGTATTCCCTCCTTCTGACTGTACTGTCCCATGTCGTTAGCACTCCAGTTAGTTGAGTGCTAATCGGTAATACAAAAATACCAAACTGACATGATCATTGTCAAGTGAGTTTACTGAATGTGGGCGCCTATTTCTAGTATAGGCCAATAACATCTCTTTATAACGCATGTTATTGGCCTGGGTGCTGTATTTCTTTACCCGGCGGATAATGCCTGAGACTAAATCGCGCCCCGCCCAAAGGCGAATCGCTATACTCCAGATCGGCATGTAATCGCGCCGCCAGCTGTTTACTGATCGTAAGTCCAAGCCCGGTTACACCATTGTTTCCGGTATAGAAACGCCGAAAAATATGCTGGCGGTCATGCTCGTTCAGGCCTGGTCCGTCATCATCAATATGAAAAACCCAGTCTGCATCATCAGCCGCAGAAATCTCCAATGTTAATTGGACTTGAGTTTGCGTATGACGTACTGCATTTTGCAGCAAATTCAACAGCACCTGAAACAGCTGCTCCCCCGCGGTTTCCACCATGAATGAGTTCGCCACAGCAGACAACTGAACGCCGCGCTGCAATGCGGTTGGCATCAGCAGGTACACCGCCTCCTCAGCCATACTCTTCAAATCAATGACAGCCGTAGGCCATTCCTCATCCACGGTTTCCAGTCTTGAGAGCTGAATCAGTTTTCCAACCATATCAATGAGCCGCTGGGACTGGGCAGCAATAATTTCAAGTCCCTGATCGGTGGATACGACCTGATCCTGAATGGCATAAACATAACCTTGAATGGACATTAGCGGCGTTTTCAATTCATGAGAAACATTCTGTAAAAACTCAAGCTGCTGACGATGGTGATCGTCAAGTCTGCTGCTCATCAATTGAAAAGTATGAATCAGTTCCCCGATCTCCGTATGGTCGGCTTGCAAAAACTGCTCCTGATCCGGCATGTTCGGTTCATATTTGCTGACTGCCTCCTTCAGTTGGTTCAACGGTCGCACTGTACGCCACACCGCAAATAATCCGATGAGCAGGATGACAACAAAGCTTGCAGCAATCGATAGAAGCGTTGTGCGGAATAACGGGATATACATAGCTCTGAGTGACGAGAGCGGAGAATACAGAATCACACGAAATTGTTTATGCGGCAGCTCCGCTTCACTATACAGCACCTTTTTCCCATTCAAAATCATATATCCCTCGTGTGTCCCCGGAAACCCCTCCAGCTTCATCCCCACACGGCCTGCACTGCTTGAAGCAACAATTTTATCATTACCGTCAATAACAAAATAATCTGCATAAAAAAGAATGTCCTTGATAAAGAAACGGAAGCTGTCGTTATCCAGGTCCTCCAGATCATCCACTCGAATGACTTTGACGGCCTTCTTCGTTTGACCATTTAACTGCTGCTTGACCTGATTCAATAAAATATCATCAAAGAGATGGATAAAAAATATGACCGTAAATGCAACGGTAACCAGCATACTTGCAAAAAGGGCAAGCAGCATTTTGCTGCGTATCGTTTTCATCGCACATGCACAGCCGCTTTATAGCCGAACCCCCACACTGTATCAATCGACAGCGTCGCTTGTACCTGTACCAGCTTTTTGCGGAGACGTTTCACCAGATCATCCACAACACGTACTTCCCCGTAAAAATCATAATTCCAAACCTGCTGAATCAGCTGCTCCCGGCTGAAGGGGCGATCCAGATGCTGTGACAGAAATAACAGTAGTTCATATTCTCTGCCTGTCAATCCGACCTCCTGTCCGCGAACGTCCACACGCCGGAATGCTTCAGATATTTGCACGTTGCCTACACTAAAGTATGCACCTTCCTTGGGCAAATCCGGCTCTGTTTCCCTCGCTTCACTACTGGGCGATACGCGGCTGCTGTTAATCAGACGAAGCATGCTTTTCACTCTGGCTACCAATTCACGCGGATTGAAAGGTTTGCTCAGAAAATCGTTGCAGCCAAGTTCCAGACCATTCAAACGGTCGATCTCCTCTCCACGCGCGGACACCATAATGATCGGAATCTCGGTAAACGTTCGCAGTTCAGTCAGGAGGGTAAGGCCATCAACGCCTGGCATCATAATATCAAGAATCAGGCAATCCGGCTTTTTCGAGCGGACTTCGCCGATCAGCTCTCCGCCATGCGGGAACGAGATCACTTCATATTGCTCCTTTTTCAAGTAACCCGTGATCAGCTGTAAAATAAACGGATCGTCATCCACTACAAAAATACGCGGCATAGGTCTTCCACCTCAATTATGAATATGTCGTTTCTGATATGTTTTTTATTTAATATGTCTCTACTAATGTAACAGAGTACAAGGCAGCATTTCAAAACTTCCAGGCTGGAGTAAACATATCGTGAGAATTACCCCATGTTATGAGAAAAGACGGAGGTCCCTTAAGAGAACTCCGTCTTGTTTGCCGCTGTCTTTCATCATGTTACGGTAGTATTCATTTTCGGACTGACATGGTACAGCCAGCTCACATCAGAACACATATTATTATTTATGGGATGAGCTTGATTTTGCTGCATCGTTTTTGTTTGTTACTGCTGTTTTAGCGGGTGCTTTTGTTGCAGACGCTGCGGCTTTATGTGTTGTAGCAGATGCTGTTTTGTGCGTTGTGGCTGTTTTGTGTGTTGTCACAGCAGCTGCTTTATGCGCTGTCGTTTTGGCAGTTGGTGCTTTTGTTACCGTTGTTTTTGCTACCGGTTTTTTAGCCGCTGTTGCTTTGGCTGCCGTTGCTTTTTTTGCTACCGCTTTGTGGGCTGCAATTTTGTGAGCAGCTTTTTTCGTTTTATGCGCCGTTTGTTTTGCTTTATGTGCGGTAGCTTTGGCTGTAGCGGAAGCTTTATGTGCAGCCTGTTTCGCTTTATGAGCCGTTTGTTTCGCCTTGTGAGTGCTTGCTTTTGTTTTATGGGTTACCGCTTTTACTTTATGGTTCACTTTTTTGGTTGTTTTGGCAGCAGATTTGGTTGCTGCGGTTTTTACCGCAGATTTTTTAGCTGTTGTTTTGGTCGCAGATTTTGCTGGCGTCTTAGTAGCAGTCTTACTGATTGATTTAGCTGTAGTTGTCGCCGCTGTTTTAGAACCCGTCGTTATTGATGATGCAGCAGAAGTTTTGGATGACGGAATTGTACTCGATTTCACCGGTGAGGTAGTCGTCGTTTTCGTTGCTGATGCTGCCTTTTGTGTTTCAGCCGGTTTCACGGAATTCACAACAGGTGTTGCGGCAAATGCACTGCCTGCTCCTCCAAGTACGGTCATCGCTGTTACCAAAGCTGCTACATTTTTTGTCCATTTTTTCATGATCGGTCACCTCATTCTTAAATTTGAGCCATCTGCATTTTCCTGCTCAGCACGGTTGTAGCCTTTGCTTCAATCGTTGTTCTTCTGAGAAGTTTTACTGCGGATCGCTTATGTAAGTTCATCTTAACAAGAGGTTGTGTGAGAACAATGGGATAAGTGTGTGAAAAGTGTATGAAAAAAAAAGGCCAAAAAAAGACCACAATCCCATGGAAACCGACAGGTTTCCTGGTCATGTGATCTTTCTAATTATACAAATAGCCAACCTAAGCTGACACATTCAGCTCCTTCAATACAGCAATTTCATCACAGCAGTTCTGCTTGCTGCAATGAACGCAGTCCGTCCACACCTTTTCCGGGAATATTTCCTTTTCCACAACAGCAAAGCCGTTTTTCAGAAAGAAAGAAACTTCATAAGTGAGGGCCATCACCTTCGGAATCTGTTGTCTTTCTGCTTCTTCTACAAGGCGATCGAGCAAACGCGAGCCAATCCCCAGCCCCTTATATCCTTCCGAGATTCCAAGTGATCTGACTTCCACCAGATCATTCCCGAGACGGCATAACGAGCCGCAGCCCACCACAATTCCATCCACTTCAGCCACGATAAAATGTTCCAGCTGCCGATGCAGTACCTCCCGTGAACGCGGAAGCATGATCCCACGCTCTGCATATCCTTTAATCATCTCAAACAGTGGTTCAACATCTTCCGGTACAGCTTTTCTGCATATAACCGACATCCAGCTCTCCTCCTATAACGACGCTTTCCGAGGAAAGCCAGCTTCGTAGTTGTTAAATTGACACGCCCTGTAAAACAATATGAATAAATATACAACAGAGCGTATAGAATTTCAAGCTACGAATTTAGCGATATGGAGCCAATAAACTCGGCAAAAACGTCATTACCGAACAAAATACCCTGTTCACTCAGTTTAAAGCCGTCTGCTGTCCGCTCAAGCAGGCCTGCATGCAGCATTTTGCCCAGCGGCTTCGCAAATACGTCCTCCATGGACTCCCCGAATTGATCGTGGAATCGGGATGCCGAAGCGCCTTCCAGCATGCGCAGACCAACCATCAGATAGTCCTCCATCGCTTCCGCACGTCCGATCTCAAAGTGATCCAATCGAGGCAGCCCTGCTCGCGACGCTTCAACATAAGGATTAATGCCCTTGATATTCATATGGCGTTCACGACCTACATACCCATGCGCACCCGCGCCTAGTCCATAGTAATCCTCATTGCGCCAGTAGGTCATATTATGACGGCTTTCAAAGCCCGGCTTGGCAAAGTTGCTGATCTCATACTGCTCATAGCCCGCTTCCTTCATGCGTTTCATTAATAAAAGGTACATCTGCAGCTCATCATCCTCATGTGGAAGAGGCAGCTGATTTTTTTGATACAGGGTATGGAAAAGCGTATTCTCTTCTACCTTCAGGCTATAAATCGAATAATGCTTCAAATCCAGCTCGAGTGCCCTGTCGATGCTTTCGTTCAACATCTCGACCGTCTGGTTAGGCAGCCCAAACATCAGATCAATCGACAGGTTATCCAGTCCTGCCTTGCGTGCGTTCTCCAGACTGCGATAGACGTCATCCGTATTATGAATACGGCCAATGCCTGTCAGCAGTTCATTCTGAAAAGCCTGCACGCCAAAGCTGACACGGTTCACACCGCCTTCTTTCATGGCTGCAAGTTTCTCGGCGTCCGTCGTTCCCGGATTAGCTTCCATTGAAAACTCAATATCGTCTGCCCAATTCGGAAAATAGGTTTTGACTGAGCGCAGAAAATATGCCATCTCATCCGGCTTCAAGGCCGTTGGCGTACCACCGCCGACAAAGATGGTTTTGATTTCACCAGGCGGATTCGCCTTGACGGTATGCTCCATTTCCCGCTCCAGTGCCTCCAGATATTGCATTACTGGCTGATCCTTCAGCACGTAAGAATTGAAGTCACAGTAGAAACATTTATTCGTACAAAATGGAATGTGAAGGTACACCGCTTGGGGCGCACCTGTTTTCTGGTTGTGTGCTGCGAGTGTCACGGCAAGTCCCCCTCTATTTGAAAAAAGGAAAGCCAGTTGGCTTCCCTTTCAGCTAAATTTCAATCTGGTTTGAATTTTTAGAATTCAATTTTGATACGCACAATCTGTGCTGTACCCAAAATTAAATTATTAATCATCAATTTTCAGTACCGCCATAAATGCCTCCTGCGGCACCTCTACGTTACCAACCTGCTTCATCCGCTTCTTACCTTCCTTCTGCTTCTCAAGCAGCTTCCGTTTCCGCGAGATGTCACCGCCGTAACACTTGGCAAGTACGTTTTTACGCATCGCTTTAACCGTTTCACGGGCAACAACCTTGGTGCCTACGGATGCCTGAATCGGCACTTCAAACATTTGCCGCGGGATCAGCTCGCGCAGCTTCTCACAGATGATACGGCCGCGATTGTATGCACGGTCTCTGTGAACGATAAAGGACAAGGCATCGACCTGTTCGCCATTGAGCAGAATGTCCATTTTCACCAGATTGGACTGGCGATAGCCGGACAGCTCGTAGTCGAAGGAAGCATAACCTTTGGTGCTTGATTTCAACTGGTCGAAGAAGTCATATACGATCTCGGACAACGGGATCTCATATGTAATCGTAACCCGTGTTGTGTCCATATATTCCATATTAATAAATTCGCCACGTTTATTCTGGCACAGCTCCATAATCGTTCCCACATAATCATTCGGTACGATGATTGAGGCCTTCACATAAGGCTCTTCAACGTAATCAATCCGTCCTACCTCAGGATAGTTGGATGGATTGTCAATCTGAATCATCTCACCATTGGTCAACGTTACGTGGTAAATTACGCTCGGAGCCGTTGTAATCAGCGGAATGTTGAATTCACGCTCGATCCGCTCCTGAATAACGTCCATATGCAGCAAGCCCAGGAATCCACAGCGGAATCCAAAGCCCAGAGCACTGGAAGTTTCCGGCTCAAAGCTGAGCGATGCATCGTTCAGCTGCAGCTTCTCCAATGCTTCGCGCAGATCCACATAGTCCGATGTCTCAATCGGATACAGACCGCAATATACCATTGGATTAATTTTACGATAACCCGGAAGTGGTTCAGGAGTTGGATTTTTCGCATCGGTAACGGTATCCCCGACCTGTGTATCGCCGACATGACGGATACCCGCAACGATGAATCCTACGTCACCCACGTTCAGCTCGTCCACAATCGTCATACGTGGCTTGAACGCACCCACTTCAATGACCTCGAACGATTTGTTTGTCGCCATCATTTTAATTTTGGAGCCTGCTTTAATTTTGCCATCAATAACACGTACATACACGATAACCCCTTTGTAAGGGTCGTAGTGCGAGTCAAAGATCAGCGCTTTCAGCGGCTGGTCCGGGTCACCTACTGGTGCAGGTACACTCTGTACCACCTGCTCCAGAATTTCCTTGATACCGATGCCCGCCTTAGCAGATGCGAGTACGGCGTTGCTTGTATCCAGACCGATGACATCTTCAACTTCCTGCTTCACCCGCTCCGGGTCCGCACTTGGCAAGTCGATTTTGTTGATGACCGGAAGAATCTCCAGATTGTTATCCAGTGCAAGGTATACGTTAGCCAGCGTCTGGGCTTCAATCCCTTGAGCCGCATCAACAACGAGCAGTGCCCCTTCACAAGCAGCAAGACTTCGTGATACCTCGTACGTAAAGTCTACGTGTCCTGGTGTGTCAATGAGATTCAGCAGGTATTCTTCACCGTCGTCCGCTTTGTAATTCAAAGCAACTGCCTGCAGCTTGATCGTAATTCCACGTTCACGCTCCAGATCCATCTGATCCAGCACTTGCTCCTGCATTTCACGTGAAGTCAGCGCACCTGTGTACTCCAAGATCCGGTCCGCAAGTGTTGATTTACCGTGATCTATATGTGCAATAATTGAAAAGTTACGAATTTTACGTTGTCTTTCCCGAATGTCAGTCATTCCTTACCCCCAGAAACAGCCTAGTGTCAATCACTTCATTATAACAGTTGCTGCAAGGTGCATCAATCCCATCATGTTCAACTTCATAACAAAGCACACTGGATTAACGTCCTGAAAGTTTAGTTTACCGTTATTCCATCAGCTTCTATTCATCCTTTCCTTTCACTTTTATTTATCCTTTCCATTCACTTCTATTCACTTTTATTCATCAACTCCGCCAAAAAGAGAGACGACCCACTTGATGCCGCTGTTCGACAGGTTTTGCAGCAGGCCTGCTGTTTTGTCTGCGAGCACATCGACTGGAGGTTTATGTTGATCTGCCCCAAGCACCTGGCTTGGAGTCTGGACAGGAACAAAAGGCTGCTTCTTCACCTCGGATGGAGCAGTTTCAGCAGGTGCAGACTCATTTTGCACCGGAGTCGATTCAGTAGTAGCCATTGCCGGAATGCTTTCCGCAGGTTTGTTCTGCTGAAAACCATTACCCGCCAGCTGCATGCCAAGCAGTACGCCAAGCAGCATAAGCACGCTGACAGATAACATTTTTTTGCCGAATCTGGACATCTTATCTTCCTCCCTCTTGTATAGGATGAATAGAGCTCAAGTCAGTTCCGGGATCACGAGATTACTAGATCACTACCCGTTCTTGGATGCTGGCTTTGCACTGGCTTTATCCACCTTCTGCTCTTCCCAGTACACTTCTGCGATCATATCAGCAAGAACTTCGGAGGTTCGTTTCAGCTCGGCGGCCGTATTGTCGATGCCCCCGATTTCGATCAAAATGCTGTTCGGGGAAAGCGACTGATTATATTCTCCATTGTTGCCTCCACCACCATTTTTACCCCATACCCCTCGGGATACCCCTGGATATTTCGCCTCCAGCTTTTTATGAATTTTTGCGGCAAAGGCTTCATTCTTGCGCCAGTTCGGATTGTCATGACCAATGATGAAGTATACCTTGGCATAGCTCTGATCACCGATCATTGTTGTCGTTTTTTTATGCCGCTGTGAATCGCGATGAATATCAATCAGATACGTCAGATCATCATTCTGAGCGAGTGCTGCCTTGACGGTTTGCCTCGAATATTTATAAGAGAAGTTCCAGTTGTAATCTTTTACTTTGGTCTGGTAATCCTCCTGCGCATGTTCAACACCAATGCCCAGCTTCTGCAAGCTGTCAGACAGATACGTCCCTACTTGAAAAACATTGCCTGTCGGCTTGCCGGAGGAAGGATTGTCACTGTTCGTGCCGAGCAGTGGATTATACCCCTCACGCGGATGAGAGTGATAGATCAGCACCGACTTTTTAGCAATAGCAGCATTGCCTTTATCTTGACCGCTGCCTTTGGATGGCGGATCTTCATTATCCACCCCGGCATCTGTGTTATCTCCCCCCGAAGAGGGGGTGTTGTCCTGACCCGGAGGAAGATGCAGGTCACTTCCAGGCTTGCCTTCGCCCGATGAGGCTGTTTCAGTAAGTCCCGGACCTGGCTGATAATCTTCAGGCGCTTCTGCCTTCGTATTTCCCGACCCGGGCCGGAGCAGGACCGGCTGATTTGTTCCCATACCCGGCATCTCACGTGCAATCAGGCTTTTCGGGTCCTGCGGGTTGACATTAGTCAGCAGTTGGAACACAAAAGAGGTCAGATTTTCACCGGAGATCGCAGAATTCTGCTCCTTTTGGGTGAGATGAGGCATCTCCATGCCCAGCATATCTACAAAAAATCGACTGGAGACTGACCCTGCGAATCCTTTCATTGAAGAAACGGGTGAGCTGTTCAGCCGTTTCTCGGCCATACCACCAAGGCCCAGTGCAACAAAAAAGAGGGCGGATATCATCATAAGCAGCAATAGTGTACGGCCCATGGCCAGCACATGCAGACATCTTTTTTTCCACTTGCCGATGTTCCATGCCAGTATCTTGTTCATTCTTCTGTCTCCTTCCCTTGCTGGACAACTCTTATACTTCAACTCTATGAGCGTGCGCAATTTGATAGAACAGGAAGTAGAAAGATTAATTGAACAAAAAAAGAAAGCCCGCTAGATTCGGACCTTCTTCATGGATGTTCATTTAGAAGCAACATGGAAATGAGGGAAGTACCCTTGAATGAATATACAGAGGCACGGGAGCTTTCCTAATGCGTATACGCCGCAACGTTTTCTGGATGTACAGCTTCGTGGAGTGCAGCATTCAGGCCGGTTGCGATAACGTTGGCGATGCCTTCGATAAACTCGTCAATCTCCTTCGGTGTCACGATGAGGTCATGACCGAGCGGTTCAAGCACTTCTTTTACCAGACTCAAGCGATCCTCTTCACTGATGTCATCGAGCATGCCCATGATTTGTTTCGTCTGATCGGTTTCCTGCCGGAAATGAGAACGCATCATCTCAATGACATTATTAACGATGGTGGAGGCATAACAAACGGTTGGCACGCCGATGGCAATGCAAGGAACACCCAGAATTTCCTTCGTTAATCCGCGACGTTTGTTACCGATGCCAGAGCCGGGATGAATACCGATATCCGCCACCTGAATGGTAGTGTTCACACGTTCAAGAGAGCGGGAGGCCAGTGCATCAATGGCAATAATGGCATCAGGACGGGTACGTTCAACAATGCCCTGTACAATGTCACTCGACTCAATCCCCGTTGTACCCAGCACACCCGGAGCAATCGCGCTGACCTCACGATATCCAGGGGCTACCTGATCAGGTACCAGTTCGAAATACTGACGAGTGACCATTAAATTTTCCACAACCAATGGACCGAGAGAATCCGGGGTCACATTCAGGTTACCCAAGCCTACAATCAGCA
The DNA here is from genome assembly GCF_014203995.1 of Paenibacillus sp. JGP012. Classification (NCBI taxonomy): domain Bacteria; kingdom Bacillati; phylum Bacillota; class Bacilli; order Caryophanales; family Paenibacillaceae; genus Paenibacillus; species Paenibacillus sp. JGP012. The sequence continues at coordinate 238,770 of NZ_JACHKG010000004.1, read as the reverse complement.
CTTTGGATGTTTTATTAATTCCAGCCTTCAGCATAAAATTTTCCATTTCACGTGTGAATTCCGCAGCTACCCGCTCCTGCAGATCGGTATCCCCGTTACGAAGGGAAGGCACCTCAAGTGTGACATAGTGACCTTTGACACGCCCAATCGCTTTCGCGGCTTCATCATTCAGAACATCTATGCGGGTAATCGTAATGCCATCTTTGGTATCCACATCTTCACGCAGTCCGGGAATCGTTTGTTTCTGGCTTCCTTGTGCCATTTCTTTCGAATCAATTGCCAAATCGGTGCGCACGGTGTAGTTTTGCAAATCCAATGTCATCTTTCGCTGCCTCCCTTGAACCATTTGAGCATATTGTGTGGGAAAAAGACGGGCTTTATGCACTCTGCTGAACAACCATGCAAAATCTGTTGCAATTTACATGCTAGCGTGATAGAATATTTTAAGTTGTGAAACGTTTGTATTCATGCGAATGCCTTACAGGAGGTGAATGTAATGCCAAACATCAAATCCGCTGTTAAACGCGTAAAAACGAGCGACAAGCGCCGCGCACTCAACGCTTCTCAGAAGTCTGCACTCCGCACAGCTGTTAAAGCTGCTGATGCTGCTCTGGTAAGCAACGAAGTTGAAACTGCGAAAGCTGCGATTCAAGCTGCTTCCAAAAAGCTGGACAAGGCTGTAACTAAAGGTCTGGTTCACAAAAATGCAGCTGCACGCAAAAAGTCTCGCTTGGCGAAAAAACTGAACGCTCTTTCCGCACAAGCGTAAGAAGCGTTACTTATACGAACCAATGGAAAAATCCTGAACAGCATGGGCTTTCAGGATTTTTTAGCATCTGTTCCGCCGAGAAGACACAAAAGCATAGGAAATAATAAAAAAACAACCTGAGCCTACTTCCAAGCCGTATGTCTGAATTCATCTGCATACTTCACTTTGGAAAACGCACAGGTTGTTTTTTGCGATTATATCCTCGATACTTACATAACCCTCACGCGCCAAGTCTTAACAAAAACAGCTCCAGACCCAGCACTTTGTCCACAGCACCCGTTTTCATCTGATAATCGAGTTCGCTCAAGTGACTGAGTATCTTGCGCAGACGGTCCGCTTCAAATTTGCGAGCCTGTTCCCCGGCGATTTTCACGGCATACGGGTGCAGCCCGAGCTGACTCGCAATCTGCTGCTGTGAGTAGCTCTGCTGCCCCAGTTCCTTCACCTGAATCATGATCCGAAATTGACGGGCAATAAGCGCTGCAATTTTGATTGGCTCTTCCCGCTGCTTCAGCAGCTCATAGAAGAGTGCGAGTGCCTTTTCCAGCCTTAAATTCGCTAGCTCCTCCACTAATGCAAACACGTTCTGTTCGGTGCTTCGTGCAACAAGTGACTCAATATCCGCACGTCGAATCGTGCCCCCGCTGCCAGCAAACAAACAAAGCTTATCCACCTCGGCGGATAACGTCTGCAGCCCGGTTCCAGCATAACTAATCAGCGTATCTGCTGCGCCCGCTTCAAAGACAACCTCCCGCTGCTTCGCAAGCTTCACAATCCACTGCACTAATTCTTCTCCACTTAACGGGGCAAACGCTAATACTACCGCCTGTTTCTTGGCAGCCTTCACCAGCTTTTTCCGCTCGTCAAGCTTATCGCCCTGCGCCAAAAAAACGATCGTGCTGTAGTCAGCCGGATTATCCATATATGTAATCAAACGATCGACCTGATGCTCTATTTTCGATTCTTTTCCCGCAGTAAACAAGCTGGTGTCCCTGACAATAATCAGTTTGCGCGGAACGAGAAAGGGAACCGTTTCTGCTTCTTCCACAACAGCTTCAATCGTTGTTTCGGAGAGATCATAAGGGATGACAGCAAAATCCTGATGTTCCTCTTCGATAACCTGTGTTTTCAGCATCTCCGTAAATTGCTGGATCTGATACTTCTCCGTTCCGTACAACACGTAGATTGACGCCGGATCTCCACTGCGTATTGCCTTTGTTGCACTTTTGACATCCATTCACCGTGCCTCCTTATCCTTCTTATCCTACCAGAAAAAACACAAGACAACAAAGGGACCTTCATCCGTTTATGGATAAAGGCCCCCTGTTCTGCATCTATATAAACGCAAACACCAGCCATTCTAGAAATAACCAGTGCGCGGTCATACGACGTCAGTTGGATCAGTGATAAAATACTCTGTAGTTAATCTTAGTATATGCTTGTCATGACGAAAGGTTCTTTGTTGTAATAAAATAGGTCTCACTTGAGATTTCAGGCCTATTTTGCAGGCGGTGTTTCCGAAGTTGCATTCGGCTTGAATGAATTCTTCGTTGTTGTTCCGTCTTTGTCCGTTTCATAGCTGAACTGTTTACCATCCTGGGACCAGCTTGCTGATTTCAATGTTCCCTCTATATTCCGCTGTTCAATCAGATTTAGCATATCAGGATCATTCGCAGATTTTGCATATACACTTAACTGGTCACCCATCAGCATAACTACATACGCCCCGTCAGGCGATTTCCACTCTTTTGCAGTTGTTGCGTCCGATTCTGTGTTTCCCGGATCAGGGGCCGTTAACCCTTGCGATTGTTGTCCGTCAGCCGTATCCCCACCCGCTCCTGAGTCATTGTTGGTTATTCCTCGAGCCGGTGCATCCTCATTAGGAACTATCGTTTGAGCTGAAAAGGTGTCGTCTGCTTGATTATTCTGTTCAGGCATATTTTTTGGGTCCGTGGCATTAGAATCAGCACCATTACCAGCATTGGTACCAGGCTGCTTTTGATCTACATCCTGATTCGGTTTTTCATTTTTCTGGGAAGGGTTCACATCTACCGAAGGGCTGCCTTCCTGCTTCCCTTGCTCCGGGGCAGCCGCCCCTCTGGTAGAAGGCTCCGCAGGTTTCTGGTCCGTCTGATAATCTGGTGCTTGCGTTTCAGTACCACTACCTGCTTCAGGTTGATCTTCTTGCGGCTGTTCAGAACGTGTCTGGAGCGAATCATTTGAATCAGGCGCAGTTACACCAACCTCTTCCTGAGAAGGTGAGCTGCCTTGGTCATTATTCACTTCCATGCTACGAGCAGACTGACCGGCATTGCTTTCTTGAGATGCCCCCGACTTCATCATCATGGAGTCTGCATTCTCGATCTGTTCAGGCTTATAACCAAATATGGCGAAACCTAATACAACAGCCGCAGCTGCTGCACCCATCGACATGCGACCTGCCATCGAATTAAACCATTTGGTTTTGGCTTTTCGTTCTCCTGAGCTGGAACGCTGCAAATTCTCAAATGCCGCAGGGACAGGACTCATTTCTTGCACAGTACTGCTCTGTTCCTTGCGTGCTTCATCAATTGCATCCAATTGAGGCATAATTGCATCAACCAGACTAAATCTAGGGCTTACTTTCGGCAAATCTTCCAGTTCTCTGGATAGAGCTCTAAGCATGCTAAAATTTTCGGCGCACTCCGGACACTTGGCCACATGCTGCAGCATTTGCGTCGTTTCCGCCTCGCCCAGATCATGATCCAGATACCGGTGCATCCATTCCACCACCTCTTCGCATTTCATCCTGTCACACCACCTTTCTGATACTCCTGTAGTAGATTCTGTAACTGTTGTCTGGCTCTAAATAAGTAAGACTTTACCGTATTGAGCGGAAGATCGAGACAATCCGCAATTTCGTTGTAGGATAAATCCTGCAAATATCTTAGAACAATGACGGTCCGATGATGCTCTGGCAGCTTGTTGATCGCTTCTTGTATATCCTTTGCCACATAAGTGGACATCACTTCGAATTCCACATTCTGTTTATCCTGAAAAACCATTTCATGCTCATCAATGGATACGGATGGCTTGGTTCTTCTGAACTTGTCAATACAGATGTTGGTAACGATGCGCTGCACCCAGGTTTTGAACTGGGCTTTCTCTTCATAAGAATTAATCTTGGTGTAAATTCGGATCAACGCTTCCTGCGCAGCATCCAAGGCATCCTGTTCATTATTTAGAATGTAATATGCGGTACGATAGACATGCTGTTCAATCTCCCGCAATAGGGTAATTAGAGCGTCGCGATCGCCCGATTGAGCGGCTCTGATGAGTTCCGGCTCTACCACAAAGGATCCCCCTCTCCCTGCAACCTTACTGACGTGATCATCGATAAAATTGTTGCAAAGTTAAGTATATTTTAATTTTCCATCACAAAATAACGGCTTATGTATAAGGGCCGCTGAATCTTATCTTAGAATAACAGAAAATGCAAACGTAGTCACCAAACGTCTGACATCACGGAATTCCAGTACTTACACGACTCAAAACAAATGCAATGACATACATTATGGTTAAGTACTTTTTAAGGGCCAAAAATAAAAAAGTCGAAATTTGTTCAAAACTTAAGGTTTTTTTAATGCAATTTTCATGAAAATAGTGTATTGTAAATTTACATTCATAACACGAGGTGATGAGCATGCCAGCTCTAGCGAAAATTCAAGAATTGAAAGAACAAATGCCAAAAGAATATCAAAGCATTTCCCACTTTGTGGAGCACGCTTTGGAATCCATTGATACACTGGTTGAAGAACATCGCAAATATGTTGCTGCACAAGCGTTATACGGCGATAAAATTGTCGGATCGGAAGAGCGTTTGTACAGAGAAACTGTACTTGATGTCAGAGCCCAGCTTCTGATGACGCTGGAAAAAACAGTCGAAGACATTTTGCACAAAGGAGACAAACATTGGAGCAAACATTTTAAGGACGGCGTAGAATAATCAACATCTTCATTATTATTCACTGATCTGGTCGGATATGAAAAGCCCCTTTTCCAAAATACTCTTTTGAAAGAGAGTGTTGGAGAAGGGGGCTTTTTTTGTCATGCCCTTATTTAACATCCATGATAAAATAGATATATTAAATAGACTCTATACAAGGAGTATTTTCGAAATGAAAGCTATTCTTATTGACGATGAACTTTTAGCCTTGTCTTATTTGGAGTTTCAATTAATGAAGATGAACCATCCGATCCTGGAAATCATCAGTAAACTCACTAACCCTTACGATGCCATCGAACTAGTAAAGCATACCAAAGTGGATATAGCGTTTATTGATATTGAGCTGCCCGAGATAAATGGAATTGAACTCGCCGAACGAATGCTGGAATATAATCCTGATCTGAAGGTTGTATTTATTACTGCTAATCAAGAATACGCTGTCGAGGGCTTTGATTTAAACGCAATTGATTACATTGTAAAGCCCATTCGTTTTGAGCGGTTGTCCAAAACAATGCATCGCATCAGCGAAGTCATACCATCAATGTGAATGATCCTGTACGAGACGACATTCAACATTGGTTTAATAAGAATTTTTGCTGACCCTATTACGTTTGAAAAGGATTGTTCATGTTGACATTGCTCATGCGTATGCAAAAAAACATATCAAAACATAAAATGGCCTGGCTAATCCTAATCTACTCCGCAGCTTTAATTGGAATGAGACTGTTATGGTATACGGAGTTCTCTCTGCCCAATCAGCCCCATGCAGCACAGGGGAAATTTGATTTATCCAACTGGGTTTTCGATGATAAACATACAATTACACTGAATGGAGAATGGGACTTCTACCCCGGAACCTTCATCTCCCCTGGCACAACCGTTAGTGATACGTTTAGTGTTGCCAATTCGACAATTGTTCCCGGTACATATAATGATACAAGTCCAGGAGCCAATTTCGGTACATATCGACTACAAGTACAATTACCCAAATCAAATACATCCTACGGGATTCACATTCCTCAAATTAAATCAGCTTATCGCTTTTATGTAAATGGCAAGCTTTTATATGCATCGGGGTCTCCTGATGAAACGGCGATTCGAACAATTTCCAAGGTCGTACCTTATACAGGTAACTTTACTGTGGATCAGTCTACTATGGATATTATCATTCATGTGAGTAACTTCCACTATCACAACAAAGGTGGCATTATTGAATCCATCAAATTTGGGTCTCAATCTGCAGTTATTAATGAAGTACATTTTAGTGAAAACATGCAATTGCTAGTAGCTATTATTTTACTGCTCCACATGTTGTATATCATAATCCTGCTTTTCGTAGGCCACCGAAAGAAAGAACTTTTTTATTTTGCCGGAATTATTTGTTTTGCCTTAATTGTTACGTTATTAGATGACGACAGAATGATGCTCCGTTGGCTCCCGATCAATTTTGAATGGGCGATACGTATGAGAATTATTGGGTACTCAGCCCTTTCATACTGTTTAGTGTTATGTACAAAGCACTTACTAAGGGTGAATAATTTCAAAAAATTTATTTCCGGCTTCTCTATTTTCTTTTATTCCTATATAACTGCAACCCTTTTCTTTCCTCTTGCTTGGTTGGATTATAGCTCAAAGATTCTAAGTATTTTTATGTTTTCAGCCATTTTACTTGTACCTATTATTTCAAGACAGGCTGTGAGAACAGGTCAAGAAGCAGCTATTTCCATATTACTTGCCGGCGTTGCCGTATCATTCAATATGGTATTCAGCGGACTTTTCAAGTCATGGATGAATCAGGATTTGCCGTTTTACCCTATTGATCTTATAGTAGCCTTTGTTGTTTTTGCCTCTTTCTGGTTTGTACGCTTTACTAAAACTGCAATTCGTGCCGAAAAACAAGCAGAGGTGCTCAAGAAAGTAGACAAGCAAAAAGATGAGTTTCTTGCTAATACGTCACATGAGCTTCGCAACCCGCTTCATGCGATCATTAATATGACTCAATCCATCATCGTTAGAAGGAGCAGCAAGCTGGATGCACCTGATCATGAAGATCTGAAGCTGATTGCCAAAATTGGACAACGCATGTCACATCTGCTTGATGACCTGATTGATATTTCCCTTCTTAAAGATAGGCGGCTAACACTGGATACAACAAGTGTGTCGCTGCCTGCAATCGCAAAAGTCGTTGTTCACATGCTGAACTACATGACAGCGAACAGAAATGTGCAGCTAAGGAACGAGATTCCCGATTCATTGCCTAACGTGGCAGCAGATGAGAATCGCCTTACTCAAATTATATTTAATTTAGTGCACAATGCTTTGAAATTCACTAAAGAGGGACATGTTTCACTTCATGCAGAAATCGTGAATGAAATTGCTCACATCCATATTATCGATACAGGCATCGGGATTCACGAGGAAATGCAACAAAGGATTTTCTCTCCGTACGAACAAGCTGATTCCAGCATCACATCTCAAGGCAGCGGTTTAGGCCTGGGTCTCAGCATATGCAAAAATTTAGTTGAACTCCATGGTGGAACATTGGAGCTTAGATCTGTAATGGGAGAAGGATCAGTTTTTACTTTCACCCTACCTTTGGCATCTGCCACTAAAGCCTTAGACAACATTAAGATCTTGGATGATTCTATCGTTCCATCAGGGCAACACGCAATGATTGGCAATATGGAGTCTGCGGGCTCTTCAGAAAATATGCACGAGATCGACCGTATCATTGGATCTGTTCTTTTAGTGGATGACGATGCCATCAATTTGAAAGTCATTAAGTCATTAATTGAACTTGATAACTATAAGGTTATCGCTGTAACTAATGCAGAGGATGCCCTGCGAGAAGTATCCCATAATCAATGGGATCTGGTTATCACGGATGTCATGATGCCCGAAATGTCCGGTTATGAGCTTACGGAAAGGATACGTGAAAAATTCACTATTTTCGAACTGCCGATACTTCTATTGACAGCAAGGATCAGGCCCGAAGATATCCATACAGGCTTTCTTGCCGGAGCAAATGATTATTTGAGCAAACCGGTTGAAATGCTGGAGCTACAGTCAAGAATTCGTGCGTTAATTCATTTTAAACAATCCGTTGACGAGCAGTTACGCATGGAAGCTGCATGGCTACAGGCTCAGATTCAGCCTCATTTCTTATTCAACACCATCAATTCTATCGTTTCGCTTAGTGTGATTGATTCTGATCGCATGATTAAACTTCTTGAGGCATTTGGTGATTATCTGAAGGGAAGTTTTAACTCGAATAATTTAGAACGCTTGGTACCCCTGTCTCATGAGCTTGATTTACTGCGAGCATATTTATATATCGAACAAGAACGGTTCGGAGAACGATTGGAGGTAGAATGGAACCTTGCGGATGATCTGAATGTTAAGCTTCCACCATTAACAATCCAGCCTCTTGCAGAAAATGCAATTCGTCACGGAATATTGAAGCGTGCAAGAGGAGGTAAGCTAACCATTTCGGCTATGAAAGAACAGGATTATGTTCAATTCGTCATTCAAGATAACGGTATCGGTATGGATGATAAAACACGCTCCTCGCTATTCGATGGCAGAAAAAAAGCAGGAACATCCGGTGTCGGAATAACCAATACAGATCGACGACTCAACAAAATTTACGGACAAGGCCTCACGATCCAAAGCATACCCGGCGAAGGAACCACGGTTTCCTTCATTGTACCAAGGTAATAAGAATCACGACTCAATTCCACCTGACAGAGTTGAATCGTGGTTCTTATATTATTTTTTGAAGTTCAAGCCACCTCAATACATCAGTAGCCTTCACCTGAATCAGCTCAGGAGCATCGGTTTTATCAAGTTGTGGAAAAAGTCCCCTATACTTCGAAAAATTCACTCACACACCATCGTACTGCACAGTTAGTGTGAAATTGTTTGCCGAGAGTCACCATTAGGGCAACTTTTCATTAAACTAACAGGCAGTTTAGCCCAATACAACATTTGTAAAACGTTCTTTATAATGATATATTTGTATAGTATAACGAACGAAAAGGAGGTATTACTTCTTGAATGCTATACACATCAGGATAGGAAACAACCTGCAACGTATTAGAAAACATAGGCAGTTAAGCTTAGATAAGCTTGCTGATTTAACAAAGGTTAGTAAAGGTATGCTTCATCAAATTGAGCGAGGAGAAACGCAGCCCACAGTGACAACCGTGTGGAAAATTGCTACGGGACTTAATATTTCGTTTTCATCTCTACTTAAAGAGGATGAGGCAGTAGTATCCATTGCAACTCGAAAAGAAATTCCGGATTTAACAGAAGACAATGGAAATTGTAGAGTATACTTACTGTTTCCGTTTGACCCCCAAACACATATTGAAATGTTTACGATTATTCTTAGTCCTGCTTGTAACTATGTTTCACTCCCACACAATGATGGGGTTCAAGAGTACATCACAGTTATCTCTGGAGTGTTTAATCTACAGATTAAGGATGAAATACACGCCTTACAAGAAGGACAGGCTATAAGATTTGCAGGCAATGTTGAACACCGTTATATCAATAAATCGGCCGAAGATGTGACGATACAGGTTGTTATGTATTATGCGGAATCTTAATTGCATGTAATCATTAAGGAGGGATACACATTGACAAGTCAACTTAAAGATAGTGCACAACAGGTTCAAAACAAACTAATAGAGTTGGGGTATGCAAATAAAGTTATAGAACTACCTGACAGTACACGAACTGCACAGGAAGCTGCCGATACGATTGGTTGCGAGGTTGCACATATAGCTAAGTCAATTATCTTTCGACTCAAAAATAACGATAAACCCTTATTGGTTATAGCCAGTGGCGTAAATCGAATTAATGAAAAACAAATTAACACCCATCTGAATGACAGTTTAGGAAAAGCAGATGCTGATTTTGTACGTGAACACACAGGATTTGTTATTGGAGGCGTACCACCTTTAGGACATATAGAGTCAATCATCACTCTTATTGATGAAGACTTGTTACAATTTAGAGAGATATGGGCTGCTGCCGGACATCCAAGAGCAGTGTTTCAATTAACACCCGAAGAATTAGTGCAAATGACAAAAGGACGAGTAATCCGTGTAAAATAAATTTGTGTTAACTTTCTGTTATTTCGCTAGGTCTGCATGACGCAGGAGTATACTGCACAGGTGCTCTTTATTTAACCCAGGGTATTCTGAAAATAAATATGCGGCAGCACCCGCTATAAGCGTTGCTGCCCCAATATCCAATCCACACCTGCTTTTAAACGCGCTCCTTCATCCTGTCCTTCCGGAAAAGAGCCGGCATAAGCTTGATAAGCCACGGATCTTTATTGCTAACAAACTCTCTAGCACGCATCAAGAAAACCTTTGAATGGACAATGTCCTAAACATCTGATTAATGATGCCAACAATCTCTTCAACATAATCTTGATAAAAGAAATGCCCTCCATTAAATTTATGATAGTTTACAGTACTGCTAAATATTCTATTCCAATCCTCTATCGATCCAATCATTGAACTGTCTTCGCTTCCATATAATATAGAAACCTCTTGTTCTATTGGCTCTCTCACCTGATACTTATATGTTTCAACCAATCTGAAATCATCCCTTATTATAGGAAGAAAATAATCTAATAGTTCTCTATTTTGAACGAATTCATCTGGTAATCCCCCTAATTGAACGATCTCCTGCAAAAATAATTCATCAGACAGCTTATATCTTTGTGCCTCCGGCTCTCTTATATGAAAGGGGGCTGTTTTCCCAGAAAGATAAACATGAACGGGTTGATTCATACCCGCTTTTTTTATTTGATCCAGCGTTTCGTATGCAATTAATGCCCCCATGCTATGGCCAAATAACGCATAGTCTCTGCCATGTAAGGTATGTTTAATTTGTTCCACCACGTCCATAGCAGCATTCTGTATATCAGCGTATGGAGATTTTGACAGCATTTTTCCTCGTCCAGGGTATTCAAAAGGCATGCATTCTATTTCTTTGTCCAAAACCTTAATCCATGAATTAAATAAATATGAAGATCCACCCGCATGAGGCAAACAATAAAGCACAAAAGGTTTCATGTGGACTCCTTTCTCATAACTAGGTTTTAATATCACCTTAAAATATCGGTATCAGGCTCCACTTCTATAGCAAGATACTGCTTTAGGCCGTGATCAATATCTAAAAAATGATCTCTCTATCTTTTTATATTCTTTCTTTTTATTGAACAAATAACATTTTATCTCAATTGTATACATTTTCCTAGCGAAGTTTCTTTGAAAAGACGATGTTCAGAGTGGGTAGCGGAGAAGGAGCATTATGGTCCCCTATCTCTTTTCAGAGTATTTTTGTACACATGCACTTCAATTCAGATTCTATAGACCTGTTATTCATATCTATTCAAGTGGTTTTTCGTCCTTCACCAGCTTATAGCGAACCTCTACCTCTCCATCCTTCACCCTCATCTGCACCTCGCCCATCTCGTCCGTCCGATAAATCCGGGAACCCGCCTGTTCCAAACGTTTCATCACCTCGGGATTTGGATGACCATAGGTATTGTTGACGCCCGCAGAGATTAATGCAGCTTTGGCATTCCAGTATTGCAGCCATGCATCCGAAGAGGAGGTTTTACTACCATGATGAGCAGCCTTGAGCACGTCAATTGATATGTGGGACGACGACGATAAGGGTCGCAGTGCCATTGACGCCTCTGCCAGCGAACCGTCCTGAATTGCATACAGCACATCCTGCTCTGTTGCCGCATCCATATCCCCGGTGAACAGTAAAGACGTACCTGCCATCTCCAGTAAAAAAACAATCGACGCAGCGTTCTGATTCTCATAAACGGGAATCTCCCCCGATGAATCCGGCAGTCCACCAGGTTCAGGTGAGAGGAAATGCAGCGTTGTCTCCCGATCCGGCTTATAGGCCATGCCTTGACGTATAGCGAATAGCGGAATTTGGCGCTGCGTAGCCGTATCCAGCAGCTGATCAAATTTCTCTTTTCCACTTGTCGTTCCATTAAACATCAATCGTTTCACCGGAATTTGCTCCAGTACCGCCTGTAAACCGCCAGCATGATCCTGATCCGCATGGGTTGCAATGACGGCATCCAGCTGATGAATGCCTCTCTTTTTCAGTAAAGGCACAACGACCTTGGCTCCCACTTCATACGGATCACGTCTCGTTTTCCATGATGCTTCACTGCCCCCGAAGTTAATCGTGCCTCCACCATCGACGAGGATATGTTTGCCTCCTGGTGTCGTGATGAGCGTGCTGTCTCCCTGACCAATATCGAGAAATTGCACCACTCCCGTGCCCGCAGGCTGCGGGGTTTGGTATGCCAACCATAAGCCGGCCACAAAACTGATTGCAAGCATACCACATAACCAGCGTTGGCCCTTGCTGATCTGCACCTCGCTATAAAATCCCGCACCTTTGGCTGTAAAGGCACTGGCATACTCCGGCCAGGCGATACTGGCCCCGAGCGTCGTGAGTGAACCTTGATCTGTGCCAGCTGTTCGCATGGGCTGAGCATGCTGCGCTGAAAGCTGCATACGATTATGCACCCGCGCTATGTTTGGCGATTCAGTTCCAGCAGAATGAGAAAAATGAGAACTCTCTCCCAGCTTAATGCCCGTCGGGGCAGCAGTACGCCCCTGCATACTACGTGTTGCGGCAGCCATTTGTCGATCCATATGAAGCGGAGCCGTGTCCTCTTCTCCTGCTTTTATATCATGAAGTGCATCACTACCGCTCCTCTGATGAAGCAAATATAGCAGCACATACAAGATTGCATAGTAGGCCGTAATCCATAACAGAGAAGGCGATGCCCATATCATGACAAAACCAGGCAAGCTGTTCATCCATTCCACGCTGAGAAAAGTGATCTGATTCAACTGAACCGAAATCCACGCCAGAATTTTTGCAGCAGGGAACCACACGAAGGACAGGATCATTGCCACCGTTCCCAGGGGTAACACCACTGCGCTAATCAAGGATACCAACAGAAAGTTAGCGGCAAAAGAAAGCAGCGAGAACTGGTTAAAGTACAGAATCGTGACTGGAAAAGAAATCAGCTGTGCCGTCACCGTTACCGAAGCTGTTGCCGCGAGTGCCTTGGGCCATCTGCTGAACAATCTGTTGATGAGCGGCATATAAATCATCAAACCTGTCGTCACCAGAAAAGATAGCTGGAAGCTGACATTTAGTAAAAAATACGGATTCCACCACATCATCAGGAGAGCTGCTGCACTTATAATCTGAAGACCATCCCTGGCTACTCCGCGTTTCGCCATATACAAACCGATCATCGACATCATACCTGCGCGTATAACAGAAGGAGAGCCTCCCGATAGCAGCACATATGCCGGAATTAGAATCAGTGCAACAGTCAAGGCTGTCTCTCTCGTCAATCTCAGCCATGACATCAGCATCAGCAAAGATGCAACATACACCGCGACATGTGTACCCGAGATCGCAAGGATATGTGTCAGTCCAAGTTGAGAGAATTGACCATAAGTACCAGGGTCAATATCCTTTGCCATGCCGATGATTAGTCCCTTCATATAACCGGCATGTGACTCAGGAAACAACTGATCAACTGCGGAACCTAGCAGCTGCCTTGCCGCATCCGTCCATCGTAATATGTTGATCCGTTCCCATCCTTGTGGAGTCATCGCAGTAACCGAATCAGCACCTTTCACCTTAAACATCCAATGAATATACTGCGTCCTGAGGTAATGTCGATAGTCGAATCCACCGAAATTTCTTGCTTCACCCGGAAGGGCCAGAGAGCCTGATAGTTTAAGCTTGTCTCCCCTCTTCCATGCTGCTGCAATACTCTGCTCCAGCTCTTCCATCAAGCGAACCTGCACGATAATTCGCTCATCCTTCATAGGTGAGGGAACTTGTGGCTGTGCCTCCGCGTCCTGAACCATAATAGATGAAAGCTGTATCTCGAAGCTTGCCCGATCCCCATCAACCCGCACGTCTGAAGCAAGTTCTCCTTCCACGATGGCATTTAACCCGTCAATGACCTCCGTAGACAGCTGTAAATATTGGGGCAGACGGCTCGAATTATGAGAATCGTTCCACTCCCACTGAACTACACCCCCAATGAATGCAGCAAGCAAAAGAATGCTGAGCCACCCTCTCACAGGAATATGCAGCAAACGAAGCACAAGAGGAAGGCAGGCCGCAGCTCCGACCATACCCCAAAATAGTGCCCAGCCTGTCAACATACATGCCATACCGCTTCCGCACACCCAAAAAATTGTAAAGCAAAGCAGCGGTCTGCCTTTCAAGCCATCCCTCTCCCTTCTGGAACCATGCCAGAAAATACACAAAAACCCCCGGAAGCCTGTTCAGGCTTGCCGGAGGTTCTTCCCCGTACTTACTTTTCCACTTTTTTTCACTTACTTTCCCTGCTCCCCCATGCCACGATCTGCTGTTCAGGTCAGTTGCTTACCGTCATCATCGTCTCCCGTGGTGGCTGGTAATTGTCCAGTCTACGGAACGTAATGCCTTTCTGCTGCATCATATGGGTCACTTTGCTGGTATCTTTGGGATACGAGCGATGAAAAACAATTTCAGTCACGCCGCTGTTTGCCAGCATGTTGGCACATGTCCAGCAAGGCTCATCGGTTACATAGACGGAGGAGCCTTCGCGATCAATGCGATCCGTGAACAAAAGCAGATTCTGCTCCGCATGAATCGTACGAATACAGCGCTGCTTTTTGACCATTTCCTCGTGGCCATCCGTTACCACCAGCTCATATTCCTCCGCAATCATGCAGCCTGCCTCGGAACAGTCCAGCACTCCCATCGGCGCGCCGTTATATGCGGTCCCCAGCAGCTTTTTCCCTTGAACCAGCACCGCACCTACATGCCGTCGCGGGCAGCGGGAACGTGTGGATACCATATACGCGATATCCATAAAATACGTGTCCCAATCCTTGCGAAGCTCTACTGTACTCATTCAGTCTCCTCCTCATGCTCTGCCCCATCTTATCCTGTTGAACTTACTGAATCTGTATATATGGAGCCATCTTCTGCAGCATCTTCGTGCCGATGCCCTTCACCTTCGTAAGATCGCTGACCTTCGCAAATGGCCCATGTGTATTACGGTAATCCACAATCGCCTGAGCTTTCTTCTGTCCGATTCCCGGGAGCTCGGTAAGCTTTGAGACGGAGGCAGCGTTAATATTAATTTTGCCATTGTCGGTTGTTTCAGCTGCTGCATCAACGACCGGATCAACCTGAGACTGCTTATCCCCTGCCTCTAATTTAATCTCAGCAGCATCGGTACCAGTTCCAGCCTGCTTTTGCACGTTCCCGCCGTCCTGTCCTGACACAGCCGCAGTGTTCTCCTGAACCAAAGCAGCCGACTGTACAGCAGAAGAATTCTGCGCACTTGTCGGCTGCTCGATGCCGAGCTGCATCGGTTCCCAGCCGCCAGGCGGCTGTTCACTTCTGCCCGACCATAATATTAATATGCTCCCAACCACTGCTGCAGCAATGGTTATGCCTTTATTCCATCTCATTCTCCGCACTCTCCCTCATATTCAAAATAAGTATCATTTCGAACACGGGCGGTGCTTCCGAACCGTTTAATCTTTTTATTTCAACAATTTCATGCATATTTATGTCATGTGAATCAGGACCTCATGCATAGAATAGAAGGAAGATACTGCGCCATTACCGTAAAGCATGAAAGGAGGCCTGAACCAATGAAGGTTGGATTTATCGGAACCGGCAGCATGGGCAGTCTGCTGATCTATGCTCTGATCCAATCCGGTGCACTCGAACCCCGTCAGATTGCAGCTAGCAATCGAACCCCTTCCAAAGTACGGCAGCTATCCCTCCGTTACCCTGGTCTGCATGAATCGCAGAGCAATCGGGAAACGGTGATTCGCAGCAACATCATCTTCCTGTGCGTGAAGCCGCTGGAGTTCAAACATGTTATCGACGATATCCTGCCTGTTGTGAATTCCAATCATATAATTGTCTCGATCACCAGCCCCGTGCAGCTGCGTCATCTGGAATCTTCACTTCCTTGCAAAGTCTCCAAGGTGATCCCGAGTGTTACACATCAGGTCGGCAGCGGAGCAACCCTTTTTATCCACGGGGAACGAATGACTGCTGAAGACCGCTCTGTGCTGGAAGCTCTGTTAAGTCATATCGGCAGACCCTACCAAGTGGATGAAGCCTGCACTCGAATCACATCCGACTTCTCCAGCTGCGGACCTGCATTCATATCATTCTTTCTCGAAGAATGGATCGAAAGTGCTGTGCGCCTGACAGGTATTAAACGAGCAGACGCCTGTGCTCTTGCCGGAGAGATGCTGCTCGGAACAGGCAAGCTGTTAACCGAGGGAGGGTACACTCCGCAAGAGCTTCAGGCCCGTGTTGCCGTACCTGGCGGCATAACCGCCCAGGCACTTGCCCTGCTGCGAAACAACCTGAATGGTGTATTCGACAGCTTGATTCACACAACACATGAGAAATATGATGAAGATTTAGTCAAGCTGGATGAGGTGTTTCGTGCCAGTGAAATTAACCGGCAACAATATTAACCAGTTTGCCTGGAACGGCAATGACTTTGCGAACAGTCTTGCCTTCCAGCGCCTGTTTCACAGGAGCCAGCTCCATCGTGTAATCCTGCATACCCTGTGCATCCAGATCCTTCGCGATCGTAGTGCGGGTTACAATTTTACCGTTAACTTGAACGACAATTTCCACTTCCGCATCCACAGTCATGGACTCATCATATTCAGGCCAAGCCACGTACGTAATTCCACCCTCATGCCCCAGACGGCTCCACAGCTCTTCCGCCATATGCGGCGCCAGAGGTGACAGCAGCTGAACAAAGTTTTCCATCGCTTCACGAGGCAGAGTATCTGCTTTGTACGCATCGTTGATGAAGATCATCAGCTGACTGATTGCAGTATTAAAACGCAGATGCTCCAGATCTTCCGTTACTTTTTTGATCGTTTTGTGAGTTGTTCGTTTGAACTCGTCGGTTCCACCGTCAGCTGTAATTTTCTCATTAATCGCGCCAGTGTCTTCGTTAATGAATAGACGCCATACGCGGGACAAGAAACGATGCATTCCCTCTACCCCGTTAGCATTCCAAGGTTTGGTCGCTTCCAGAGGCCCCATGAACATCTCATACAAACGCAGTGTATCTGCACCGAATTCGTTAACAATCTCATCCGGGTTAATGACATTACCGCGAGATTTACTCATTTTTTCATTGTTGGTACCCAGAATCATTCCTTGGTTCACCAGTTTTTGGAACGGCTCTTTTGTGTGTACCACACCCAGATCATACAGCACTTTGTGCCAGAAACGTGCATACAGCAAGTGAAGTACCGCATGCTCCGCTCCACCGATATACAGATCAACCGGCAGCCATTGCTGCTGTTTCTCCTGAGAGATCAGTTCCTTGTCATTGTGCGGATCTATGAACCGCAGGTAATACCAGCAGCTTCCTGCCCACTGCGGCATGGTATTCGTTTCGCGACGAGCCTTCATGCCCGTTTCCGGATCAACGGTATTCACCCAATCGGTCACATTGGCCAGTGGTGATTCACCTGTGCCCGATGGTTTGATCTGATCAATATCCGGCAGCAGCAACGGCAGCTGATCTTCCGGTACGGTCTTCATCGTTCCGTCCTCCAAATGCAGAATCGGAATCGGCTCTCCCCAGTAACGTTGACGGCTGAACAGCCAGTCTCGCAGACGATACGTTGTTTTTCCTTGTCCTTTGCCTTGCTCTTCGAGCCAGGCAATCATCTTCGCCGCAGCCTCTGCATTATTCAATCCGTTCAGGAAGTCGGAGTTCACGTGTGATCCGTCGCCTGTAAACGCCTCTTTGGTCACATCTCCGCCTTCAATAACTTCGATGATATTCAGGTTGAATTGCGTTGCAAATTCCCAGTCACGTGCATCATGACCCGGAACAGCCATTACAGCACCAGTACCATAACCAGCCAGTACATAATCCGCAATCCAGATTGGCAGCTTCGCTCCGTTAACCGGATTGATTGCATATGCACCTGTGAACACACCGGTTTTGTCTTTGGCCAGATCGGTACGTTCCAGATCACTCTTGCGAGCAGCCTGCTCCTGATAAGCCTTAACCGCTTCACGTTGTGCTTCAGACGTAATGACATCTACCAGTTCATGCTCTGGCGCCAGAACGGCAAAGCTTGCACCGAACAATGTATCCGCACGGGTCGTAAATACTTTAATAACCTCTTCACGGCCTTCAATCGCAAAAACAACTTCAGCCCCGGTTGATTTGCCGATCCAGTTGCGCTGCATATCCTTGATGCTTTCGGACCAATCCAGTTCTTCCAGATCCTCGAGCAAACGCTCTGCATATTCTGTAATTTTCAGCACCCATTGACGCATCGGTTTGCGCACAACCGGATGTCCACCACGTTCACTCTTGCCATCAATAACTTCTTCGTTCGCAAGCACCGTACCCAGCGCTTCACACCAGTTGACTGGCACTTCATCGACATAAGCCAGACCCTTTTTGTAGAGCTGGATGAAGATCCATTGTGTCCATTTGTAATACTCGGGGTCCGTTGTGCTGATCTCGCGATCCCAGTCATACGAGAATCCGAGCGACTTGATCTGACGACGGAAGTTATCGATATTACGGAAAGTAATGTGACGCGGGTGTTCCCCTGTATCCAGTGCATGCTGCTCCGCAGGCAGACCGAAAGCGTCCCAACCCATTGGATGCAATACATTGTATCCACGCATCCGTTTGTAACGGGATACGATGTCTGTTGCAGTATAACCTTCCGGGTGACCTACGTGCAGTCCCGAGCCGGACGGATACGGGAACATATCCAGTGCATAAAACTTCGGTTTGGACGGGTCCTCACCTGTTTTAAACGTTTTATTTTCATCCCAGTATTGCTGCCAGTTTTTCTCCATCACTTGCGGCTGATAGCCGTGCTTCGGCTGGTGATTCTCACTCATCTATATTCCTCCTTCAGGTTTATACGCGCTTTTAAAGCAACAAAAAAACCTCAGCATCCCGTAGCGTTTGCAGCGCTAGGGACGAGAGGTTGAATTCCCGTGGTACCACCCTAGTTAGCGGACGAACGTGCTTCGTCATCCACTCCCTTTAGACCTGTAACGGCGGTTAACCGATGCGGATTTCCTTCCCGTTCTACACTCAAGGCATAAAACCATGTAATCACCGCATTTCTCCAAGGCGAGTTCGCAAATTACTGTCAATCGGCTTGCACCAACCGCCGACTCTCTGTGATGTACAGAATTCACTAC
This sequence comes from Paenibacillus sp. JGP012, assembly GCF_014203995.1. NCBI lineage: Bacteria > Bacillati > Bacillota > Bacilli > Caryophanales > Paenibacillaceae > Paenibacillus > Paenibacillus sp. JGP012. Next base: position 219,694 of record NZ_JACHKG010000004.1, on the reverse strand, counting down.
TGATCCTTATCATCGAAATATGTATACAATATCGGGAACATTATATAAAAACGAAAGCACAAAGTCAATACGACGCGTCATATTCATGCCTTTGGGCGATAAACCCGCCTTATAGCAACTTAAACGTTAACAACAAGACTATTTGCTCAGCTTTGCTTAAAACGTGTTATGCCTTCCTCCATATTACGAATCGTTGACTGGATATGTTCCTGATCATCGTACTGGCGGTAGTCACATTCAATGCGCAGCGCCAGATCAAAGTACAGATCGTACAGACTTCTGCGCTTATGCTCATTTTCCGTAGTAATTGCCCGGCCATACCCTTTTACAAACCCTGGAGTGTAGTTAAAATGGCTGAAATAATGCTCCATAAGCGGATCTCCCCACAGTGAGCGTTCAAAATCTATAATGCCTGTAATCTGCTTATCCTGCACCAATACATTGCCATCCCACAGATCCCAGCTGATCAGAACCGATTCGGTTACTTCATCCAATGCATCCGATTTTTCTTCAATCAAACGTCTCAGCTCATCGTACTCTATCCCGATATTAACTTTGGCCGCCTCGCCATCTGCCAGCATATCCTCCATTAACACGGAAAAGGCTTCTCTCCACGTCGCACGCTGTCTGTCCTTGCCCGAAAAATAACCAAACTGTTCACCTTGGATTTCATTGATCCGCCGATTGTATAATCCTAATTGCTGCTCAATCCCATCCTGTTCTTCCTGTGTAAATTCAGCCTTGATCTGGTTGTACGGCCTCCCGGACATAAAGTCCATAACAAAATACTGTGCTGGAGCCATCGTTAATGAATCATCGTAAGCGAGCACCTTGGGCACAGGAACATCCCCCAGCTTGGCAACAAGGCGGAGAGCTTGCACTTCAGTCGTCATCAGATCCTGTTCACAGCGCATCATATGGGTTGCAGCCGAAGGCGCAATCTTCAGGACAACGTTTCGTCCGTCACCAAGCTTTATTTTATAAGCCTGGTTGGCCCAGCCGTCAATCATTTCCTCATAATGTTGAATCGAGGCGTCCAGGTGCTGCTTGATAATCAGATCCAGCTGTTCTTTGCACAATCTCGTTTTATATGTACTTTCCATGGATATGTTCCCCCTTTATAGAAAACGCTTTCTAAACATATTAATTATGTTCCTTTTTACCTTGTGCAGCAATACTTTTATGCATATCTTATTCAAAAAAACTGCCCCCAGCCCGCATTTTGCATGCAGTCTAAGGACAGCTCGTTATTTTGAATGATAAATGATCATTTCACAGCTACATAGAACAAACGCTCCGCATGATCCCCAGCCTCGTTCCATTCAAAGTCAGCATAGACCTTCACATCACGAAAGCCCGCTTTGCTTAACTCCAGCTTCATCCAATCCGGGTCATACGCACGCTGCACATGAACTTCCTCGAACCGCCGATACGTATCCTTGCTGCCATCCTCCACACGTGAAAAAATACTCAAATGATGCTCGATTTCACACCGGTCCTGATCCAGATCACAGGTCCAGATGTAGGATACAGAGCGCTCATCCAGTACAAAAGGCTGCTCTTGATCGTATCGGATTAAAGTGTTCGGATGATGCACATCAAACAGGAATGTGCCTCCCGGCTTCAGCATCTCATACGTGCGCACGAAAGTACGAACGACATCCTCGGATTCCAGAAGATAGTTCACACAATCACAGAATGAAATGACCGAGTCCACAGGCTCAGGCACTCTCCAGTCCCGCATATCCTGCTGCACCCAGCGTACGCTGCCTTCCCGGTACAGACGATGTCCCTGAGAAGTGGCTTCCATTTTACTGCGCGCAACAGACAGCATATCAGCCGAGAGATCAATGCCCGTCACCTCAAAACCGGAGTTTACCAGCGGGATTGTGATGGAACCTGTTCCACAGCCAAGCTCTGCCACACTTTTGGGCATGCCATGCTGCTCCCAGGCTGTTCTTGCAAACCTTATCCAGTCCGGATAAGGCATATCTTCCATTAATTCATCGTAAACGTAGGCAAATTTCCGGTAAGACATGTCGGCACCGCACTTTCAATTTCATTTACTTCTCTTCTGGCTGCTGCTTCGGTGCGGATTCGGACAGATACGTCCAGTTTTCCTTCTGCACCACCAGACCATCCTTCATCAGCTTGCCAAGAGCACGCTTGAACGCCGATTTACTGATGCCGAAACGCTGTTTGATAATGTCCGGTGGTGTCGCATCGGAATACGGCATGCCGCCCATCGGGCGCTCCTTCATAAAAGCAAGCAGCTTGTCTGCGTCTTCGTTACGCCCAACCTCTTTGCGCTGTGTCATAGCCAGATTCACACGTCCGTCTTCACGTACTAGCGTAACCCGGCATTTCACTTTCTCTCCCAGACGCAGCATGTGACTGCGCTCGGAGGAATGAATCATGCCAATCGCACCAAAGCCAAGCACACCGCCGTCCACAAGTACAAATGTGCCCATCTGAAGCGGCTTGTACACCAAAGCCTCAACCCACTGGTTCACCCAGGTGGTTGGGGCATGGAAAGCAAGGGGAGCAAGCTCACGTTCTCCGGCCAGTTTGGCCCGCAATCGTCCTTGCTTGTCATGCTCCATGATGACAAACACTTCATCTCCAACTTGAGGGCGAAGCTCTTCAAGCTCTGGCAATTCACGAATGGGAAGCAGCAGTTGGCGTCCAAGCCCCATCTCCAGAAAACATCCCAGACGCGGATGCACATCCGCTACAACCAGTTTAGCCATCTCTCCAAGCGTGAGATAAGGCTTTTTCATCGTAACCGCGAGACGGTCTTCAGTATCAAAGAATACAAAAACCTCCAGCGTTTCACCAATAGTGATGTCCCTAGTCAGCTCGGTATAGTGAAGCAGTACATCTTCCGATCCTGTCGTCAAAAAGTAGCCGAATGGAGACACTTCACGTGAAACCGGCAGCGAGACGACTGTTCCTGCAATCAAACTCATACGGTCTCCACCACTTTGGCGTCTGACCAGAGACGCTCGATATTGTAATACTCACGTTCATCGCGGTGGAATACGTGAACCACCACATCACCAAGATCCATCAGCACCCAGCGTGCAGAATCCATGCCCTCGATGCCTTTGATTACCGCACCGGCTGCGTGAGCCTGTTTACGAATCTCTGTAGCAATCGCCTGTACCTGTGTGTCCGAGTTACCGTGGCAGATCACAAAATAATCGGCAACCAGCGAGATATTGTTCAGGTCAAGAGCTACAATATTTGATGCCTTTTTATCATCAGCGGCAGCAACCACCATATTCATAAGTTCTTTCGATGATACTGTCATGAACCAACCTCCATAATCTTTAATTGTGCTATCAAGTCATTACGCGAGAGTACCGTGAGCGGATAAATAACACGGCGCTGGGAAAGCAGCAGACTGATCGTTGAATCAAAGCCGGCAATCAAGCCCTCCTCCAGACTGCGCTGAGCCTGCTCACGAATATGCTCCACGCCCGGGAAATCACGTCCCGGTTCAATATAATCGGCAAGACATACCACTTTGTCCAGCAGACTCATGCCCACTCTACCTGAAGTATGCCACCGAATCGCGTTTATAATTTCGGAATCGGACACACCATAATCACGTTCCGCAACAAAAGCACCTACCTCAGAATGCCAAAGCTGCTTGTCATGTGATAACAGTTCTATATTTAATCCGTTATCACGAATGACCGCTTCCATCTCAGCTACAGGCCAATACTTCGCCACGTCATGCAGGATCGCTGCTACATCTGCCTTCACAGGATCAGCTCCGTACTTTTCAGCGAGAATAACAGCGGACTCCATAACCCCCTGCGTATGCTTCCAACGCTTGGCGGGCATCTGAGAAGAGACAGCCTGGATTAATTCCTCACGGCTTAACGCCATATAAACCGCTCCTTACAATATATTGATGCACTGCATCGGGAATCATGAAACGTACGGAATGCCCCTTCGCGAGACGTCTGCGAATAGCCGTGGATGAAATATCAACAAGCGGCATTTCTGCCAGCAGCACCCGATCCTGCAATGGCTCTGGCAGGTCGTCCAGATGCAGCTGAAAGCCCGGACGTCCAACACCGATAAAGGTCAACCTGGACGCCAGTTCTTCAATCTCTTCCCATTTCGGAAGATAGTTCACCATGTCTGCCCCGATAATGAAATAAAACTCATGCTCAGGGTGGCGCCGCCATAACTCACGCATCGTATCAATGGTGTAGGACACGCCGCCAAGTTCCATTTCGATGCCTAATACCTCATACCGGGGAGCATCCTTTACAGCAGCCTCCGTCATCTCCAGACGCTGCCGCCCCGTTGCACCTGCTTCCGGTTTATGAGGCGGGACATGGGAGGGCATAAACCAGATTTCATCCAGTGCATGCGAATCCCTTGCCGCTTCCGCTGCCAGCAGATGCCCCATGTGGATCGGATCAAACGTACCGCCCATGATGCCGATCTTCACCCGCGCCACGCTCCTTATCTTGGAAGTTCGATTTGTTTGTTATCACGTGATTCCTTGTACAGGATAATGGTGCTGCCAATGACTTGCACCAGTTCGCTGCCTGTTTCACGGGCAACCTCTGCCGCAATTTCATTTTTATCATCCAGGTTGTTGTTCAGCACTTGCACTTTCATCAATTCGCGCTTCTCGATTGCCTCTTCAATGTGGCGGAACAGATGTTCATTCGTGCCCCCTTTGCCAATTTGAAATACAGGGGTCAGGTGATGTGCCTGTGACCGCAAAAAGCGCTTTTGTTTACCAGTTAACATGAATACTCCATACTCCTTATGTTGAGCAGGCCACATACCGATGAACAGCCCTTAGCTGTTTGGTGGACCTGATCGTTCAATTATTATTTGTAAAACTATCCAATACCGCCCGTCTCATCGTATCGATCGGAGCCGGAATGCCAAGCCAGTGCTCGAATGCAATCGCACCTTGATAGATAAACATGCCCAGACCGCCGTGCACCGTGCAGCCGCGCATACGGGACTCCCGCAGCAGACGTGTCTCCAGCGGGTTGTAGATCAGATCGCTGACCGCAGCTCCTTCGCGAATCCAGACGGGATCAACCGGCAGGTCATGCACATGTGGATGCATTCCGGCTGCTGTCGTATTGATAACGATATCCGCGTCAGCAAGTACAGCTTGTGCCCCTTGCATTCCACTGCCAGAGATGTCTCCCAGGTTATAGTTCCTCAAATCTTCAGCCAGAGCTGCAGCTCTGTCAGCCGTGCGATTCAGGATACTGATCTGCTCCGGCTTCTCCAGTGCGAGCGCGTAGATCACGCCTCTTGCAGCTCCGCCTGCGCCAAGCACTGCAATTCGTTTGCCCTCAATCTGAGGAACAGCCTCTTCCTTGAGCGAACGAACATAACCCATCCCGTCCGTATTATACCCTGTCAATGTGCCATTATCGTTCACAATCGTGTTGACTGCCCCGATCAAGCGTGCGCTCTCATCAATGACATCAAGATACTGCATGACCTGCTCCTTGTGCGGGATGGTGACATTCACACCGCGATACCCTAGTGCAGTAATTCCACGAACAGCAGCTTGCAGCTGATCCGGCTTCACATGAAGCGGCATATACATCCCTTCCACACCTGCTGCCTGCAAAGCGGCATTATGCATTGCCGGCGACTTGGAATGTGCAATGGGATCGCCCATCACACCAAGCAGCACAGGAAGTGAAGAATTGAACTTGTTCTCTGCCGACATCGGCTCCCCTCCGATCTGATCCGTTGTTCCAATTAGAAGCTGCATCTCGGGCTAGATCAAGGAAGGACGAATCTGCACCCGAATCCCTTTTGGAACATGAACCGCAATCAGAGCGCCCTGGTCTCCGTTCACCTTGATCCAGCCCAGGCCAGAGATATATACATCCGACTGGCTGCCGCGTTTAATCCGGAATTCATGTCTGGTCCATTCCGGCATCTCAGCCGCATTCTCCCGTGTTGGCGGCGTCAGCAATTCTCCCAGATGGTCACGATACAGGTCGTCGGCTCGTTCCAGCTTCGTCCGATGAATGTTCAGCGCCGTGCTGATAAAACAAGTGAACGACTGACGGTCGCCTTCAATAAAATCAAAGCGGGCCATTCCACCAAAGAACAACGTCTGGCCAGCATTCAATTGATATACCGCAGGTTTAAGCGGTTTCTCCGGCATAATGGCAGCCAGATCCTTACGCGATACAATCTCGCTGAATCTCCATGGGTACACGATTCCCGGTGTATCAATGATCGCTTTTCCATCATCCAGCGGAATATTGACCATATCCAGCGTTGTTCCCGGATAACGTGAGGTTGTAAGCTCCTGCTCCAGATCACTGTAATCTCGAATCAAACGGTTGATCAGTGTAGATTTACCTACATTGGTTCCGCCGACCACATACACGTCCCGATCACCGCGATATGTGCCAACCAGTTCAAGCAGACGATCGAAGCCCTGATTCTGCTTGGCACTGCAGAGGACCACATCTACCGTGCGCAGACCTTGTTCCTTCGCCTGCTTCTGCACCCAGTTGCGTACCTTGTTCCAGTTGGTCACTTTAGGCAGCAAGTCCGTTTTGTTTACAGCGAGCAGCACGGGATTGTTTCCAACGAAGCGCTGCAACCCGGAAATAATACTACCGTCAAAATCAAACAAATCAACGATATGAATGACGAGTGCATCCTTATCCCCGATTTTGCTGAGCAGGGCCAGGAACTCGTCCTGATCCACCGTAACAGATGATGATTCATTATAATTTTTGATACGGAAACAGCGCTGGCAGATGACCGGTTCACGATCAAGTGCTTTCTCAGGAATAAATCCGGGCAACTCCGGATTTTCCGTTTGCAGATGCACGCCGCATCCACTGCATCTTACGGCAATATTGCCGTTATGCGGTTCTGTCATTTCTTCTTTTCCTCCTCGAGCCATAAGCCTTTCTTACGCAAACTTGACAGAGCAATCCGTTCTACTCTCCGATTGAAACGGGTCATAAAGCCCTCATCTCCGATGGAGATCGGCAGCACCAGAACCGTATACAGTCCAAGTCTGTTGCCTCCATACACGTCAGTGAGCATCTGATCCCCCACAACAATAGTCTTTTCGGGAGTAAGCTCCATCATTCGCATTGCTTTACGAAACGGTACATTCGATGGTTTGCGTGCACTATGCACAAACTGGATATCCAGCGGAGTCGCAAACAGGGATACACGATTCAAATTGTTATTGGACACAATCATCAGCTTGAATCCCACCTCTTTAACACGCGCGAACCATTCAATCAATTCGGGTGTAGCATCAGGTGCTTTGGCTCCAACAAGCGTATTATCCAGGTCAGTTATAATTCCACGATACCCTTGAGCGTACAGTTCTTCCAAATTGATGTCAAAAACTGTGTCTACACGCAGCTTGGGCAATAACATTTTAAACAAAGAAGTCACCTCAGTTTCATACGACACACTATATCACAAATCCGTCTTTCCTGAAAATGCAAACTGCCTTTATCGCCATGAAAAAAGGAAAAACGGGACGGGCACTGTTATGCCCGTTCCGCTTTCAGTTCCTTCCGCAGCCTCAGGGTCGCCTGATACACAACCTTCCAGTCATCGGCCGTTACTGTTGCCGGACTGTAACGTGTCTGTTCAAATTTCATTAGCAGCTCTTCCAATGTGCCTTGAGCTGACGGTCTGAGCTGGCTCCAGCGAGTTACGGACTCACGCAGCGTTTCGTCACCACTACGCGTCAAGCCCTGCCGTCTTGCATAACGAATCCAGCGCTCTGTCTCAGCCAGTACCTTCTGTTCCGGTGTCAGCGGCTTGCCTGTTCGCAGGCGAAGCAGCAGGAATCGCAGGGACAGACGATTACGCCAGAACATGTAAGCTACCCACAACACAATGACTGCACCCGCAGCCCAGATAACAAAAGCAGGGATTGTGTCTGTTGTCTGTTCAGGAGCCTGTGTTTTGGTCTCTTCCTGAATCGGCTCTTCCTCCGGCTGCTCCTCCGGCTGATCCACAGACTGCACATCCGGCGTCTCGGTCAACAGCGGCATGTCAAAGCCAGGTGTTGCTTCAACCGGAATCCATCCGTATTCGCCAAAGTACACTTCCGCCCAAGAGTGGGCATCAGCATTCGTTACGGTGTAGGTTGTCTCGATAGGTGCACCAGGCTGGCGAGGCGCCTGCATGTCCGAGTTCAGGGACATCTGTCCGGGCGCGTATCCTTTAACCCATCTTGCCGGAATACCTTCCGAGCGTGCCATCATCACAAGTGCTGTCGAAAAGTAGTCACAATATCCTTCACGAATATCAAACAGGAAACCTTCTACAAAATCATTGCTCACTTTCCGGGACAAATCCGGATTGTTCGTGTAATTGAAATTTTGTTGTAAATAGTTTTGCAGTAATGCCACTTTTTCATACGGAGTATTTGCAGATGCTGTAACTTCTGCCGCAAGCTCCTTCACTCGTTCAGGGAAACGGGACGGCAGCTGCAAATATTTATCGTCTGCCGGGTTGCTTGAATACAAAGCGTCGGCTGTCTTGGTGCGCAGTTCATCCTCAACAATGATCGGCACTTCGGACACAATAGTGTAGTTTTTCGGATACTGCGGCTGCTGACGTGTTGTTACTACATGTAATTCAGCCTGATCCGCGTTCCACAACATTCGCCCCGCTCTCTCCTCACCGTTCACCGAGATGACCTGGGATATGGAATACGATCCAAACAGAATCGGATATACGGTGTCGTTCAGCATTGTCACTTTTTGCGTGACCTGCTTGGTTTTCACTTTTCCAGCCTGATTATTCTCCAGCTTCTGATCGGCCTCCACATTATCCATGGACGCACGTCCGGGCTCATCCCAGCCTGTTCCGGTATATTCCGAGCGCGTCTCTCCGCGCCAGTAGCCCCGGTCACTTGTTGTTACGGACATGACAGGGGTGTAGTCAAAATTAAAGCCCCCGCCAAGCTTGTTGTCCTCACGGCTGTAGCCTGATTCCGTAGCACTGGGAATATCCAGCACACCGTTACCCGCTTGGGTCGAGGAAGTACCGGTGTAATTCCGCCAAGCGGTATACGGGTCTGTCAAGGTTGGCGGAACTTCCGGCATGTTCACACTGGCTACAATAATTAATGAAAATATGATAGCGATATTCGCCAGTATTTTGTAAGGATGCCGGATCATTCGTTTCCAGCCCTGCGGATATTGCAGCTGATAATTACGGAAGTGCTGACATACAAGCCAGCCCATGCCCGCAAACATCACCCAGGCAATCTCTCCCCAAAGCGGAATTTGAGTGAACGAATCCAGAATCCCCAAGGATATAATATTAACGCCAAGGAACACAAGGATACGTTTGGTTGAAGTCACAAGACGAAGCGCGGCCTCAAGCATCACCCAGGCACATAAGGAAAACCAGATATAAGGCGGCATATGCAAAATGAATTGCTCAATCCGTTCGGTTAATGTACCGAAGGGGATGTATACCATGTAATCAATCAACGTTTTATGCAAAATATACAGGACTGCAACAGCCTTGATTATGGTTCGATACAGTATTTTAAAGGGAAGCACAACCTCCAGAATGCTCACCGCTGCCAGCGTCCACAGTACCAGCGAAGTGGTCTCTGTGTACCACGATTCCTGTGTAAACGATATCCACTGCAGCGCAATCAGAAATATCCAGAGCAGGGATGCTGCATGGTACCAGGATCTTTTCATGCCCGGACTTTCGTTTCCTCTGGCGTTCATACCGAACCTCCTCCCATCACTGTAGGAAGCTCTTGCAGATGGGCAACGGTAAATGACCTTGTGCCCCGTCCGCGCAGCATGGCATTCCATTCGGAACTCTGCCGTGATTCCGCAGGGTCAATCAATATATGACATGGAGTCATCCCGCGAGTATCCGCCCAGCGGAGCAGATCCAGTATTTTGTCATCCTTTTGGGGAGAGATCACAACAAAGTAAGCTCCTTGCGGGAATTGTCTTGCTATTTTCTCCACCCCTGGCAGCAGGGACTGATCCTGACCGTTGTCCTGAATGTCCACCAGATGATGGATCATCTTCTGACGTTCGATCAGGCTTTCACTTGGAGGCATGAAGCAAGACTCTTCAGACAGGGTTAACAACCCCATCCCCATACGTTCCCTTGTACCGTACTCCAGCAGAGAGGCTGTCGTAGAGACAGCGAGCTCGAACGCTTCTCCATGCGGATAACTGCCTGCCATAGCGTCCAGCACCAGAATTGTTTTGGGTACAGACTCATGCTCGAACTCTTTCGACTTCCAGTTGCCCGTTTTGGCTGTTGCATTCCAGTGAATACGAGACAGACGATCCCCGTAAACATAATCACGCACACCGTTAATCTGTGTTGTTTCCCTGCGTGAACGAGTCAAGGCTGTCTGCGGACCCGATAAACGAGACTTGCGGTCGTATAGCTGCCAGTATGGAATAAATACCGTTCGAGGAAGTACCCGGAACTCCCCGCTCGCCTTGAAGGTTCCGCGATGTTCAATCAGTCCGAAGATATCCTCGCTGGCACATTCGGTATCGGAAAAAACATATTTCCCCCGCTCTAGCGGCGGAGTTTGAAAAGAAAGCTCCCCATGTCCGCGCATACTCGGAATAAGGCTTTCTTTAAAGGACCATGATTCTCCATTATGCCGATGCAGCATCTCGCGTACGACGACATAAGGAAGTGGAAGAAATCCGGGAATCGTCAGGCTGAGCTGCACCTGAACCTGATCACCAGCATGAAGCAGCTCCTCGTGATTATGGCCGGAAGACAGCCTGCGTACGCCTCTAGTCCGTTTCACGCCACTGAATCCGGCAATCGCCAGATACAGGCAGAGCAGCGTCACCATGGACAGCAGCATAAGCGAGGTCTTTCCTCCCTGGAACAAAACATACGCGAGACAGCACATCCACACCATTGCGATGCCCCATACGCGTGGGTGGCGCAGTCCTCGATTGACAGTTGTCAAAAGCGGTCTCATCAATTATTGCCCCATGGACACAGGCACACGAACCTGCTGTAAAACCGAATTGAGAACAGCCTCTGAGCTCATGCTGTCCAGTCTGGACTCAGGACGAAGCACGATACGATGAGAAATAACATACGGAGCCATCGTTTTGACATCATCCGGCAGTACGTAGTCTCGCTCCTGCAGGAAGGCAAAGGCTTTCACAGCCATCATGAAGGAAATAGCGGCACGCGGGCTTGCTCCCAGAAGAACAGACGGATGTGAGCGCGTGTGACGAACCACGTCCAGCAAATAGTCCACCACCGGATCACCAATAAACACTTCTTTAATCTCCTGCTGAATCGCCGAGATTTGATCCATATGAGTTACCGATGTCAGCCGGTCTACCGGCTGCCCGGATTGATGCTGCTTGAGCAGCGTTTTTTCAATATCCTTGTCAGGATAACCCAGACTGATCTTTAACATAAACCGGTCAAGCTGTGCTTCAGGCAGTGTATACGTGCCCTCAAAATCAATCGGGTTCTGGGTTGCACAGAGCATGAACGGATGAGGAAGATCGTACGTGTCTCCATCTACGGTTACACTGCGCTCTTCCATCACTTCCAGCAGCGCGGACTGTGTTTTGGTTGTTGCACGGTTAATTTCGTCAGCCAGCAAAATATTGGTCATGACAGGGCCAGGCCGGAAATAGAAACGCTCATCCTTTGGATGAAACACCGATACTCCTGTAATATCACTTGGTAAAATATCAGGATTACATTGAATACGCCGGTATTCACCGCGCATGGATTTGGACAGTGCCTTGATTAACTGAGTTTTGCCCGTTCCCGGTACGTCTTCAATCAGAACGTGCCCGCCTGCAAGCAAAGCAGTGAGTAAAAGTTGAATCTCAAAGGATTTCCCCATAATGCAGGACTCCAGATTCGAACGAACTGCAGATATAATTTGGATCGACTCTTTGCGCACAGGCATGTGGTCTAACCTCCTAAACAAGCATACAGATTTCCTTTTATTGTACATGATCCGGAGTCACGAGTACACTCGAAGCAGCTCACAATTTGTTTCCAGCCGTCATATACAACGCATTTCATGCATAAATACGACAAAAAAGCCCCGGATAAAATCTATCCGGAGCCCCTGCCTATTTTAAAAAATTTAACCTTTAGGTCGAACAACGAGCGCCGCGAGAAAAGAAAATATAATCGCTGACGATATCCCGGCGGCGGTCAGATCGAAAATACCGGTGATCACACCGATCCAACCATCTTTTTCAAGTTCGGTTAAAGCGCCGTGTACCAGGGAATTGCCAAAGCTCGTAATCGGTATGGATGCACCTGCACCAGCGAATTTCACCAGCGGATCATAGAGACCAACTGCATCGGCAACCGCTCCAGCGACCACAAGTGTACTCATCGTATGTGCGGGTGTCAGTTTTACCCCGTCCATCAGCAGCTGTCCAATCACACAGATCAGCCCCCCGACGATAAAAGCCCACAGAAATTGCATGTCCTTCACCCCTCCTGTTCGATAGCTACAGCATGTGCGATACAAGGAATACTTTCGCCCTGCTGATATGACAGCGGGGACAGCAGCGCGCCTGTTGCAACGACAAGCACCCGTTTCAGATCCCCCTTCTGCATCCGGTTCAGAATGTGGCCATACGTAACCGTGGCCGAACACCCGCACCCGCTTCCACCAGCAACGACCTGCGGTTGATTCTCACGGTCATAGATCATGAGTCCGCAGTCATTAAAAACGGTCTGTTCCATCGGAATACCTTCTTTGTGCAGAAGTTCTTTGGTAATAGGCAGCCCGACAGAAGCCAGATCCCCTGTAACGATGAGATCATAGTATCCCGGCTCCAGACCGGTATCCCTGAAGTGAGAAATGATGGTGTCCGCTGCTGCCGGGGCCATAGCTGCACCCATATTAAAAGGGTCTTTGATGCCCAAATCCATAATCCGGCCGATGGTCGCTTTAGCTACAACGGGTCCTTCCCCTGTACGGGCGATAATCCCGCATCCAGACCCGGTTACGGTGTACTGCGCATAGGGAGGTTTCTGAGAGCCGTACTCTGTCGGATAACGAAATTGCTTCTCTACGGTACAATTGTGGCTCACCGTACCAGCAAGCACATAATCGCCCGCCCCGGAATCCACAATCATCGAAGCCAGCGCCAGTGTCTCCATCGAGGTAGAACAAGCTCCAAACACTCCGAGATAAGGAGCCCCGAGCTGCCTTGCAGAAAAAGAACTGCTGATAATCTGGTTCATCAAATCTCCGCCAACAAAATAATGCAGTTCTTCCTTGGTTTTATTCGCGTTAATAAGCGCGAGCTGTGAGGCTTTCTCGAGCAATTTTCGCTCCGCTTTTTCCCACGTTTTCTCCCCAATCTCAAGGTTGTCATATACATAGTCGAAATCATTGGCTAACGGTCCCTGGCCTTCATCTGGCCCCACCACGGTTGCTCTGCCTATGATGCGCGGCTGATGATCATACTCCCACGTCTGACGACCCAGCCGTTTCATAGGTGTCCACCCCCGAATCCCAGAAAGGCATACACAATACCGATAATAAATGCGGCCACGACTCCAAATACAATGACTGAGCCGGCGAGCTTGAACATGTTTGCACCTACACCCAACACGAGTCCTTCCGCACGATGCTCCAGCGCAGCGGAGCACATGGAGTTAGCGAATCCGGTTACGGGTACAGCGGTGCCTGCTCCTGCCCACTGTGCAATTTTGTCGTACACACCGAGGCAGGTGAGAATAACCGAGATCAGAATCATCACTGCGACGGTAGGGCTCGCAGCTTCCTTGGATGTCATGTGCATTCCCGCCATAAATGCCTCTTGAATCGCTTGTCCTATCAAACAAATCGTTCCCCCGACAAAGAAAGCCTTGAGGCAATTTTTGAAAATCGGACGTGAAGGCTCATGTTTTTTGGCGACTTTCTTATACTCCTTCTCATCCATTGACAGTGATGAGGTTTTCTTCTTTCCAGTTGCAGATTGTACCGGCAAGCACAGGACCTCCTTTATGTGAATGTGGATTCAAACATCTGTGGCTGATTGCCTATGTGTAGTTTCTTTATTCATTGTTTGTAAATTCCGGGCAGGTTATGTATCCGGCGAGCAACAGCATATGTTTCCATCATAGTAGATTTGGATAAATCACTTATTAATGGAAGGTTTGGATAAATAGCTCACCAATAAAAGGTTTGGTTATAAATAAAGAAGAATGATGACGAGCAAAATAAACAACACAATAAACAGCATCTTCTCATGACCTTCATCTGGAGGCTTCATCTCATATTCGACTCCTTCCTTATAAAAACAAACGTTTTGAGGATATCCTCTGGAAAAAAGCGACAAGGTTCCTTTTATCCAAGTATATTCACATGATCGACCTCAGGATTAAGACGAAAGCGGAGACAAAGTGCATGAAACTGGCGTGATCATCAAATAACATGCCTGAAAAACGTAATATAATCATGGACAATCACTTGTACAAGGTTCATACTAGGTTGTGACCAGTGGTTAATAACAAGTCCTTAATATTTACAAGGACATCAGGCCAGTAGCCGTTCTGCTGTGCCCTGATCTACATACCCAACAGAGGAGTTGTTTGCACATGAATGAAAAAACGTTGGACATGTTCCGAACGTTAACAGAATTCCCTTCTGCGTCCGGCTTTGAACGTGAACTGCGGGGATGGATGAAGGAGCAAATGTCCGCGTATACGGATGAATTTGTACAAGACCGTCTGGGAAGTCTCTTTGGTGTACTGCGGGGAGATGAAGCCGGCCCAAAAGTGATGGTAGCCGGGCATTTTGACGAAGTAGGTTTCATGACAACGGGAATTACAGAAACAGGCATGATCAAATTCCGTCCACTCGGCGGATGGTGGAGTCAAGCGGTTCTATCCCAGCGTTTGCAGATTATTACACCTGAGCGCCGCATTACCGGCGTTGTTGGCTCTACGCCTACTCATCTGCTGGATGAATCACAGCGCAGCAAGCCCGTCGATCTTAGCACCATGTACCTGGATATCGGAGCAGATGACCGCGCAGAAGCAGAAGCGTGGGGCATACATCCGGGCATGCAGATTGTGCCAATCTGTGAATTTACGCCGATGGCAAACCCTAAGAAAATTATGGCAAAGGCATGGGACAATCGTTACGGAGTCGGACTGGCTCTTGAGCTGGTTGAAGCGCTGCATAAGGAAAAGCTGCCGAATACGCTGTATTCCGGTGCAACCGTTCAGGAGGAATTGGGGCTGCGCGGTGCACGTACTGCGGCAAATCTCATCCAACCAGACATTTTCTTCGCACTGGATTGCAGTGCAGCCAATGATATGACAGGTGACAAGCAATCCTTCGGCCATATCGGTCAGGGCGCATTGCTTCGCATCTTTGACCCAGGCATGTTTACCCATCGCGGTATGGTTGAATATGTACAGGACACGGCTTCTTCCAATCAGATTAAAATGCAATATTTCATCTCGCCTGGCGGAACGGATGCAGGTCAGGTTCATCTGAGCGGCATCGGTGTACCATCCACCGTTATTGGCATCTGTGCTCGGTACATTCATACCTCTTCATCCATTATTCACACCGACGATTATGATGCAGCCAAAGAGCTGATTGTGAAGCTGGTGAAGGGCCTTGATCGCACCACGATGGACACCATAATCAATAATGCTTAATTAGTTATATATCCACTTTTGTGAACTAACCACAGAGATACCTCACCGAATCTGCTTCGAGGGTATCTCTTTTTCTATGAATTTCACAAATAGATTGCAATGTTTGAACATAATGAGGACCAGATACATAAGATAGGATAATCAATTATCAACCAGCGGGGGACCTTTATATGGCAGCAGGCAGAAATGGAAAATCAAATAAAGGTTCCAGAAAAACCAATGCTGCGAACACCCTTTTGGGTGGGAATCTTAGCGGAAAAAAACTTGAACTGATTGTTGCCGCATTGTTAGTTAGTGGAAAGTTGAGAGTAGATGCCGTTACGTTGTTTCGCGAAGCTACATTAGTTGTGGAGTTAGTGGGGCAGTACAAGACACTTCAAAAGGTCACGCCAACCAATTCAGATAAACTGGTGCAGTTCCTTGATGAAACAGGCCGTGATATGACGCTGAACGATGTCATTCAGGCGTTTCAGCAGCGTATAAATTCCTAAATGTCAAGAACGAAAGAGGTGCATATGATGTCTGAATTCGATGGTGTCGGTTTCGCCGAGACGTTAATTGTACTTATTCTTGTTGTATTACTTGTGTTCGGTTCCACAGACATCGATACACTCAGCGGTACACCTACAAAAGTCTGAACCCCGTTCCTTTTCTGGCACGATGCCCAGACAACAATGTTCAGTCTGGATACCGCATTACGCTTCACATTTATATGAGAAGAACTTAAATTTGAAGAACGCCAGTCCATTCATCGGGCTGGCGTTTGGCTTCATTGTTGTGATTATCTACAAAAATAAAGGGGAAAATGCAAACCAGGCTAAAATGAACGTCAGCACGACGCAAACATTCTCAACAACGGCTCCGTGTTTGGTCCCCGTACTCATCAGGTTTGCTCTGATACGCAGCTTTAACGGCGGCAATGGGCGAATCCCCCGGTTGGTCAGCGAATCAGCAAGCAGATGAATCGCATAAGCCGTTCCTCCAGCCACCCATATTTCTGGGCCTTGCTGCTGGGTCGTACTGTACAGCAAACCGGTCCAAACGGCGGTTCCATACAAGGTATGTGTAAGCCCCCTGTGTGTCAGCGTAGTACATAACATCAGCAGACTGCCTGCAATCAGATTCCACGGGGCAAAAGCATGTCCGTAAAAAACCAGCCCCAGTCCAATGGCAAACATCAGCACTTTACGCAGTGATCGTGACGGCAAAAAGGATACAAGCCCGATCAGTACAGCAAGCAGCAGATTCCAAGGCTTGCTCGGAATGTAGAAATACACAAAAACAGCCGCAGGCAAAAGAATCGTCTGCAGCAGCCGAATCAGGCTGCTCGGCAGCGCTTTGGATACCAGCAGTGAATTAGGCTCGTCGATATCGGGCAGCAGTGAGCCGATCAGTGCAACCGTTACCGCCGGAGCCGTGACCGGCATGCCCAGCAGCTGCAGCACTGAAAGGGATACGCCTGTGCCGATAATGAGGTGGGATCTTCCCATCATGGTGCAATAACGTCCTTTCATAGAAATAGGGAACTTATTCATATTTGATCCCGTACCGATCATACAACGAAAGTATAACGAGAACAATAGTTCGTATTTCTTATTTCTGAAATTTTTTTAGTTTCCGTGAGCGTCATCACACTTCTTTGGATATGAATGATCTATCTTTATTAGTGAAATAAATCACATTAATTACTGGGCAGACCTTTTATAATTCAAATATAAGCCATTAAAAATGCAGGTAAATGAACAGGATTTACCCAAGGAGGCCATTTACATGAACGGAAACAAGGAGAAGCTCGTCGTCATTGGTAACGGTATGGCTGGAATCAGCACCGTTGAACAAATTTTGAAGCTGTCTACACGTTTTGATATTACTGTAATCGGTACAGAGCCCTATCCGAACTACAATCGCATTATGCTCTCATACGTGCTGGAAGGCAGCAAAACGCTGGACGACATCGTGCTGAATGACCTTCACTGGTATGAAGATTACGGAATCACCCTCCATACTGGCACTACAGTTTCCCGAATCGATGCCGAAACTCATGAAGTCATTACAGAAGCTGGAACTCGCGTCCCTTACGACAAAATTATCATTGCAACCGGCTCCAGTTCCTTCATTCTGCCTGTGCCGGGTCATGACAAGCAAGGTGTTGTCGGGTTCCGCGATATTGCGGACTGCAACGTTATGCTGGAAGCAGCCAAACAGTACAAGCGGGCTGCGGTCATCGGCGGTGGACTTCTGGGACTTGAAGCAGCCAAAGGGCTGGTTCAGCTTGGCATGGATGTAACCGTGGTTCATCTGATGGAGGATCTGATGGAGCGCCAGCTGGATTCACAGGCATCGGCCATGCTCAAAGCCGAGCTGGAGCGTCAAGGCATTCGTTTCAAAATGGGAGCACAGACAGCCGAATTGCTCGGCGGTGACCGGGTAGAAGGACTTCGTTTTGCCGACGAATCGGTGCTGAATGTTGATTTTGTAGTTATGGCGGTAGGCATCAAGCCTAATGTCGAGGTCGCTCGTGCAAGCGGCATTGAAGTGAATCGCGGAATTGTTGTTAATGATTACTTGCAAACCTCTATGGAGAATGTGTACTCTGTCGGGGAGTGCACAGAACACCGGGGTGTATGTTACGGCTTGGTGGCCCCCCTGTTTGAGCAAGGCATGATTCTGGCGAAGCATATCTGCGGTGTTGAAACAGCCCCTTATGAAGGCTCGGTTGTATCGACCAAGCTCAAAATTTCGGGTGTAGACGTGTTCTCTACTGGCGAATTCATTGACAGCCCGGAGCATACGGTGATCTCACAGAAAGATGACTGGAAACGAACCTACAAAAAAATTCTGCTGCGTGACAACAAAATGGTCGGTGCCGTACTCTTTGGTGACATCACCGATTCGGCCGAGCTGCAGAAGCTGATCAAAAACCATACGGAAATGACCGAGGAATTATACAGCTCCCTCATGGGTACAGGCTGCGGAGGTCACAAAAAAACAGCCTCTGTTGAAACGATGCCGGAGGACGAAATTGTCTGTGGATGCAACGGGGTAACCAAAGGAGCCATCGTGGATGTAATCACCAATCAGGGGCTCACAACGGTCGATGAAATTAAGGCTTGCACTGGTGCAACCCGCTCTTGCGGTGGATGTAAGCCGGTCGTGGAACAGATTTTGCAATATGTGCTCGGAGATGGCTTCACAGCCGGAGCCAAACAGGGTATCTGCAGCTGCACCTCCCTCGGACGGGATGAGATTGTAGCCGAAATCCGGGAAAAGGGCTTGCAAACGAGTAAAGAGGTTATGAATGTACTGGGCTGGAGTCAGCCTGAGGGATGTTCGAAATGCCGTCCGGCTATCAACTATTATCTGGGCATGATTTATCCGGATACACATGAAGACGAGAAAGAATCCCGTTTCGTGAACGAACGGATGAACGCCAACATTCAAAAAGATGGAACCTACACGGTTGTGCCTCGGATGTACGGCGGAGTAACTACTCCGGAAGACCTCAAACGGATTGCTGACGTTTCAGTCAAATACGATATTAAAGCGGTCAAAGTAACGGGCGGTCAGCGACTCGACCTGATTGGTGTCAAAAAAGAAGACCTGCCTAAAGTCTGGGCGGAGCTGGATATGCCTTCAGGTTATGCTTACGCGAAATCGCTGCGTACCGTCAAAACATGTGTCGGCTCCCAATTCTGCCGCTTCGGCACACAGGATTCCATGGCGATGGGTGCACGGATTGAGCGCAAATTTGAACGTCTCGACCTGCCAGCCAAATTCAAGTATGCTGTTAACGGCTGCCCGCGGAACTGTGCAGAGGCTTGTACGAAGGATATCGGCATTGTCGGCAATGACGGCGGCTGGGAAATCTTCATCGGCGGGAACGGCGGCATCAAGGCCAGACTGGCAGATTCATTGTGCAAAGTAAAAACAGATGAGGAACTTATTGAGCTGTGTGGAGCCATCATGCAATATTACCGGGAAACAGGCAACTATCTGGAGCGTACATCCGAGTGGGTTGAGCGTATGGGTCTTGAACATATCCGTTCGGTTGTTGTAGATAATCCGGAGGAACGCAAAGCACTGATGGCACGCATCGAGTTTGCTCTGGAGCATGTCGAAGACCCTTGGAAGAAAGCACTTCGGAACGAAGAAGGACAGAGCAAAATGTTCCACGGCATTGAAGTCACGGCCCAACCATAAGCTGCATCACCCAACTTGATATTATATAAGTAACATAACGGAAAATTATAGATAAAGGAGTGGTTTTACCATGACGACCAAACAAACAGATACGTATTTTCCGGCTGGTACGGTAGATGAGTTCTTGCCCCGCATCGGCAGAGTTGTAGAGATTGAAAACCTACAGCTCGCGGTATTCCGTGCATCGGACGGCACCATCTTTGCTGCTGACAACCATAACCCCCATCCTAAGGGTGGGCCGCTGGCTGAAGGCATCGTCTCCGGGCACTATCTGTATGATCCACTGTATGACTGGAAAATTGATCTGACAACCGGTCAGGTGCAGGCACCCGACAATGGTCAAGTGAAGATGTACCCCGTCAAGGTGGAGAATGACCAGGTCTGGATCGCTGTATAACGTGAACCAACTGGATGGCAAGGATTAAGATTGATGTTGACTAATGGGGGAAACCGTGATGTATACACCAGGTGTTGAAGGAATTATTGAAGCTGCCGTTAAAAAAAGAGACCAGATGAACGCAAGCCTTCCCAGGTATATGGTCGCTGCCTTGATGGCAGGCGCATATGTGGGGCTGGGCATCATCTTGATTTTCAGTATCGGGGCTCCGCTGCTCGCCGCGCATTCGCCGCTGCAAACGATGCTGATGGGCATGTCCTTTGGACTCGCTCTCACACTCGTTATCTTTGCCGGGTCGGAACTGTTCACAGGCAATAACATGTTTTTCACGATGAGCACCCTGGCTGGACGAACAACCGTGAAGGATACGCTCAAAAACTGGGGACTGGTCTTCATCGGCAACCTCATCGGTGCCGTACTGCTCAGTCTGCTGATTGTTGGCAGCGGCCTCTTCAAAACAGCCGCACCCGAGCATCTGCTGTTTGTCGTATCTGCCAAAAAGATGGCTGCACCCGTATCCGAGCTGTTCTTCCGCGGCATTCTCTGTAACTGGCTTGTATGTCTGGCCATCTGGATGGCTGCGCGCTCCAAAGAGGATATCGCCAAGCTTGTGCTCATCTGGTGGTGTCTGTACGCCTTTATCGCAAGCGGATATGAGCACAGCGTAGCCAATATGACTTTGCTGTCGCTGGCCTGGCTGCTGCCGAATCACCCGGATACGATCTCTTTGGCTGGATGGTTCCACAACATGATTCCGGTTACCCTTGGCAACATTATCGGCGGAGCCTTGTTTGTAGGCATGGCTTACTGGTACACTTCACCGGTACGCAAAAAGGTGTAAACCGAACTTTCACTTTTATTCCTACTCCTGCATCTGTTGGGAAAAGATCATTTAAAATTGTTATACGGCTATAACACTATATCTGACTATTCTTATCATTGCCGTGTGGAGTGCTGAACCTGTCTCAGCACCTCACGCGGTTTTTGACTTTCATTTTACAAATTTACAAAGGGTGCATACATCTTTAATCTCCGGTTAACATAACAGCAGTATAGTCGGTGTATATACTACCTAAACTTGCAAAGGATGATCACATCTATGGGTATTCATACGTACTTCCGGTCACTGAACGATCTCGAACGCATTATTCGCACCCCTGGCAAATTCAAGTTCGAAGAGCATTGTGTATCCGCCCATTCCTGGAAAGTTGTGCAGTATGCCAAAACGTTAGCTGACATTGAAGAACAGCAGGGCGTAAGCATAGACTGGAAAAAGTTGTACGAGATCACCAGCAGCCACGATTACGGTGAAATTTTCATTGGTGATATCAAAACACCTGTCAAGCATTATTCACTTGAGCTTCGTTCCATGCTGCAGCAAGTAGAAGAAGGCATGGTCTCTCATTTTATTCATGAGAACATCCCGGAAGAGTTTCAGGACATTTTCCGCAGACAGCTTCGCGAAGGCAAAGACAACTCCGTGGAAGGGCTAATCCTTGAGGTGGCCGACAAGATGGATCAGGTCTATGAAGCATTTGCAGAGCTGCAGCGGGGCAATACGGAAAAAGAATTTATCGTCATGTACCGCTACGCACTGATCAAGATCAAAAATATCGACCTCCACTGTGTCCGGTATTTCCTGAACCACATCCTGCCAGACATTATCGAAGAAGGGAATCGTTCCCCGTTTGATATCCGCAAAATAACCGAAGAAGCGTTACAGCAGTAATGAAGCTCAGCCCATCTGGATTGCCTATATCCATGGACAAGAGCTTTTTTTATTTCAGCTGCTGACGATATTCACTCGGATACAGACCCGTTTTGTTTTTGAAAATTCTGCTGAAATAATGGGAATCCGCGTACCCTACTGCCCCGCCAATCGTCTTTATATCCATGTGCTCATATGCCGCAAGCAGGCGCTTGGCCTCATTGATGCGAAGACCCGTCAAGTATTTCAAGGGTGTCTCCCCTGTTACCTTTTTAAAACATTTGCCCAGATAATCTACACTGAAATGCATCTGGGCCGCCATGTCCTGCAGCGTAATTTCATGCATATAATTTTGTTTGAGATACAGCTTGACGGCTTCCGCGATATCTTCCGTTTTCACCTGATCATCCAGCACGGCACTCACATGAGACAGGGAATCCGCCGCACTCCCCAGCTTCAATTCCATCGTATCCAGCAGTGTGCGAAGCTGATCCTCCGCCAGCGGTTTGAGCAGGTAGTCCTCCACTTTATAGTGAATGGCCTGCCGTGCATATTCGAACTCATGATACCCGCTAAGAATGACAATTTTAACGTGAGGATAGGCAAAATATAAGTACTTAGCCAGTTCAAGCCCGTTCATTACAGGCATCTGAATATCCGTAATCACCAGATCAGGCACCTTTTGCTCGATGAGCTGCAGCGCTTCCTGACCGTTTCTCGCCTCCCCGATGACTTCAAACCGCGTATTCAGCTCGCTGAACTTGCGGGCGACGTTACGACGAATTAACGCCTCATCTTCAACGATAATTGTTCTGTATTTTCTCTGCATATTCATATGTCCCCCCCTGCTCCTTTCGAATGGAACCCCCGATACAAATGCTTACACCACCGGTTGCTTTGTTTTCGATACACATCCTGGCTGCCGGACCGTACCATAACTTCAAGCGGGCCCATATATTTTTGAGTCCCATCCCGTTAATCTTCAGCTCAGGCATGCGATCCACGTTCTGAAGTTTGTTGATATAGAGTTCAATGTGTTCCAGCGCTTCGGGCTCCATCCCCGGGCCGTTATCTTCGACATGAATCTGCCACGTCTCTTGTGTGATATCCAGCTCACCCGTGATATGCAGCTTCCAAGGCAAGGTATCACCGAGGCCGTATTTCATTGCGTTTTCAAGTAATGGCTGAATGATCAGCATCGGAATCTGAATATCCTTCATCTCATCAGGGATGGAGAATTCATAGTTCAGATCGTCCTCAAAGCGAATTTTCATACATTCGAGATAGCGTTCACAATATTCAAGCTCCTGAGATAACGAGACACCGCTCTGGCCCGGAGCAGAGATATAACGAAGCATGGATGCAATGTGACCACAGAATGCAACAATCTGCCGGTTCATGCCCTCCTCTGCCATAATGCTTATATTTGTAATGTTGTTGTATAGAAAATGCGGATTCATCTGCGACTGGAGTGCCAGCAGTCTCGCCTCGGTTTCTCGCGATTTGATCGCCATCTGGTCGTGAAAAGACTGCACCAGCTGCTGATTCAGCCGGATGAACGTATCATTCAGCTCAGCCATCTCGCGAATCGAGCCGGGATGCTCCAGCTTGAACAGCAGCTGACCCGAATCCTGACCTGACATCAGGTCATTTTCGCCGGTTTTCTGAATAATTCGCTGCAAGCGATGAAGCGGCAGGGTGACCCTTTTCGAAATCAGATACGAAAGCATCAAAATAATGATCAGGGTAGCCAGTGTAGCACCTGCAAAGATCAAAGCCATCCGGTTCAGATTCGCAAAAAGAGAATGTTTGGACTGCATGACAACAACAGTCCAGCCGGTTTCCTGCGACGTCATATAGGTCATCATCTGCTTGGAATCCGTCAGAGCATAGTCAACCTCCTGCATCGTTTCAGGCGGGGAGGTACGATGCTGAATCAGCTTCATCTCTTCTGCAGAACCAGCTGGAGCATTAGCAGCAGGTGAAGCTGCGGGAAGCGGATATAACAATGCATCCCGCTCATCCAGCACATAGATTCGAAGCTCCTGATTACTCGCTTGCAGCTCATTCAAATGCTGGAATAAATCATCAGCACGCTGCAAAATCTCGACCACACCCTGGCTGACATAATTACCATCCTTATATACTCGAGTAAGCGAGATATACGGCTCATCCCTTTTGCCCTCTCCCGTAGGCACAGGCAACGCTTCGCCCTGCAGCAGACGAATAACACGCCAGCCGCTCCGCTCCCACGTTTCCTTATACCAGGGACGCTGCTTCAAATCTACCGGCAGTTGTCCGTTAAACAACCCGGCCCCCAGCATTTTGCCATTCACATCGTAGATGTTAGCCTGCTTGGCTGTATTCGAGCTGCTAATGATTGCCAAAATGACGTCAATCAGTGTTGTTGTATCCTTATACAAAGCTGGATCACTTAACATCGTCTGTTCAGCCCCCTCCGCAGGTGCGAGATAATGGCTGAAATGCTCCTTGACCAGATTGGAATATACGATGTTCATGGAGAAATTATTCATTTTCACAACTTCCTGATCCAGATGTCCAACGATAGATAAACCCAGTTGTTTCTGCTGCTCTTCACTCCGCTGGCGAGTATCACTCGCGAGAAAGACATATAACAGCCCTGCCACAATAAGAGAAAAAATAACGAATACAGCTGAATAATAAGCAAACAAGCTCTGCTGCAATGTTCTGAACCGATAGCGCATTCCATACCCCCGTCTTTGTTCATCCTTCAATACTTCAATCTTCTTTTGCGTTTCTACGATGGCTTCGAAAATGTCCACCCATAAGAACGCTTTTGTCTATTGAGCCTATTTGGTATTCCAAGTAAAGTTATCCACATAAGAATACGCTTACATATAGCGTTTACGCAAGTCATAATATGATCGAATTTTAGGGAGGTTTCAAAATGAGAAAACGATTTCTTTTTTCGCTGACAAGTGTGCTACTTCTCTCCACCCTGCTCATTGCCGGCTGCAGCTCGGAGAAAAGTGCAGAAGGAAATGGCAAGGTCACGCTGACCTTTGGCACGAGCCAATCCGGCATTCCACGCACGGGTATTATGCAGACGATGGCAAAGCAATACGAGCAGGAGACCGGCGTCAAGATTGATTTTCAGGTGGTGCCTGACGCGCAGTGGCGTGATCTGATCAAGGTGAAGCTATCCTCTGGTGAAGCTCCGGATATTTTCAATGTGGATGTTGATCCGCTGAGCATGCCAGCCAATGTCAGACCAGAGGAAAATGCCATTGATCTGACCAATGAGGAGTTTACAGGCCGGATGTCGGAAGAGATTCTGCCTACTGTAAGTCATAACGACAAAGTATACGGGGTTTCTTTTGCCCCTACGAAAATCTGGTATGTGTACTATAACAAACGCATCTTTGCTGATCTGGGTATTGAGCCGCCTACCACCTATGCGGAATTCAAAGCGATCAGCCAGAAAATCAAGGATAAAGACATTATTCCATTCTATCAAGCTCCGGCGAGCGGCTGGTACCAGGTGCTGCCATTGTTCGAGACCGGGCCGAATTATGAGCAAAAGGCCGCAGGCACCTATGAGAAGCTCAATAATAATGAGATGAAGGTCGCTGATCTGACCCAGCTGAAAACGGTGATTGAACAATTAAAGGAATTTGCAGATCTCGGGTATTTCGGCAAAGACTTTTTATCCAATACGGTAGAAGCAGGCATTGAAGCTTTTGGTCAGGAGAAAGCAGCGATGCTGCTGCGGGTGCCAGGCACGGAAAAGGAAGTAGCGGAAGCTTATCCGGCGATGAAGGACAATATGGGATTTTTCGTCATGCCATGGGGAGACAATCAGACGATTGGCGTCAATCCTGGCGGTTCAGCTGCCATGTTTGGCAATAAAAACAGTAAACATCCTGAAGAAGTTTTGAAATTTTTCCGCTGGATTACCGAGCATGATCACCTGCAGCAGGTGTTTGATGGGGGCGAGGGAAATCTGACGATTTGCTGGCCAGAGATCGAACCTAAGCTGACTCAGGACTACATTGATTATGAGAAGCAACATGAGAAAGGTACGGTCATGCAGGCAGCTGTGAAATATATTGATCCACAATGGATGGACATCGGCAAAGACTTGTCAGGCATGTTTGCCGGAGCGATGACCCCGGAGCAAATCCTGCAAAATATTGATAAACGACGCGCCGAGCAAGCCAAGGTGCTGAAGGACGAGAAGTGGCAGTAACAGTAGAAACAGGCTACAAACACTTGATTTCGGGCGGGCGCTGCCCGCTTGTTCATTTGCACAGGAAGGACTGGTGTTACGGGTTATGAATGCAAACAAAATCTATCCCTGGTATTTCTCATCCGGCGCGATTCTATTATATCTGCTGTTCATCGTCGCTCCTGCTCTGCTCGGCATTTATTATTCCTTTACCGATTGGAACAGCTATAGTTCAGAGAAAAATTTTATCGGTCTGGAGCATTTCCGCACCATCCTCACAGGTGATCCAACCTATCTGCTATTTATTAAAAATACAGTGCTGTTTACGCTGGTTACCTCCATCGCCAAAACCGTTCTGGGTTTGTTTCTTGCCCTGCTGCTGGTTAGCGGTGTCAAAGCCGCCAATTGGCATCGGATGATCATCTTTTCACCTCAGGTATTATCTTTTCTGATTGTAGGGCTGGTGTTCAAAAGTCTGCTTGATCCAAACAACGGCTTCGTTAATGTGACCCTGCGCTCCATCGGCCTCGATGTACTTGCCCAGAACTGGCTGGGCTCGCTCACTTGGGCCATGCCATCCATCATGGCTGTGGATACCTGGAAAGGCATGGGGTATATTATGGTGCTGTTTATCGCGGGACTGCTCGCTATTCCACGGGATTACTATGAAGCTGCATCAATAGACGGTGCGGGCTTTATGCAAAAGCTGTTTCGTATTACCATCCCGATGCTGATGCCCACCATCACCATTGCCACAGTGCTTAATATTACGTACGGTTTGCGTGTCTTTGATGCGGTATATGTGCTGACCAATGGCGGACCCGGCAACGCTACAGATGTAATAAACACAGCCGTCTATTCCTCTTTTGCCAAAGGGTACTGGGGACTCGGGAGCGCCCTGTCCACCATTCTCTTTGTCATCATGGCGATGATCTCGTTTTTTATCATTCGTCTGATGAACCGAAAGGTGGAATACTGATATGCAATTTCGGAAAAAGCTGGCTTCTCTGTCGTTGAATGTACTGGCCTGGCTATTAAGTCTGGTCGTACTGATTCCATTTGCCGTCATCCTGTTGAATTCATTCAAGTCAGACGCGGAAGCCAAGGTGCTCAAGCTTACCCTTCCCGAAAAATTTGTGTTTGAAAATTATAAAATCGTCTATGAGCAAGGGCACTTAGGAGGTTCCTTTTTTAACAGTCTGCTGCATTCCGGTGCCTCATCACTGCTGCTGGTATTTGTCGTGGCGTTCTCGGCGTTCACGTTATCCCGTAATCATTCCAGGCTAAGCAAGTTCCTGTACTTCTTTCTGATCCTGGGCATTACGCTGCCGCTGAATTACATTCCACTCATGGAAGTGATGAAATCATTAGGTATGATCAACTCCCACCTGGGCATGATTCTGCTCTATACCGCCATGGGAATTCCGATCTCTCTGTTCATCACCTATGCATTTGTCGGTAACATTCCGAAAGAGCTGGACGAAGCGGCAATCATGGATGGATGCAGCGGAATCAAGCTATTCCTTCGAATTATCGTGCCTTTATTAACATCGGTGCTGGTGACTGTATTTGTTCTTAATTTTCTGAGTGTCTGGAATGAGTTCACTGCGCCGCTCTATATGCTGAATACGGTGGAGATGTGGCCCATGACTCTGGCTGTTTATAACTTCTTCGGACAATTCAGTGCCAAATGGAATCTGGTCAGTGCCGATATCGTGCTCACCTCGCTGCCCGTGCTGATCGTATTCCTCATTGGACAGAAGTACATTGTAGGAGGTCTGACCTCTGGTGCAGTGAAGGGTTAGATCGATTCCAGCGTTTAACACAGGACAAGAACTATCAGCTGCTTTTTACAAAAAATCCCTCGTCTGAACGACATGTACACCGTTTTGATTTCAACGGGTACATGCATCAGACGAGGGCTGTCTTGATTACGATAACGATAAAATCATATTAATCATGCGCCAGTCCGCCTACATCGGGAGGTGAGGCGATATCGTTGCTCTGCTCCAGTGACTTGATCATTTTCAGACGTGATGTGACAAGTGCAATCAGAATGACGAACAGACCTGCAATGATAAACAGGAAAGCGATGCCTCTGCCCGGGCCGATTCCGATAATCTGACCCACGGAGGATGCCAGCGCGCCCCCCTCCACCAGAAGTGGATTAAATACGTGGTCTGCTAAAAATCCAGCCAGACTATAGGCGATAATAAAACCGAGCTGTGACAAAATACCGATGATGCCCCACACCCTGCCCTGCTTTTCATTCGCAATATTGTTACGTACCAGCACGTCAGCGCTCATATTAACAAATGGCAGTGAGGAAAGGAACAGAAAGCCTGCAAAGATGATAAAGTAAATATTCGTCGAAACGCCCAGCAGCGAGAACGCCAGACCACACATGATCAGCCCTGCCACCAGCACACTTGCATATTTCTTGGTCATTGTAAATATACCGATGCACAAGCTGCTGATCAGCATACCGATAGCACTAACAGATTGAAACGTTCCAAGTGTCTTCGCATCTGTAAACGACAGCAGCATCGGACCAATAAGTGTCTCCAGAAAACCGAGATAGAAGGTCACCAGGGAGATAATAATGACGAGCAGCAGCACGCCCTTGTTGGTAACCACCTCTGTCCAGCCTTCCTTAATATCGGTCATCCAGTTATGCTTCTCTTTGTCTTCACGCTCTACTTTCATGCTCTTGCGAATGACCAGCACGGCCAGAATCGCAATTAGAAAAGTCGCGATATTAATCATCATAATCACTTCAATCGTTGTCACACTAAGCAGAATACCTGCAATAATCGGTGAAAATAAAAACTTGGAGGATTCCGCGAGCTGTACCAGTCCGCTGCCTTTGGAGAACTGATCCTTATCCAGCAAATCTGTCGCTGACGCCTTGTATGCCGGACTTTGCAGTGCCGAGAATACAGAGCTGAAGGCGACACCCACATAAATATGCCATAGCTGAATATCCCCCGTAAGCATGATCGACAGGATAAAAACCAGCCCCGCAGCGGAGCCAAGATCCCCGATAATCATCATAGTACGCCGGTCAAACCGGTCTGCGAGCACCCCGCCAATCGGACGAAGCAGAATGTTTGGCAGAAATGTAAATAAGGTAATCAGGGCCACGCTGGTTGCCGTATTTGTTTTTTCGAAGGCGTATACCCCCAGTGAGAACGCGGTAAGTCCGATACCAATCATCGAGATCAGTTGACCGAACCAGACAATCAGAAATTTTCCAAATGATTTATGAACAGTTTGTTCCATATTTAATACTCCTTTCGCGATTAAGCCTGATGTGGGAAATACAGTTCTGTTACATACGCAAAACTACCCTGTTCAGCACCCAGAACCCGTTCCATAATGTGGCTGAATGCTCTAACCTTCTTCTGAAACTCTTCTTCTTCCCATTGAAAGATACCCTGATCCAGCAGAAACTGTGAAGACACCAGTAAAAACTCAATGCTCTCTTGCGGAGCCGGGGTATGAAACACCCCCTCCTGAATACCCTGTTCCACCACTTTCGCCAGAATAGGACTGAGACGAATAACCGTTTCAACCAGACTTTTTTGATGCATTTCAACGTTCTGCACACTGTGCAGCTGCTCAATAACGCCAAGCTTTCGATCATCAGGCTGATTTTGAGTCATAATGATACGGAAAATTTTCTCATGCGCGCTAAGCCCGGGATCAGCAACTACACGTCTTGCCGCAGCTTCACCGTTCATAATAAAACGCATGACAATGGCATGCATGACCTCCTCCTTGGACTGGAAGTAATAATAAAATGTGCCCTTCGCAATCTCACAAGCCTGGAGGATATCCATGATTGTTGCTTTGTTATACCCTTTGGTCACAAACAGAATTTCGGCCGCATCCAAAATTTCGTTCCTGCGTTCCTCCGGATTTTTCATCAATCTCATATGCTGTCCTCCAATACTTCTCGACCGACTGTCGGTCTATTCTAGTCATGAAGCTCTAAATTTAGAACCCCATTTCGGTTAACCATTGTGCCAATCGACTTTCTCTCGCCTTCAAATCCTGTTTGTCCTTGTCATATTTCCCGATCTTTTTGTCTGCAACCAGATGGCCATCCATCATAAACAGAACTCGTTCCGAGCGGGCCGCAACCTTGACATCATGAGTAACAAGCAGAATGGTTGTGCCTGCCGCATTAATATCCCCCAGAATATCCATGATTTCATGTGTTGATTTGGAATTCAGTGCTCCGGTTGGCTCATCACCGAACAGAATATCCGGGTTGTTGATAAGTGCCCGGCAGATGGCAATCCGTTGCAGCTGTCCCCCTGAAGCCTGGGTAATATTATGCTCAGCCAGCCCGTCAATGCCCATTTTTTTCATCAATGACATCGCACGAGTGTTAATGGTGTCTCTATTACTGTTTTTGGCCAGATAAGCGGAGAGTATGATGTTGTCTAACAGATTTAGATTTTTTAGCAGATGGATATTTTGAAAAATAAAGCCCATTTTGGTCAGCCGCAGACTTGCCAGCTCCTTCTCGGGAAATGCCGAGATTTGTTTGCCGTTAAAATAAACACTGCCTGTGCTGATCTGATCCATTCCGCTGATGTTATAGAGCAGAGTGGATTTGCCCGAGCCGGACGGGCCCATAATGGACACAAACTCTCCCTTTTGCAGCTGCAGATTGATATCCTTGAGAATACGCTGTTCTTCATTCTCGCCCATAGCTACAGATTTATTCACTTCTCTGGCTTCAAGTATCGTTGTCATGGTTATGCCTCCCTATTCCACAATCATTTTTGAAATGCTCGTTTCCCGAATCGACTGAATGCTGATCCAGGCTGTAACGATAATTGTTCCTGCCAGGAGTAATGGACATAACACATACGCCTGCATCGGATCAACAACAAACACAATGTTGGAAGCTCCAAATGATGACATAATGCCACTAACGAGCTTGGGCCCAAGCGTATTGGAAAGGATCGTGCCTGCAGCCACACCTACGATCAGAATGGCAAGTGACATCACAACATACTTCAGCTTGATCTTTGATAAGGCAAATCCAAGACTTCGCAAGACGGCAATATCATTGTTATCCTTGGCAACCAGCATCTGCAGAAACAGAGAGGTAATGAGGATGGATATAAATACACCTATCGCAAGAGCCAGTGTGGTTACCAGCTTCAATTGCTGAATTGTACCGCCAAGCGTCTGATGTAAATATCCTTGAAGATCCGTAACTCTCGCAGGTGAAAAATCCTTCTCATATGCTGCAACCTTGGCAGCCATGAGACTACGGTCCTTCAGATCCAGACTGACGACATACCACAGTACACTGCCTTTGTTATAAGGCAAGAGAGCCTTCGCTGTTTTACCGCCATTCGTTACATCCTGGTAGATACCGCTGACCGTCATCACCTGATCTTTGCCATTCACCTGCAGGGTCAGTTGATCCCCTGTTTTGAGTTTGAGCTCACTGCTGTTAGCATCGGAAAGGGCAATTTCCCGATCTGTTGCCGGTGCATTCCCGCTGAGATAAGACAAAGGAAAGATACTGAAATCTCCGCTCTCCACACTCAAATTATCATAGCTGCCTTCAGCATTACGGATCTTGAACTGACTTGTCACGAGAGGCGAATATGCTTTGACATCGCCGTCGTTTTTAATCTGGTTAATCAGATTGGCGTAACGCTGCTCAATATCATCGGTATGCCTGAGATCAATTCGAATATCACTTTGTCCGACACCCATATAGGAAATAAAGCTGGGCGCCTGAAGTGTATTCAAAAAGTTAATTGGCACAATCATAATAAAAGAGCTGACGATGAACACAAACAATAACAAGCGGAACATTTTGACACGCTGCATCACTTCCTTGAGTCCAAGAAATACAGGTACGGAGGACCAGCGATTACGGGATAAACTTAACCGGTTCCGAATGATCTGTGTATCCCCCAAGCTTCCGGTACGAAGTGCTTCCACAGCCGATATGGAACGAAAACGTCGCAGCACCGCTCGGCAAAACAGAACCACCATCGTGAAAATTACCGCCGCCGCAAGCAGAGGCACTGCAAAATGCAGCAGCGTTGCCGGTGCTTTCCCCATGTATAACATGATATTGGAAACGAATAGTTTGTTTACTCCGAGTGAAGCCACATATCCCAGCACCGAGGCTACCCCGGCCATAAACACATACTTGACCAGATAGAGCCGTTTAATATCTTTTTCCGCGATACCGATCGCTTTCATCACACTAATCTCGCGGTAATCCTCTTCAATGGTCGCCAGCATCGTGAACCGGATACATAACATGGCAATCAGAATAAGTACGAGACTCACGAGTATAATCACGGCTGCGATAATTCCGTCTGTCATGGCATTGAGTACCTGGAATAAACCATAAGTCACCACCGGACCCGCGTTAGGCAGCCCGGCATTTTGATAGGCTTGTGTGAACTCACTGGTCTTGGCAGCATCATTCAGACGGAATTCAATTAAATATTCCATCTCTCCAACACCCTGCTTCAATTCCTGCCAATCATTCGGGCTGACGATAAAACGCTTCGAGTGCACGACAGACGGATTCATCTGTGCATCACGCACAAAATCAACAATGGTGTAGGCACGCTCAAATGCCCCATTATTGATTCGAACTTTGTCACCGATCTTTAATTGGTTTTGCTGCAAATAATACACAGGCACAGCAATCTCGCCATCCAGAACCTGAATGATCTCACTGTTCAGATTCAGCAAATAGTCGAATTGCTGATTTTGTGTAACCAGGTCAATGTCCATGACCGTATTTTTCTCCGACTCCGCACCAAGGTAGAGATTGGCTCCATCAATATTCACCATCTCGACAATCTGATGCTGCTCAACCAGCGCATTACCCTCGGCCCATTGGTTCACTTTGGCCTGATCCAGCTCGCCAGAGTGCATTTGCACAAAATGCGGTGTTTTGGATTCAGAGAACAAATATTGAATGGAGCTTGTGAGCTCCATAATCATCCGCGAACCGGAAGACACCAGCAGGGCAGCAAGCAGTACAAAAATAAACAGCGCGGCTGTAATTCCTTTTTTCCTCATTAAATCGTTTCTCAGCATTCGTAGCAGCATAAACTAACATGGCTCCTCTCATCTACTCTACTAGATTCATTCCCTCTAACTCTGGAGTCATAAAACTTGTCAGATGATACGCCACCGTCGAAGGTTGGTGCATGATGAACATGTGAGTACCCTCTCTAATGGTCTGAAGCTTCATCGGTGTATCCAAATACTGTCCCCACTTCAGTGCCGATCGAAGGGAAACGGCATGATCCCGTTCTCCCCACAGATATAGCACCGGTATAGACACAGGATGATGCTCAAGCGTTGCTGCAGATGTCAGCACTCGAAAATCTGCCCGAATGACAGGCATGAAATAGTGCAAAAGCTCTTTTTCGTGAATAAGCTCCTTTGGGAGACCATCATAGGAAAAGAGGTGCTTTAGCAGATCGTCATCTGACATGTGATCATAACGGGTTATCCCGCATTCGGCAGGCGTACTGCACGCAGACAAGACAAGCCGTAGAGTCCTTGCTGTATCCGGAAGCTTCTCCTGCAGCCGCTGGGCGACAAAGTAAGCTGCAAGTCCGCCAAGACTATGTCCCAGAAGTACGGCTCCAGGCTGGATCACATGCAACAGCTCGCCGGTGTAAAGCTCGACAAGCTGCTGCATATGTGACAAAGGTGCTTCCGTGTTTAGCCCATGGCCGGGAGGCGTAAATGCCCAGATCTCCACATCCGGAAGGCAGGGCACCAGAGGCTGAAAGCTCTGGGAGTGTCCACCGAGGTAAGGGAAACAGATCACCTGTCTGTTCCCCTTACCCTTTTGCAGCTGTTCAAGATAAGTCTGTCCCATTACTCCGTCACCCCCCATTCGTTCATCCGCTTATTTCGCTTCCTTCCATTCCAGAACATATGCGGGAAAGGTTTGAAGCGTAGTGTCCACCTTTTTGAGCTTGAAAACAATGTGAATGATGATGGCTGATGTTACAAAAAAGAAAAATTGCATGATCTGTACTTGCGGATTAAAGTAATACAGATCAATCTGACTTCCGGTAGCCACAAGCCAGAAGGCCAAAAGGTAAAATAACAGCGTTCCTTTTGTAGCATTAAAGATGTAGCTTTGAAATACGATAAATGCCATAAGCTGAACCACGTAATATATGTAGGTCGTTGAAGTGCCGAAGGAAGAGATCAGATACCCCGGAAGCACCCACAGTCCAAACAGGAAACCTGCAATCAGACCACTTG
Organism: Paenibacillus sp. JGP012; assembly: GCF_014203995.1. Lineage (NCBI taxonomy): Bacteria > Bacillati > Bacillota > Bacilli > Caryophanales > Paenibacillaceae > Paenibacillus > Paenibacillus sp. JGP012. The sequence continues at coordinate 185,191 of NZ_JACHKG010000004.1, read as the reverse complement.
CTACATTATTTTTCAACTTGCCCTGCAGGAACGGAAGTAAAAATCCAATCCAGCCAAACAGTCCGCCGATGAGTCCTGTTTCCTTGAACAGGTTCAAAATACCGAGCCAGATCATTTCCGGTACACTATATGTCAGTTCAGGAACCGGTATGCCGAACAACAGGGAGCCGAAATGCATGGAGGAGGCAAATACAATTGAAATTCCAATAATGATTGGAATCCAGAACAGATCCTTTTTTCGTGGAACCAGCTTCAAAAACATGCCTTTCAGTGCATCCTTGCCCCCCATCAGATAACATGTAATCAATCCGGCAATCGAAGGAGAATACAGTGCAACGATAGCCAGCGGGTGCATAAGGTGCAGCTCACCTGTGATTGGCACAATAAAATCAGGGAAGAACATGAACAAGCTCGCAATACCGTAGCAAGTCCCGAAAGAGATCGCCAGAAACAGAAACATATACTTATTGGATGGATTGGCAGCGGGGCTCGCTACTGGACGGAGTGATGGCTGATTGGCGGTTATCATTGGGCCACCTCCTTCGCAGCAAGCTTTCTCTCAATCAGATCATGCAAACGATTAATAGTACTGAAATTGGCCAGGTCCAGATCCTCATTTCCGATCTCAATCTGGAATTTGCGCTCAACAAAATCCACCAGACGCATAGCAAAGAGTGAGTTCACAAATCTCATCTCGAAATAATTGTCATTGTCGCCAATCTGAGCATCCTCATGCTCCATAGTGAGGTTATTTCCGATAAACTCCCGAATGTCCTGACGATAATCCACTTCTCTTCCCCCTTGTTATTGATGTAGTTTTTCAGGCACACAAACTTCAATATAGTCTGGAAACTCCACAACCTGCTTCAAATCATGCGAAAAGACGATCTTTCCATCCGCATCTGAAGACTGCTGTGTAAATCCGGCAAAGCGATAGCTGATATTCATCATTCGATTTCTCCCGGTATCTCTGAAATCAGCTAGCATCTGCTTGCCCTGCTGCTGTGCTTCGCGCATGATGTACGTGAGCAGCACACTTCCTGCTCCCCTCGACATCACTCTGCAAGACATCAGCAGCATGTTCAGTCTCCAGAGATCCGGCTGCTTGTGAATAAGCGCAAGCCCAATCTTTCCATAAGTTCCGTACTTGTCTTCAAGTTCACACACCAATAACAAGTGATCCTGCGAATTCATCAATTGATGCAGTTCTTCATAGCTGTAAGTAATACCCGTAGCATTGAGCTGATTGGTACGAACCGTGAGTTCTTCGGCCCGTTGAAGATCATCCTCTGTCGCTTCATAGATCGTAAACTTCATACCAAGCGAAGCCAGAAATTGCTCGGAGGGCCCTTCATACTGTTCTTCAGCCTGCTTTCGCAGTGTATCCGCCTGATACATCTGCCTTCTGCGGGAGGAATCAGCCGTAATAAATCGAGGCATCAGTCTCGGATCTTCCAGCATCGTCTCGTAGTCGTCTGCATGAAGCACCTGAATATCGTCGTGTACACTTTTTACTTCCTCCAGCTCAAAGGGCTGATCATCTACAAACAAGAGTGCATGCATGCCAATGTTCAGGTTTTGCTGAATCCGTTGAATGGAAATGGACTTCGCGTCCCAATGGATTTCGGGGTACAAAAAATAGGGTGCCAAGCCAAGTTCCTCAAGTTTGGCCCAAGCCAGCTCGGCATCATTTTTGCTGGCAACGGAATGTAATATCCCGCGTCGGTCTAATTGTTCAATCACCTCCTTTACATGCGGCCTTAACTGCACATCACCGGACTCTAGCAAAACCCCGTTCCAGATCGTATGGTCCAGATCCCATATGACACATTTGATATCCTTCATCCGCTCCATGCACATGCCTCCCTTTATGTTAATAGGCATAGAACCCCTGACCCGTCTTACGCCCCCATTGTCCTGCATCCACCATTTTTTGCAGCATTGGACAACAGCGGAATTTCGGGTCCTGATAGCTGTCGTACAACACTTTAAGTGAGTGTACAACGGTATCCAGACCAATCAGATCCGCTGTTTCCAGAGGCCCCATCTGATAATTGAAGCCTTTTTTCATAATGGCATCGACCTGCTCGGCTGTAGCAATCCCGTCCTGAACGATAAAAGCTGCTTCATTCATTAACAAATGAGAGAGCCGGTTGGATACAAACCCTGGCAAGTCCTCAATGACAACCGGATTTTTGCCAAGTGACTCGAGAAACGTCACCATTTGCTGCTCCGTTTCCAGCGTTGTATGATGCCCTTTGATTACCTCCACCATTGACTTGACCGGAACCGGATTCATCAGATGCACACCAATCGCGCGCCCCGGGTCAGGCAAAAAGGAGGCCAGTCTGGTGACCGATATACAGCTTGTATTCAGTGCAAAGAGTGCATCCGCACGCACCTTCTGACTGAGCCGTGCGTAGACTTCCTTTTTGGAATCCAGCTGCTCTGTCACATTTTCAACAATGATGCCTGCCTCTTCTATCCCGTCGTCATGCAACTGGAACGAGATTCGCTCCATAATTGCCTCAAGCGAAACTTCGCCGTATCCTCGCTTTAAGAAACAGGCCGAACGGTACTCACGCCGTATCCGATCCGGAGCAAGGGCTATGACTGACTCTGAATGATCCTGCAAAATCACACGATACCCTGCTCGCGCGACATCCAGAGCGGTGGCACATCCCATAACTCCCGCGCCAACAATCGCGATGAGTTGATTATGCATACTTGATCTCTCCCCTGTTGATCTGTCATTAGACAAGCTCGTCATAGATCTCTTTCATCTCGGCAATCGCCACAGGTACACGCTCGCTGAACCAGGCCACATCCTCCATGTCCAGCATAATATTGGGATACATGCGAGATAGCGTAGATACCAGAATTCCGTGCTCGGCAAGCTTGTTATTTAACAAAATGTCAAAGGACATCAATTCAAACGTGTAATCAGCCGTATCCAACAGCGGCTCTGTACAGCAATGGTACGAAGCACAGCCCGGCGGACCTTGCACAACAAGTGGCAAACCTGCCTTTGCCGCCTCTTGCTTGAAGATGTCATGAATCATCTCGGCATGACGATTCATACGATTCATCGCTTCTCCTCCATTGCGGCCCAGCATTTCCAGCGTTGCCTTTACCGCGGCTGTGCCTAACGGATAACCGTTGAACGTTCCCGCATGAATGACTTTTTTGTCCACTAGAAGCTTCATGATATCCGCTCGTCCAACCAGCGCAGAGACCGGAACGCCACCGCCAGCAATAGCTTTTCCGAGTGTGGTCAAGTCAGGTGTGACGCCGAAGAGCTGCTGGGCCCCGCCAAGTCCCATACGAAAACCTGTAATAATTTCATCAAAAATGAGGACAACCTGATGATCATCACACAATTTTCGGACAAGCTGCAGATAACCGGGAGCTGGCATGACCCCTCCGCCATTCACACAGACCGGCTCCATAATTACAGCCGCAATGTCATGCCCGTGCTCAACAAACAACTGCTCCAGACGGGCGGCATCATTCCAGGGAAGGAGATAAGATTGGGATTCCATCACATCTCTGGCCCTTCCTTTCGTCCCTTTCATGTCGCCTGGATAGTCGGAAGGTACAGGCAAACCTGTGCGAGGTGTCTTGCCCCCCATAATGTTGTCCGAGTTGCCATGATAGTGGCCTTCAAAACGGACAAAACGATTTTTGCCTGTCCAGGCTCGAGCAAGACGTAATGCATTCTGTACAATCTCCGTACCCGACAGCCCGAATCGAATCATCTCTGCTGAAGGCACATATTGGTGGATCAATTCCAGCGCCTCAGCATCCAGATCACAATGGCTGACCGAAAGAACACGATCAATCGTCTCCTTGAGACTGTCGTTATATTCCTCGTTACCGTGACCTACAATAAGCGCACCGAAACGGGCATACAGGTCCAGATACTCGCGGCCGTTCATATCCGTCACTCTGCTTCCGGCAGCGCGGGTGAAGTGCAGCGGCGTCTCTTCCCACGGAAGATGAAAATTGTAATGCACGCCTCCGGGAAGCCGCTGCTTTACCCGCTGGTTATACTCCATCATCCCTGTAATCATCGGGCTCCACCTCCTCCAAATGGTTGAAACTCTGTCTTGCAACGTTCCAGCAGCCCTGATTGCTCCTGCGGATCATCCAGTGAGTAAACATGCATCGAGTTATCGTACTCGCCAAGCATATTTTTAACACTCTGGCCTGGTCCGACATCTATCCATACGGTGGCGCCTCTCAGTTGAACTTGAGCCAATGCCTGAATCCAACGGATTGGCTGCAGCAGCTGGGCTGTCAGCAGCTTTGGAATATCCTCTGCTTGGTGAATGAGTTCTCCATGCACTGTAGAGCATATGGCGAATTCAGGTGCAGCGAAGGAAAGCCCCGATACAATCTCTTCTATCTCAGGCTGAATAAATTGCATCAGTTCGCTATGGTAGGGTGCATCTGCCTTCATAGGCATCATGCGGAAGGGAATAAATTCCCCTCCAGCCTGATCCACCTTGTCGTCCAGCAAACGCAGGCCCTGTGCCTCACCCGCTACGACAAACTGGTTTGGTGAGTTATATCCGGAGATGGACACATAATGGAGATCACGAATACTTGCAACGATATGTTCGAGAGCTTCCTGCTCCATATCCACTACAATGCCTGCTCTGCCCCTCTGCTCTCGTACCGCACGATGCATTAATGCCCCGCGGGCAGCTGTAAAACGAATACCATCGGCAAACTTCAATGCGCCTGCGGCGACCAAAGCAGCAATCTCGCCCAGACTGTGACCGATCGCGTAATCAGGCAAAATTCCTGACCGACGGGTGAAGGATTCAAACAGCGTATAACTTGCTGCAAGCACAGCAGGCTGAGCATATTCTGATTGTGTTAACTGCTCAAGAGAGCCGGCCAGCACCAACGCTCTCAGATCAAACCCCAGCGCCTCACTCGCCTCAGCGAAAATCCGCCTGGACTCCGGTTCTGTATTCAAGAGATCACTGCACATCTCAATATACTGACTTCCCTGACCGGGAAACAACGCACAGATGCTCATACTGCACCACCACGTTTGTAATAGGCCTTCAGTCCGTAGTGTGAGATCATCTCCTGCTGCATCTGAGAGGAGCCTTCAATAATCTCCAGTATTTTGGCTTCCTTGTACAATCTGGACACCGCATAATTACTGCTAATTCCATTCGCTCCATGAACCTGAAGCGCATCATTTGCCACTTCAACGGCTACTTTAGAGGTGAAATATTTGGCGATCGTTGTTTCCATAATGGCTTGCGGGTCCTTGGCTTCCCTGAGCTCCGCAGCCCGCAGACATAGTGCTCTGGCAGCATGCACTTTCGTGACCGCGTCACCGATCATGCCGCGAATCAGCTGGAAATGACTCAGCTTCTGATCAAACTGCTTCCGCTTCCGTGAATAGGTCACCATCGCGTCAAGAGCCTCCTGCGCTATAGCCAATCCTGCCCAGGCAATGCTGTATCTGCCCTGATCCAGCGCACCGCTTACAATGTATTCGAAGCCTTCATGAACGCGCCCGATCAGATGGCTTTTCGGTACACGAACCTCGTGAAGGTCTATTTCAGCGAGTCCTGTCTCGCCGCCAACCATGACACCTTCAATGGCCTCAGTCTGAACCCCCTCAAACTGGCGCTCAACCCAGAAGGCAGTACTCCGTCCTTCCTGAGAAGCAATAATGATGAAGACATCTGCCACATGACCGAATGTGATCCACTTTTTTTTTCCATTCAGCACGTAACTATCTGCTTCTTCTCGCCATGTAGTCTTCACACTTTTGGCATCTGACCCGACTTCTGGCTCTGTCAAGCCAAAGGCTGCAATCCATTCTCCGCTGACCAGCTTGGGCAGCCAGACAGACTTTTGTTCAGGCGACCCAAACCGCACGAGCGTTTCACTTACCAGCGAAGTATGAACCGTCAGCAAACTGCGAACAGCAGGAAGTGCCTTACCGAACACTTCCGTCAACATTCCGTAGGCTTTGGCACCAAGCCCCAAGCCGCCATATTCACGCGGGATGGGAGCAGCCAAGTAGCCCTTTTCAGCCATAGCCGTGATTAGTGAACGGGGAATGGATTGCTGCTCCTGAATCTGCCGGGCATATGGCCTGATCTCTCGTGCAGCGAACAGCTCAGCTTCATGAATAATCTCTTGCTCCTGCATCACATCCAGCTCGATCATTCAACGGCCTCCCCTTGAAGCAGTGATTCATGGAGATAAGAGGCAAACTCGGTAATCGTTTTGTATTCGAACAAAGCAACAGGACTGATATCCACCTGCAGATGTTTGCGTGTACGATTGATGATTTTGAGTGCCTGAACCGAAGAAATCCCGATTTTCAGAAAATTCGTTTCTTCATCAATATCCTCCGGATCCTGGTTTAACGCCGCTGCAATTTGGCTTTTCATAAACCCTTCAATCTCTTCTCTTGTCATATCAAGACCTCCGTTCCCTGATTCACATCAACCCAGTGTATGTGCGGCTCGAAAGGATGCGCTGGCAGATGAATCATCTGACCAGATCCATCCGGGTGCAGCTGTTCCCAATCCAGAGAAGCCCCGTGTACGTAGAGCTGTGCCAGCAGCAATGCAAGTTGTTGTTCCCTAACAAACGGTGTAACCGAAGACAGATGAATCATCTTTTCCTTACCCGTGCTTCCCGCTGGTATGAAGCCTTCATCGGTAGCCAGCATTATAATGAGGTCTGCACTCGGCATCGGGCTGGACATGTCTTGATTGCCCCCTGAAACCATTTTGCGGATCAACGTCGTGGAGTTAGCAGCTTGTTGCCGTTTGAACTGTGTCAGCCACTGTTCTTCACCCTCTACGCCTCGAATGTCCTGAATGGAAGGCACAAGACGTACGAGTGTTTCCAGCAAACTCATCCATTCCCCTTGCTCCGCGTGCTGAAGCTGATTCCCGCCTACAACGATATTGATACGTGCAGCACGAGTCTTGGCTTTAAAGCCCGACTGCATGCCGCTCATGTTCCATTCTCCGTTGCTGCTTACCGTTATGGCGGCCCGGTAACGGTAATGTTTTCTATACCGGTTCCTTGTAAAACAAAGGTCTGCCGTACGCAGGTCCGTATGCTGCTGCATATGCTGTCTGGTGTTATGAATGAGCTTATGCAATGCCTGTTCTGTCTTTGCAGAGAAGGTTAGCAGATGCTCCCGTGCCGGAACATTCTCCCGAAGCGCTGGCGTATTCCATTCCTCCACTACAATATGGGCATTGGTTCCGCCAAGGCCGAACGAACTGATCCCCGCTTTACGTGTTTTCCCTTCCGGCACCTCCCACTTCCTGTGCTCATTAACGATATAGAATGGAGACCGCTCCAGACGAAGCGCTGGATTAGGATGATCCATATGTAGACTCGGAACAAGTTCCTTGTGCTGCATACTAAGCAATACTTTCGCCAGGCTCGCTCCACTGGAGGCTGCAAATAGATGTCCGATATTGGTTTTGACTGAGCCAAGACCAATGGAGGTATCATTACCGTATCCCTTCTCCTGAAACAAGCGGAGTAGCGCATTCACCTCGATGGGATCTCCGATTCTTGTTCCTGATCCGTGTGCTTCTATATAAGAAATCTCCTGCGGATTCAGGTTGGCATCGCTGTATGCTGCACGCAGCACTTCATATTGCCCCTGTGGATTCGGAGCCATAATTCCCAATGAATATCCGTCGTTATTCACGGCTGCCCCTCGAATCACACCATAGATGTGTTTATTAGCTCGGACTGCCTCTGTCAGCGGCTCCAGGTATACAACGACTGCACCTTCACCGATGACCGAACCGTCGGCCTCCTGGTCAAACACCTTCGTATGCTGTGTAGAAGAACAGATTCCTGCATTACGCGACAGCTGATGTACATAAGGTGTGGCCAGAATGCTTGCACCGCCTACTACTGCACCAGAGATGCGCTTGTCCTGAATGGCTGCAATTGCCTGCGTCAACGCCACCAGAAATGAAGAACAGGCCGTATCAATCGCAAGTGCAGGACCGGTGAAGTTATATAAATGTGAAATAGAAGCAGCAGCGATATTAGACATGTTGCCAACCATCGCATGAGAGTGAACCTCGGACCCTTCACTGCGATTCATATAATCTACAACCAGATCAAAGTACGAGCTCGGGTTCATGCCCACATAAACGCCAACATCACGCTTATGCTCCTGATCCAGAATCATGCCTGCATCCTCAAGCGCTTCATATGCAACCTCAAGCAGCTTGCGGTGCTGCGGGTCCATAAATGCTGCTTGCTCTGCTGGAATCTCAAAGAACTCGTGATCAAAGGTGTCCGGATGTTTTAATTCGCCGATCCAGTCATCCCAATCCGGACGCCTGGAGCGTGCGGCGCGTTCCAGACTGACCCGATCCACGCTGTCCAGGCCTTCAACGAGATTGCTCCAGAATTGCTCTTGTGTATCTGCATCAGGCAACCGTAATGACAATCCCGTTATTGCAATAGCGCGGTGCACATTCAGCTGATTATCTGTATGCAGTGACATTTCGAGCGGCCTGTTATCTTCAGGAAGCTCCTGAAGATACTCCACCATTTCCTGAACCGTTCTGTCAAAAACGAGGACTTCTTGTCCCAATTCACGGCCCATATGCGCAGACAATTTGTCTAGTAATTGATAGGCAACAATCGAGTTTCCTCCCAGAGCAAGAAACGGGGCATCCATTGCAACCTTCTGGATTGGCAATTGCAGAACTTCTGCCCAAGCGCTTCGTACCGTTTGCTCCAAAGATACAGAGTGAAGAATCTCGGAAGTGGCCTGCGGTTTGTTTTGCTGAATCATCGCTTCAATCGCTTCAATATCCGGATTAAATACACCGTTCTCATACTCGTTTCTCAGCATAAATCGCTGCACCTTGCCACTTGTCGTTTTAGGGATAACCTTAATGGGAAGCACATGTGTGATCTCAATTCCAAGACCAGCTCTCATTCGATTCATCAAGTCCTGGCGTATGTCCAAAAACTGCGGATTGGTCGATTTGTGCTTCACAAATACAAGCAGTTCCTCGGTCTGTGTCACACTGTTAAAATGTCCTACCACCGTCAGATTTCCTCTTGGAATGCTGCCGTTGCCATATAAAATCTCTTCCAGATCATGTGCATAATGATTCTGTCCACGGATAAAAACGATATCCTTAATTCGTCCGCTCACCACAAGGGAGCCATCCGCCATAAAACCAAGATCTCCTGTCCTGAGCCATCCGTCCACGAACAGCTCCCGGTTGACCTCAGGCAGATTGTAATACCCGGAGGTTACCGATTCCCCGCAAATCTGGATCTCACCTACAACCCGTTCATCTACAACCTCGCCCTGCTCGCTCGCAATCCGAATCTGGATTCCAGTCATGGGATAACCTTCATGCACAAATTCAATCGTATCTGCCGGGTCATGGTCAGCAGCATCAACTGCAACAGCTTTCCCGTGCTGCACAAGCTCTTGGCGAGACAGCCGCTCTATTCGCGGCTCTTCTCCCAGTCGCGAGGTACATACACCTACAGTGGCCTCGGCCATGCCGTATGCGGGAAACATCATCTCAGCGCGATAACCGCAGGAGCTGAATTTTTGGGCGAAGCGTTCAATAACTTTGGTCGAGATCGGCTCAGCCCCGTTCAAGGTCATGCGCAGTGAGGATAAGTCAAGGCTGGCCAGTTTGGAATCCGGAATCTTCTGAACCATCCATTCAAAGCCAAAGTTGGTGCAGCAAAACCATTTCCCTTGATGCTCCGTAATTTTGCGCAAGAACAAATACGGTGATCGTACGAATGTATATGGGGACATCACCATCAGGTTTGCACCACTTATCACCGTTGTTAGATGTTGCCCGAACATTCCCATATCGTGAGTATGCGGCAGCCAGGTGAACACATTGTCTCCTTCTTCAGCACCAAGGAAAGTCTTGCAAGCGATACTGTTGGCGATAATGTTGTAGTTGGTTAACTGCACCCCTTTGGGAATTCCTGTACTGCCTGATGAGAACTGCAAAAATACAATGTCTTCAGGAGATGTCAGGTTGATTTCAGCAAGGGTTTTACTCTTTTGCAGCTCGCCGACACGAATACATCTCAATCCCTGGAATATGGCGCTCTGTGTCAACTGTGTATATTTAGGTGAAAAGGCATCTTCTACGATGACGACCGGCCGATCGAGCACTTCCCATATTTTCGTGAATTTCTCCAGACCCGCCGAGCCGGGTTCCCAGGAGGCAGGAGGACTGACAGGGGCGACAATAATGCCGCCCAGCATGCACGCCCAAAATGTGCGATAAAACTGCTGTGAATGATCAATTTCCAAAATAACAACTTGCCCTTTGCATATCCCGCTCTCAAGCAGGCCCTGCAAATACAAACGCCCTTGTCTCAATAGCTCAGGATACGATTCAAACTGCTCTTCACCTGATGAACTGATATACGTGATGCCCTTCTCCGGATGTGTATCAGCGATATACATGAGAAGTTCAGCAACTGTTGCATAATGCTCCGGCACAATCAACTCTGGCCCTCGTTGTATGGATCTACTGGACATGCTGCACCTCCATTGCCTCATTATGAACTTTCACTATCACGCCACTGCCAATATGCTCCTCAATCTGTTGTTTCAACCGTTCGATATCCAGTCCTGTATGACAACTCAAGTGTACATAAACAGCCTTTTCATCGTAATGCATGACCCATTCCATGCAGGCAAGTCCTTGCACAGCATGTTCCCCATCCGTCAGCTCGAATTCTGGTACGGCCTCCTCACCGGAGATGAAGCCCTGGAAGTTGAACAGAATCATCTGTCGGGGCTCCTCCGGAGTTTGTCTGTATGCTGCATGCAGCTGTCTATGGATGCCAGTATATTGAGATGCAACGACCGGATCATGTGTGAGTGCCATAAAATTAAGGCGATGCTGTTTAATCCAGTCCAGATGCTGCATCAGATGCTCCTGGGAAAAATCATCATGCACAAGGAGTGGAATGAGATCCAGAAATTCTCCGACGTAATCGTAATAGGAGTTCTGCCCATACTCGCGTCCATAATGCACCAAAGCAACCGGTAGATGACTTATATTCAGGTACGAAGTAAGAATGCCTGCAAAAGTTGTAAAATGAGTCCACCAGACCTCTTCCGATTGCTCGCCTGTGAAAGCTGTAAGTGGTATTTCGACAGTCAACGCCGAAGGCGAGCCATGTCCTGACCTGCTCTTCAATTGATGCATTACATTGCTGTTATGATGGCTCCATGTCTGAATGGCAAACTGCTCTTCCAGACCGGCTTCGCTTATGCCAACAGGCCCCTGAGACAACTCAAGCACATAATCTTCATACTTTCGCAGCTCGACGGTGTGATCTATATCGCTTGCTGTATTTTGTTGATTGCGGATTATGTCTGACTGAAGCTGCTGCTTGATGATCTCGGCACTCATCCCGTCAAAAGCAAGATGATCAAAGCCCCAGATCAGCTTGTGTTCTGTGGATGACGTACGCAGAATGCATAATCGCCATGGTAACCCTTCCAGTGTATAAGGCTTGTGCAATATAGCCTGGACCAGCTTGTGCTCCAGTTGCTCCAGTGAAGCAGGAGCATAATGACAAACATCAAGATATGAAATCAGCTGTAACAACATATCTGCTGCAAGAGACAGATCGCACTGATGCCAGCAGAGCATTTCGTCTTCCTTATATAGAACACTGTGCAGTAACTGATGGCGGGCAATAACCCCGAGAATCAGCCTTTTCACAGCGTATTCATGTAAAGGCGCCTCCAATGTAGTGATAAAACCGCTTGCTCGTGAAGTGGTGCAGGCATGTGCCTGCTGAATTGGAGAGAGCGGGAATTGGCTTATGGCCGCCGTACCCGACATAAAACTTGAAACCTGACTACAATTGTTCAAGACATGTAAAACCAGGCTGTCCAGTTGCTTCTCGTGGAGTGTAAGCTCTTGAGGTATTGTAATCGGAGACTGAATGTGCAGGCTTTCTTCAGCCAACATGGATGATTCGTCCATAGCTGATAATGATTGTGCCAACGCCCTGGCTGTATGATATTGGAATAATTCGCTCACACTGATGGCAATTCCTTCTTTTGACAAAATTTGAGTTAAAGCAATCGCTTTAAGCGAATGTCCCCCATGCTGGAAGAAATGATCTGTTACGCCCAAGTGAGGATTATTCAGAATTTGTCTCATCGCATTAAGAATAATTCGTTCTGTATCCGTGCGTGCAGAATCTGCTGTAACATGGGTAGAATGCACTTTCGTCATGTCAGATAGAGCCTTCCGATCCACCTTGCCATTAGCGTTGATAGGCAGATGATCCATTCGCACAATCTGTGCAGGGACCATGTATTCAGGCAACCGTTTGTGCAGCTCTGTGCAAACTTCGTCAACTGATCGTTCAGCATTCGCTTTCGTTGTGTAAAACGCTGAAACGTATAAGCTGCCTGAAGCATCTGTTGCGGTCATCACAAAGGCATCCTTGACGCCTGGCAGCTGCTCAAGACAATTGCTTATCTCTGGCAGTTCAATTCGGAAACCTCTGATCTTGACTTGAAAATCGGAGCGTTCAATAAACATCAGGCTGCCGTCCATTCGACGTTTGACCATGTCTCCTGTACGGTACATCCGTTCTCCCTTACGGAAAGGATCTTCTACAAAATGTTTACGTGTAAGCTCTTCACGGTTCAGATAACCGATGCCTACCGCATCCCCGCTAATGTATAACTCGCCAGGCACATTGACAGGTACAGGATTCAAATCCTCATCCAGCACATACAGAGCTGTATTCGACAACGGATAACCTATAGGAAGCGAGTCGGTATACGGCTCCGTTTGCTCCAGCAAATGATAGGAAGCAAAGAAGGTCGCTTCCGTTGGACCATATCCATTTAGCAGCTTGCCTGGCCCTACACATGCAAGAGCTTTGTTCGCGTGGCTTACAGATGCGGCTTCCCCTCCAAACATCACCAGGCGAACGTTCTTCAGGCACTCCACATCCCAATCCACCAGCATGTTAAACAACGAGGTGGTGATAAAAAATACAGAAATCTGCTGCTCACGAATCACTCCTGCCAGACGAGCCATATCAAGAATGATGTCTTTCGGAATGAGTACCAGAGTAGCCCCATTCATTAATGAAGCAAAAATATCGAATATCGACCCGTCAAATGCATAATTGGAAACCTGTAACACCCGATCCTCAGGCACTACCGTCACAAAATTACTTTTTTTCATGACCTTGATAACATTGCGATGACTCATCACTGTGCCTTTGGGCATACCTGTCGATCCCGATGTGTAGATGATATAAGCCGGGTCAACCGCCTTCGTGCGAACCTGTATGAACTGCTCCTCAGGCTCTCCAGTAACGACAGCTGCCAATTCTTCAGCGGGCACCACCACATTCGGAACAACAGATCTCCATGCCGGAGCATACGCTGCTTCAGTCAAAAGTAAAGGCGCATTGCAATCCTGTAAAATATACTCCACTCGTGATGACGGTGAAGCCGGATCAATCGGTACGTAGTGACAACCTGCTGTTAGTGCAGCAAGGATGCTGATCATCTGGATCGGTCCACGGTCCAGGAGCAAAGCGATGCTTGAGCCTGATTGCACCTTACGTTCAAGTATTCTGGATACGAGCCTTTGAACATTAGCATGAACATCGGCATAGCTCCATTCCTCATCTCCCCATACCAGTGCTGTCTTGTGACCATGTAAACGAACCTGTTCCTCGAACAGTTCAGGAATTGTTGCCTCCCGTCGATATGGCATCTGGTTTGCATTTACTCCGAACAGAAGCCATTCATGCTCTTCAGGCACAGTAAGTTTGATCTCACGAATCCGTTCAGCATCTCCCGCGATGATCTGGGTCAGAATATATTGAAATTTTTTCATCATGAGTTCCATGGAAGACAGATCGAACAATTCAGAACGATATTCCAGTTCAATCGAATACTGCTGCTGATGTTCAACTACTGTCCATGTCTGATCAAACTTGGCATCTACCTTGCCGTCGATCCAGGGTTCAACATGCAGACTTCCAGCTTCAGGATGATCTGTGCCCATGTTGATGTAGTTCAGCACAATGTCAAACAGCGGATTACGGCTCAAGTCACCGAACAACCCAAGCTGCTCTACAAGTGCTTCATACGGATATTGCTGATGTTGATAGCAGGATAACAGCTTGCTTCGAACCTCGTTCAAATACAGATCCACAGGCTGATCCTTGTCCACTGTAGACCGTATAGCCAGCATATTCACAAACATGCCCATGACGTTCTCAAGCTCTGGCTTCTCCCTTCCCGCCACAGCTGTACCAATGACCAGATCTTCTTGTCCGGTGTATTTCCAGATCAGAACATTCAACGTGGCCATGAAAAGCATGTATGGAGTGAATCCCTGTCCTGCACATAATTCGTTGATCTGAGCACTTAACGATTCCCCAAGCTCAGTGCTGATCCGTTCTCCCTGATGGGATAACACTGCACGTCTCGGGTGATCGGTAAGCAATTCGACAGGTGCAGGTACGTCCTCAAACTCCTGCAGCCAGAACGCTGCATCTTCAGCAGCATGCCGCTCAGATGTCGATGAATCAAGCCATTCGGCATAATCCTTGTACTGAAGTGTTAACGGCTCGAGGGATTCCCCGCTGTACAAGCGGGCAAATTCCTGCAGCAGAATTGCAATCGAGCTCTGATCGGAGATGATATGGTGCATGTCGATGAACAGAATATGTTCCTCTTCTGCAAGACGCGCAAGCTTTACGCGAACAAGTGGTGCACGGGTCAGATCAAAAGGCTGTACCCACTCGCTCAGCTGTTCTGGCTCTGCTTTTTCCAGCTCCAGCAATTCCACAACACTGCCAACCTGTTCCTCGATGATCTGAACCAGTTCACCCTCCACCATCTCGAATCGGGTTCGGAACGCCTCATGCCGCTGTACGAGAGCATCCATAACCGCGATAAATCGAGCAGTATCCAGCTCCCCTCGCAGCCTGTACGAGCTTGCGAGATTATAGGCAGTGCTTTCCCCCTTCAACCACTCATGAACAACAAACATTCGTCTCTGTGCCGAGGTAGTCTGGTATCTGTCTTTGAAGGCTGCTGGGATAATAGGTCGTCCTGCCGGCTCTTCACCTGCAGCTTGCTGTTCATGAATCCTTTCCACCATGCGAGCCAGCACCGAGTATTCAAAAACATCGTCCAGACCCATCGACACACCGAACATATCCTTGATGCGGGATGCCAGAGAGATCGCCTTCAGGGAATGCCCTCCAAGCTGGAAGAAATCATCCTCAGAGTCTACAGCCTCGCATCCAAGCAGTTCCTGCCACAGCTTGGCTGTTGCTTCGTATATCTCATCGCTGCTCCGCCGAACCCCGGTCTTGTGATTCTTGTGATTCTGCGACTGATCTGCTGATGATGCCGTTGCATCCACTGTTCGGGGCATGCCTGTAAGCAGATACAGCGGAACATCATGCTTATGGACAATCGGATCAAACGAATAGGTCGGTAGAGACACTTTTTGTCCAGACCCTTGTCCGTTCACTTGCTCCCAGTCCAGTTCCATGCCCAGGCACCAGCATTGTCCCAATGTTTTCATAAAATAAATATCCGCCTCGAGTGAACTGGACCGATCTCCGGTAAGCGAAACAACCTGTGTTTCCTTCAAGTCAGGCCTCCACACTTGTTCAAGCTTTGTCCCCTGCGCCGGATACGTGATCATCCAGAGTGTGCTTTCGGGAAGAGATAGAAGACCCTCTTGGGTTAATAACGGGAACTTAGACGCTGCCCTGATGAACGGCATAATATGAGATGCCAGCTCAGCAGCAGACTTCTCTAGACCATGTTCTGTCAAGCTGCCTCTTGACGCATGTAATGCATCACTCAAAGCTCCGTCTTGGGATGACCATTCATGCCAGTTATACAGCAGACGCACAGCATGAACTGGCTCAAGCGCATCACCGAGAACCAATCCGACCAATTCACCGATGCCTTGCCCGTATATCACATCTGGGTGTATTCCTGACTGAAGGAGCGTGGCGAACAAAGCGTGCTGAACTACAAAGCAATACATTCGTTCAAGGCGTGCATCACGAATCGGCCGACCTATACTCTGACGAAGTGCATATTGCTCCTTCGCTTCAAACAGGCTCAGCATACGATCAACGTGCTGGTTGAATCGTTCAGATATGTGGCTGCGATAGCTTGAAGCATACATTTCGCGAATCATGCGAGGCTCCCAGGCAGCATCCCCACCGATGTAAAACACCACTTGTCTTCTGGATTGCTCCACGCTCCCCTGTGTCTCAACCTCATACAGATCATCGCCAGAAGGGATAACCCCCTCAGCCACCACAAGCGTTTTGCGATGATTGAACCTGCTTCTGCCCGTCTGCAGCGTCCAGGCCGCATCGGACAACTGCTCTGGCATTTTCTCCAGTGCCTGTATAACGGAATGGCAGGTCCGTTCCAAAGCAGTTTCGCTCTTCGCTGAGAAAGGAAGCAGCAGCAAAGGCTGATACACAGCCTGACCTTCCAATGGAGGTGCCTGCTCTAATACAACATGAGCATTCGTGCCACCGATACCAAAGGAGCTGACGGCTGCACGCAGCACCTGTTCCTTATTTTTGAAATGCTGCGGTTCCCGGTTGATATAAAAAGGACTGCGCTCCAGTTCCAGCATCGGGTTGGCTCTGTCCATATGAATCTGCGGCGGAACGGTACGATGATGCAGCGTTAGAACCGTTTTGATAAACCCGGCAACACCTGCCGCAGCATCAAGATGGCCGATATTCGCCTTGACCGAGCCAAGTGCGCAATAATTTTGCTTTTCCGTCTCCCAGGACTGTCGAAGTGCTTCAATCTCGATCGGATCTCCCAGCTTGGTGCCGGTCCCATGTGCCTCCACATAGCTGATCTCATCAGGAGATATGCCTGAGCGTTCGAGCGCTGTCTGGATCACTTTCACCTGACCGGAAACACTTGGCGCGGTATACCCGATTTTGTGCAAACCATCATTATTGATCGCCGAGCCTTTGATCACTGCAAATATCTGATCTCCATCCCGCTGCGCTTCACGAAGCGGTTTCAGAACAACCATGCCGCACCCGTTCCCGGAAACGGTACCTGATGCCTGTTCATCGAACGGTCTGCAATATCCGTCTTTGGAATAGATCATGCCCTCGTGCCAGTGATAACCTTCTCGCAGCGGATACGAGATGGACACACCTCCTGCAAGCGCCACATCACACTCCCCACGAATCAGAGACTCCGCCGCCTGATGAATCGCTACCAGAGATGTTGAGCATGCGGTCTGTACAGCCATACTCGGACCTCTAAGATTCAGCTTATGGGATATACGAGTCGTAATATAATCCTTCTCATTCAGAGTCATCGCTTCAAAGGCTTGCAGAAGGTCGCCTGAACGCCCCAGAAATTGAACCATCCAAGGCAAACTTGATCCGCTTCCTGCAAATAAACCGATGGAGCCTGAGTACCGATACGGATCACAGCCTGCATGCTCAAGCGCCTCCCAGGAGCATTGGTGCAGCAGTCGAATCTGCGGGTCCATCATATCGGATTCCTGATACGGATATTCAAAAAACTCGGAATCAAAAAACTCCGTATTCTGCAGCACACCTTTGGCCCGCACATAATCAGAATGCGTATACTCTTCCGGCCTCACACCTGCTGCGCTCAGTTCCTCTTCAGTCAAGCGAACAATGCCTTCCTCGCCTGCCATCAGATGATCCCAGAACTCATCTATATTGCTCGAACCCGGAAAACGCCCGGCCATGCCGATCACAGCAATATCCGTTGAGGAAACCGCAATGTTTCTATTTTTTACATCCAGGGCTGCTTGCATCTCAAACCGGTGCTCTTCCATTCTGCTCTGCTCCTGCACCAAACCATCTTCGGCCTTGTCCATATTTTTGGAAGTCACCTTCTGTTCAGGCATGAGGTGATCCACCAAAGATGCAATAGAAGAGTGCTCAAACAGCTGCACGAGCGGGATATTTTTCCCCAGATAAGCATTTAACCGATTATTGATTAAAATAAGGCCCAGCGAGTTGCCGCCGATATCAAAAAAATGCTCATGCACGTCAATATGATCCCGCTTCAACATATCCTTCCACGCGTCAATCAGCATGTGCTGCAGCTCTTCACGAGTCTGCTTTTTGCTTGTTGGGGAGGCGGTGACAGATGAATCAGATATGGAAACCGCTTCAACAAAATCAGAGCTTTGCAGGGCATTGCGATTCAATTTGCCATTCGGCAGAACCGGCAGTTTCTCCAGACGAATCAGGCGGGATGGCATCATATAATGAGGCAAACTTTGCTTTAGCCACGCCCGCAGCTGCGCCTCTTCCTCTCCCATGGCAGACGCATTAACGTCCGGCTTCATACTGTAGTAAAGAATGATTTGCAGCTGCTCAGGCTGCTCTCCTTCTGCCTTTACAACGGCTTCCCGCACCCCTGCATAACGCAGGGCCATCTGTTCAATCTCATTCAGTTCAATCCGATACCCTCTGATCTTCACCTGCTGATCCAGGCGCCCGGCCAGTTCGACCTCTCCGCTCGGCAGGATGCTGGCCAGATCACCTGTTCGATATACTCGCCCTCCCAAAGCAGGTGCATAATCCATAAATTTGGCGTTTGTCTCGGCCATATTGTTCAGATATCCCCGCGATAACCCCAGACCCGCAATGCAGAGCTCGCCGAAATTCCCCGGAGGCAGCAGTTCACCTTGATCATCTAAAATGTACAGCTCAGTGTTGGCAATCGGCTTGCCAATCGTAATCAGATCAGGTTCTATTAATTCTTTGGTCGTCGACCAAATTGTTGTTTCCGTAGGTCCATACATATTAAAGAGACGGGCAGAGGAATTCTTTTTCACATCCGTCAATAGCGCTGCAGGAACGCTTTCTCCCCCGGTGAGTACACAGCGAAGCTGCGGAAGGATCTTGGCAAACTCCGGATTCTCCACAAATGCCTTGATACGTGATACCGTGCTGAGAATGTGTGTAATGCCGTGTTCCCGTATTCGCTGTGCCGCAAGTACCGGATCAAGCTGCTCCTGCTCGTCTGCCAGATAAAGCGAGTAGCCTGTACATAGCGGAGCCCACACTTCAAAACCAAAAATATCAAATGAAATCGTTGTGACACTGATCATACGATCTGTTTCATGTGCAAAAATCTTGCGGTGTCTGATGTCCTCTATAAAGTTAACGATCGCCTCATGAGGGATCATGGCCCCTTTAGGCCGACCTGTCGAGCCGGATGTAAAGATGACACAAGACAAGTCTGAGGACAGTACGTCCACATTCGGGTTGAGTGTTGAACGTTCAGCAGCAGCAGCAGGCTCATAAACGAGGCGAGCTCCTTCATATCCCAATATGTCCGCTTCATCAGAAGTGCACAAAAGCAGCTTCATGCGACTATCTTCCATCATGTTCAGGATACGCTGTGACGGAAATGACGGATCAAGCGGCACATAAGCCGCACCTGCTTTGAGCACTGCAATCAACATAATAATCAGAGATTCATTCCGTTTGCATAAGATACCGACAGGCTCGTCCCTGCGTACCCCGCGATCCACCAGCTTTCGGGCTAAAGCATTAGCTCGCTCGTTAAGCTCTGCATAGGTTAGCGCCTTCCCTGAGGATACCAACAGAGCTATTTGGTCCGGTGTACGTTCTGCCTGCTGCTCAAACAACCGATGCAGGCTCATTGCACGATCGTACTCCAGAAGGGGACCCGTCAGCCGGTGAAGACCGGCTTCAGAAGGACTCGCCGCTTTATCATAAAACCTGCTCAACGGCAATTCCGGTTGCTGCACAATCTGTTCACAGAATCCGATAAATTGCTGGATCATATCTTCTATCGTTTGCGTTCGGAACAAGTCCGTTGAATATTCGATATATCCTTCGATCACCTGCTGTTCCCTAAGCTCCTGACATGTCAATAGCAGGTCATAGGTTGAGGTGCCCGTCTCCACTGGAACGGAGCTGAACTGTAAACCATGAAGCTCAAGATCATGCAGCTCCATATTTTGATAATCAAAACATACATCGAAAATAGCGTTCCGGTTCATTTCGCGTTTGAATCCAAGCTGTGTCACCAGTTCATTGAAGGGATAATCCTGATAGGCAAACGCATCAAGTGTGTGCTGTTTAAGCTCGCGTAAAAATGCGCTATACACCCGGTCCGAGGCAGGAAAATTACGCATCGGGATCATATTGACAAACATGCCTACCGTTTCCTTCCATTCCTCTTGCAGCCTTCCGGCTACGGGTGTTCCTACAACAATGTCATGCTGACCTGTTCGGCTCGCAAGCAGCATATTCCATACACTCAGCATAACCATATACATTGAAACTTCATTGGAGGAAGCCAGCTTATGCAGACGCGCTGTAAGTGAGCGGCTCAATGTGAAATGAACACGTTCCCCCTTCATCGATCGCTGCATTGGACGATCATAGTCAAGCGGAAGTTCAAGTACAGGCGGTGCCGTGTCGAAACGTTCCAGCCAGTAAGCCTGATGAGGCTGATAAACCTCTGAGGCCAATCGCTGCTGTTGCCATACTGCATAATCTTTGTAATGTAAACGTACTGTACGTTCCTCACCAAAATACAAAGCGTTGAAGTCACGCGTTATCAGCTCAACCGAAGTGCCATCCGCGATAATATGATGAATATCAAAGAACAACAGATGCTTGCGCTCTCCTGTTTTAATCAGCTTCACCCGCATAAGTGGAGCTTGGTGTAGTGCAAAAGGACAGATCAAGGCCTGAATATATGAAGACATCGCCTGTTCATCGGATAGATGCTGCTCGGCATAAGCAAAATCTATAGGAACCGATGGATGAACAAGCTGAACAACCTGGTCGCCTCGTATCTCGAATGTTGTTCTAAGCGCCTCGTGACATTGCACCAGCTTCTCCATTACGGCTTGTACTTTGGTCACATCGAGATCTCCCTCAATGAGCGTGGCTGACGGCAAATTGTAAGCTGTGCTGTCCGGCTCCAGCATGGATTGGGTGAACATACGCATCTGAGCAGACGAGATCGGGTAAGCATCCATAACCGCTGCGGGCTGAATCATATGCTCCTGGGCTTGCGACTCCAGCATGCCATACAGATGTTCCGCCAGTTGAGATGGTGTTGCATGGTTGAACACATCGGCTACTTCTGTCTGAATCCCGATGGCAGCCCGAATGGACGCAGACAAGCTGACTGCTTTGAGTGAATCACCACCAACGGCAAAGAAATTAACCTGCTCCTCCAGATCAGGTATGCCAAAAATGGATTTATACGCCTCAAGCACCACCTGCTTCATCGCTTCCAGGCTGCCTGTATAACCTTGCACAGCGGAATAAGAAGTGCTGCTATACTGCTCACTGGCTTGCTGTGTACGCTGCCCGGTATGGCTTGCTTCTACGGGCGGACCGCCAATTAATGATTGATTAATCGGATAATGCTGCTTATCGAATTGATACGCTGGCAAAGAGCATTTGCGACGTACTGTCTGTCCTCTGAGTACCTTCCAATCCAGTTCAATGCCCTCACACCATAACTCGGCGATTCTGCGGCTGGTATACAGACTGTCCTGTTCGTTCTCTCTGACATGACGCAGCATATTCAATACGATATGTGTATCCCTGGACTGAATATGTTGTCTCACAAAAGAGCTCAAGGTGCGTCCTGCACCAACCTCGATGAACACGGCCTGCTCGTCCTTTAACAACTCGTTCAGATTCGCTTCAAAGAGTACAGGTTGTAAAATATGCTTTGCCCAATAATTCGGACTTGTCATTTCATTTGAATTCGCCCATGTTCCGCTCGAATTCGAAAGCAGGGGAATGTCCGGGCTATGAAGCGAATAAGCGGCCAAGCGCTGCTCAAACTCAATCGCAGCATCATTCATCATCGGCGTATGGAACGCATGCGAGGTTTTCACACGAATGCATTTCCAGCCCAGTGCTGCAGCCTTTTCTTCCATTCGCCCAATAGCCTCTGCCGTCCCGCCAACAACACTGGAGCCCGACGTATTGACCAGGGCCAACCACAAATCCCCATCCAGCTGAGATTTCACCAGCTGTGAATCCTCCATAATGGCAAGCATGACACCTGGCTGCTGCTGCTGCATCAACCGTCCGCGCAGCCTTACAATCTGTACTGCGTCTCTCAGGTTAAATACCCCTGCCACCACAGCCGCCGTCAGTTCACCAATGCTGTGTCCAATCATGCCGTCCGGTTGAATACCGAGTTGCTGCAGAGATTTAGCCATAGCGTAACCGGTCATAAACAATGCAAATTGACTGTATTCCGTCTGATTCATTCGTTCAGGCTGCTGATCACCATACACAACGGACATCATATCTTCGCGCTCGTCCTCAGGAAGCAAATCCAGAATCTCCTGAACATATCTGCGGAACAGAGGGGCTATACCTGCTTGCTCCGCCGATTGATATAATCCGGATCCCATGCCTTGATACTGGCTGCCCTGCCCGGGGAACATAAAATATACAGGGCGCCGAACACGCGGTGAATGAACGATTTTAGCCTTTTCCAGCTGCTGCATGTATTGCTCGGGATCATCCTTCCAGCTCTTATCCAGAATGAGTGCCTTGCGATACGAAAAATGAGTGCGCCCTGTCTGCAATGTCCATGCTGCGTCCGAAACGGATTGCTGCGGATGCTGCACCAGATGCTCCATGATTCGTTCAGCAGTGCGGTTCAGCGAAGACTCTGTTTTGGCTGAAAAAAGCAATACATTCACATCATCATCGGGACTACACTTTTCCATCTCTGGAGCCTCCTCCAACACCATGTGGGCATTCGTACCTCCCACACCAAATGAATTGATACCTGCACGGCGAACACCTGCTTGATCCCGATTCCAGTCCACCCCTTCCGGGTTGACTTTGAAGGGCGTGTTCGCAAAATCAATCTTGGGATTCGGCTGCTCGTAATTAGCCGTACCCGGAATATAATTGTGATCAAGACTAAGCGCCACTTTAATCAGACCGACTACACCCGCAGCCGTATCCATATGTCCCACATTGCCCTTCACCGAGCCGAGATAACAAAACTGCTTCTGATCGGAAGCAAACGCACGTGTCAGAGATTCAACCTCAATAGGGTCACCAAGCAGCGTTCCTGTGCCATGGGCCTCAATGTAACTGACCGTTTCAGGATCAACGCCAGCAGCCTGATACGCATCCTGAATGACCTCAGCCTGTCCGCTGACGCTTGGAGCCAGGAAGCTGAGCTTGTCCTGCCCATCATTGTTAATGGCAGAACCTTTAATCACACCATAAATATGGTCTGTATCTCGCAAAGCATCCGTCAAGCGCTTCAGCACCACAATGCCCATTCCGTTGGAAAACACCGTGCCGCTTGCTGCAGCATCAAATGGTCGACAATGACCATCCGAGGCAAACATCATGCCGTCCTCGTATACATACCCGCCTTCATTCGGCAGCTCGACGGTAATCCCCCCTGCTACAGCGACATCACATTCGCCAACCATCAAGGATTGACAGGCCAGATGCGGGGTCACGAGCGAGGTTGAACATCCCGTAAGAGCAGTGTAAGCAGGTCCCTTGAGGTTCAGCTTATAGGCCATGCGTGTAGCCAGGAAATGATTGGTGCTCAGTGTGAACGCCTCGTATTTGCTGCTGTATCCTGCATCATTAAACAGCACTTGACGATACCATTC
Organism: Paenibacillus sp. JGP012; assembly: GCF_014203995.1. Lineage (NCBI taxonomy): Bacteria > Bacillati > Bacillota > Bacilli > Caryophanales > Paenibacillaceae > Paenibacillus > Paenibacillus sp. JGP012. The sequence continues at coordinate 161,438 of NZ_JACHKG010000004.1, read as the reverse complement.
AAAATCATCCGATCCACCAAGAAACACTCCCACTTTTCCTGCTTCATCGGGTTTGCAGCCTGCGTCCTCAAGCGCTTCCCAGATTCCCTGATACATCAATCGGAACTGGGGAGACATCATGCCGGCTTCACCAGGAGTATAGTCAAAGAAACCTGCATCAAACTGCTCAATGCCATTCACCCGGCCCTTGGCCTTCACATACCGTGGCGAACGCAGCAGCGCTTCGTCTACACCAAGTGCCCTCAGTTCTTCATCACTGTAAAAATGAATACTCTCCTGACCTGCCACCAGATTACGCCAGAATTCACGAATATCCTCGGCTCCTGGCACATTCACTGCCATACCTACAATGGCAATATCCTCGCGCAGAATACCTGCTTTTCGTTGAAAACGTTCCTCACGCAGGTCAGGTGTCGGCGCGGCTTCCCGGGGCTGTCCTATAGCTGCAAACTGCCGCAATGTAGGACACTCGAAGAAGCGGGGAACAGGAAAGTCCATATCAGTGCGATGTTTCAAGCGATTATGTGCCTGAATAACGGAAAATGAATTGCCACCGAGTTCAAAGAAATGGTCGTCTCTGCCGACTTTCTCTACACCCAGCACCTCAGCCCATACGGCAGCTATTTCCCGCTCCAGCTCTGTAGCAGGCGCAACGTAAGCTGTACTTGAGGTATGTGTGTGTGTTGTGTCAGCGATCAGGGCATTCCGATCCGTTTTTCCGCTGCTGTTCAACGGAAATTCGGTTTTATGTACAAAAACAGATGGAATCATATACGCAGGAAGTGATTGCGACAGATGCTCTCTCAATTCATTCACAGGCCATTCCTGTTCCGACAGATAATAGGCGTATAGCGAGCCGGACCGGCCCTCTGATGATTTCATGACAACGACTGTCTGAATGATCCCGGGGTAGGATGAAAGGGTATTTTCAATCTCCCCGGTCTCCAGTCTGGCCCCCTGAATTTTCACCTGAAAATCAATGCGCCCCAAATATTCGAGTGTCCCGCTTGGCAGGGAGCGAACCATATCCCCTGTGCGATACATCATTTTGAAATAGTCAGGGTCCTTCTGCTCATCATAAAAAGGGTTACGCACAAATTTCTCCCGAGTCATCTGTTCCAGATTTAAATATCCTCGCGCAAGACCCACACCGCTCAGACACAATTCACCCGGAATGCCCAGAGGCTGCAGCTTGTCCTGTTCTCCGACGACATACCACCTTGACTCATTAAGCGGCACACCAATCGGGATATTCCCAATGCCGTTGTAAGAGCTCAGCGGATAATGGGAGACCCAGATCGTACATTCCGTAGGGCCATACACATTTTCCAGGCTTGCACGGATATTTAAACGATCAAATTTGTTAAGAATGTCTGGTGTAACTGCCTCTCCGCCCACGAAAATCCACTTCAGTGTATCCAATTCCGAAAGATCGTGGCGAAGCTCCATTGTTTCGAGAAAAAGACGGAATAAGGTCGGTACAAAATTGATGTGGGTTACCTGATGCTCGGCTATAACAGATAATATGCGGGAAGGGTCCTTCTCCGCTTCTGGCGGCAGAATGCTTAAAGTGCCCTCACCCATAAACCAGCCAAACAACTCCGTACAGGACACATCGAAGGTATAGGCTGTTTTGAGCATATACACGTCATTGGCTTGTACCGGGAAACGACGTTCCAGATCCAGCAGCGTATTTACAACGCTATGATTTTCGATCATGACGCCCTTGGGCTTGCCAGTTGATCCTGATGTGTACATAATGTACGCAAGGCTGTGAGGGTCTAGCGTTTCTTCGAGATTGGCACTGTCTCCGGTAAACACGGCTGCATCATCTGTGTAGATATAGTGAGCCTCAAGCGACTCATCCTCTACCTCATGCCGCCGGGCAATAACGATGGAGATATCCGCATCCGATAGAATATAGGCTTTTCTGGATACCGGATAGGCCGGGTCCAGAGGTACAAACGCACAGCCCGCTTTCAACACGGCAAGCAAAGCGATGACCATCTCGGAAGAACGCAGCATTTGTACGCCGATCGCCTCATTTTTGCTTCTTTTTCTTGCAACAATCTGTCTTGCCAGTTGATTGGCCTTTGCATTCACCTCTGCATAGGTCTGTTTATTCTGTTGTTCGAGCAATGCAATTCGCTCAGGGCAGTGTGCCACTTTGGTGTGAAAAATATCTATGATGTGCTGCGGGGTATAAGGGAAATACGAAGTTTGGTTGAACTGCTGCAGCAATTGCTCCTGCTCGTCCTGCATCAGAAGACTGTACTCGCCAATGCGCTGCTCCGTTTTGGTTACGAGCTGCTGCATCAGGTGCAGGAAACGCTGTCCCATGCGCTCCACGGACTCAGCACGGAACAAGCTCGGTTTATATTGCAATTTCAATTGTGTGCCCTTGGATGTACTATTCAGGACAACCATCAGATCACCCGGAAATGTCACGATATCTTGCTCCACGAGACTGGTTCCCGGCAGATCCTCCTCATACGAATCGTAGACAAACGAAACATCAAACACCGATGGAGAACCCGGCTGTACCTGCATCATGCTGTCTCTCACAATCAGGTTATTGGGATATCCAATATGTTTGTAGGTGTCCATCCAGGTCGCTGTTACTTGCTCAAGCAGAGATAGAAACGATGATTCAGCATCAATATGGAACCGCATCGGCAGCATATGTACAAAACATCCAATCGTCTCCTCCAGATCGAAGCCGGGACGATGTGAATACGGGGACGCAAAGGTGATATCCGGTTTACCTGCATATTTGTTAAGGAGAACACTGAAGGCCCCCATGAAATACATAAATACAGTGACCTCATGATCTCTGGACATCCGGGTGATATCCGACATTAACGCTTCAGGTATGTCAAAACGAAGCTCATGCCCTACTCCGGCTTGTGAACTGCCAGCGGGGTAATCATGCGGCAAAGCCAGCGGCTCAGCTCCTTGCATTTTGGCTAACCAGAAATCACGTTCCCGGTTATACTTGTTCTCTTGCAGCTTTGTATTCTCCGCAGCGATGTAGGAGATGAAGCCCTCATCCTGTTTTACATCAACCGGCAGGTCCTGAAGCATGCAATTGTACCAATAGAAAAGTTTATTTTTCAAAAGTTCAAGTGACAATCCATCACAGATTAAATGGTGTATACACATGGTGAGAATATGCTCGTCCTCATCCATATGTATCAGCATCATTCGAAATAGCGGGCCCTGCTCCAGTACAAATGGAGATTGAATAAACGCCTCTATGGAGGTCTTCATCTGTTGGTGCTTCTCAGCCTGATGCACATCGCGCAGATCCCGCAAGATCAGTGCGTATTCCATATCATCCTGAATGGATAGAACAGGTCGATCCTGATGTATCTGAATATGCGTACGCAGCACGACTTGTTCATACATCAGCATTGTAATGGAGCGACGAAAGGTTTCAAGCTGAAGCCCTTCTATCTGTATCGATGCTGAGATGTTATACGAAGAAGGATCATTCACTTGACAATCGAAATAGATCCCTTTCTGCGTTTCGGAGAGTTCCACGGTTTTACGTACCATCACGACCACACCTCATTCATTAATTGAGATTCAAGCTGTGCTGACATAAATCCAGTTACGGTCTAGCTCATGACCCAAATGCCGCCGGCCAATATAGAGAGAACCGTAATAAAAGCCTGGTAGACAACGTCCATAATCAGATTACCAATACTGTCTCCATCTGCCTTGCGATTTTTAATCATGACATAAGTATGTGACCAAAGACCACTTAAACCGTATATGTACATCGTAACCAAAACACCAACCCAGAAATTTCCTTGAAACCAGATGGCCATTATACCCATAACACCAAGACCAACTTGTGAAAATCCGTATTTGACCTGGAATGGTCCGCCTGGCCAACCTAACATTTTGGCTGTTTGATCTGCCCTTGCAATGTTAACCACATAACCAATGATACCTACAAGTCCAAAGGTAACGACAAACTGATGAAGCAACAACACCCTGCTAATCTCGCTCATTTCACCAGGAAACCCTAGCATCCAGAGATGAACTGCCCCTGAAATAAGCCCAAACAACCATAGAACCAAAAACCACATTGCTGTTTCACTCCTGCCACTTAGTTTTTTTGGAATCATTTGTAACTAAATACACTAATTTGTAGATATCCACATTATATAATCGCTTTTACATTTGTCAATTCGTACATATTTTTCTAATTTGTCGAAGTTTTTTACAATTATCTTCCCTTATACGCAATCTAATAATTGCATTTAGGTCCTTATAACTTGAAATTTTTGGTTCGAATTTACCATTTTTACAAACAATAACTCAAAAAATGTTTCTTTTTTAACACTCCTAAAGGACCACAACTCATTTATTGCATACTTAAAAAAATTTAATAACCACTGGTTGATTCGTTTCTCCCTATATTCGGACTCCTTTAGTCGTCTTTAGCTATAATAAAAATTGACAACACATTATTTTGTAACTATTATAGTTACATAGATAAACATTCACACATCCACAGCTGCTTTCTTAGAGCTGTACATATCATTTTTCAGGATAGTTAGACGGCTCACGAAGTAGATGTTCAAACGACATTATAGGAGGAAAATAAAATGAAAATGTTAGTTACAGGTGCAACAGGTCATCTTGGTTCACTCGTTGTTGAAGCGCTGCTGAGAACGAATGCCACCGCAGATCTGGCGGTAAGTGTACGTTCACCCGAAAAAGCAGAAGCCCTGCGCTCCCAGGGTGTAGACGTTCGTCATGGTGATTTCGATCAGCCTGAAACGTTAGCAAAAGCCTTCGCTGGCGTAGACCGTCTGCTGCTCATCTCCACAGATGGAGATAACGAGACACGGATTCGTCAGCACCAGAATGCCGTTCATGCTGCAAAACAAGCAGGCGTTGGTTTCATTGCTTATACCAGTGTCGTCAATGCAGAACATAACCCGCTCTCCCTGGCCGAGGTACACCGCAAGACAGAACAGGCTATTCGCGAATCTGGCATCCCTTATACATTCCTGCGCAACAACTGGTACCTTGAAAACGAGGCTGGCAGTGCGCAGGCCGTAATACATGGTGCGCCTTGGGTACATGCAACCAATGACAGTCAGGTTGGCTGGGCTACCCGCCGTGATTATGCGGAAGCCGCTGCTGCTGTACTTGCAGGTGAAGGACATGAGAACAAGGTCTATGAATTATCTGGCAAGCTGCGTACACAAGCTGAGCTTGCTGCGATTGCAGGTGAAGTGCTGGGACAGGAAGTTCATGTACAAAATGTAGACGATGCTGCTTATGCAGACATTATGAAAGGTGCGGGACTGCCAGACTTTGTTGTATCCATGCTGGTTGAAATGCAAGCTGCCATCCGCCAAGGTGCGCTCGCTGTTGAAAGTGATGCACTGGAAACTTTGCTTGGCCGTCCGGCTCAACCGTTAAGCGAAGGGTTTAAAGCGGTTCTGGGCAAATAAATCAGACATGCTTCGTGCTGCTTGCAGCCCCGATCCCAAGGCATCGGCATTCAAAAAAGGGTTGTTCCATACGTCATAAGTTGACGGGGAACAACCCTTTTTGCTTGCTTATGTTGAGTGAAACTTTCACTTTGAACAACATCTGCACTATGATTTCATCTAGCTATCAGCTTGTTCCTGCTCAATATAATGTGCGGGAATAACATCAGCCAGCCAAATATTCTCATTGCCATGGTAAAAGAGGATACCCTCACGTGCGGCCAGCCCGGCCTTCACTCGCAGAATAGCTGGCTGACCGTCACGCCTCTGTCCGACCTTATGTGCCGTTTCAATATCTGCAGACAGATGTACATATTGTCGCTGCCGTGGCTGTAAACCATGCTCCATAATAGAGGACACGGCACGTACAGGTGTACCGTGGTACAACAACTCCGGAGGATGAGCAGCCGATTTGATTATTTTCTGCGGAGTGGAGTGACCATAAAGCGCACGAATTCGGCCTGCATGGATCTCATGCCGCTTTTTCTCCGAATCTGCAATCATTTGTTCCAGGTCTTTCTCCGTAACGTCATGCCACTGCGGACTTTCGTGCAGAGCGATGAGCAATTGTGAAATATCAACCCATCCTTCTTCGTGCAGCTCAAGCTCGTATTCCCATGGGGCATGTCGCAAAGCGTAAGAAAGCTCTTTGCTTAATTTCATATAGTCCATGACCTGCTTCACCTCCCCACTTTATTGCTGAACTGCGTCCAGTATCTCCTGGATATTGCGACCCAGTGCTTCGTGATCCTCCTGTACAAATTGAACATGCCCGTTAATCCCGCGATGGATAATGGTGTTCATCACCGGATGAGTCTCTTCATTCGATGCGACACGGATCAGATCATCCACAAAATCAACGGCCTGCTGTTCACTGTAGTTAAACGGTTTGATCAGCATTCGAATGCTCAGCGCATGTGCCTGCGGTTCAGTCAACCGATCCCGATGAGTGATGCTGTATACTGCGCCAAAACCAAAAGCAGCAAGCACCTGACGCTGCAGTTCGGTCGTCTCATGAAGCGGTGTGCCAATCCGTTCGCAGACCTGATTCACCATCTGCTCCAGTTCACTCGCCGCCGCAGCCAAAATAGCGTCATTTTCAAGCTCATCAGTCCTGAACTCTTTCTTATCTTCCTCTTTCCCAAGTTCTTTCTTATCTCCCTTTTTCCCAAGTTCTTTCATAGTCTCATCTCCTGTTTGATTTCATCGCCAACGTTTGGGTCAGCAGCCCATACCAAAAATTATAATAAAATGAATATAGTAAAAAACCAAATCTTCTCGATATAGAGTCGATCTGGTTCGTAATGCTTTTCTTAGAGGCTCAGGCCGTTTCGTGCTGCTTCTTCGGCTCTGGCTCGAATATCTGAGTATGCTCGTTATCCTCAAACTTCCATTCCATCTTGCCTGGCTTGCGAACCTTCCACACCAAAGCCTGAACTCGCAGGGATGTTCTCACCCAGGTCAGGGAGGTACAGCGTTTCTCTGAACGAACCATTAGCCCCCAGTTAATAACCCTTGCCAGCCATGGATTCACATATTCATTATGCTTGCGTACCGAGGGCAGCTCATCACTGAATAAACGCTGCTTTACATCCATTGGCGGCTGCCCGCATGTCCAGTAATGAAGCAGCGCGGACAAGCTGTAGATGTCAGACATCGGTCCCTGCTCGGATTTCTCCGAATAGAATTCAAGTGGTGAATATCCCTTTGAGGTAAATATAGCCGGCTTTGCCCCGGACGGCATCGGCCAGCGCACAGCTGAACCAAAATCAAGCAATTTTGGCGTGCCATCCTCCATTACCATGATGTTGGAAGGTTTGACATCCCGATGAAGAATGCCTTGTTTATGTATATAATCGAGTGTATCCACGAGCGGCAGCAGCGTATCGGTAATAAAATCCGGCTCCAGTGCATGGTCGCGCTCATTCAAATAATCGGTCAGGGTCGTGCCCGTACAATATTCGGTAACCAGATATCCGGTATCATTGGCCTCAAAGTGATCCACGTAAGCAATGATGTGTGGGTGTTTAAGCGAAGACAGCAGCTCTCCTTCCTGCAGAAATGCTGACAGCAGCTCCTGAAATTGCCCTCCATATCCACGCGTTGCACAAAAAACCGTACGTTTATCCGTCTGACGTGCAGCCAATCGATGGGGGAAAAACTCCTTGATTGCCACTTTGGCGCCTGTATGCCGATTCCGCCCTGCATACACAATCGCCAGCTCACTGCTGGTCAGAACCTGTCTAACCTGATATGTATCGTTTAAAATGACATTGCGCTGCAAGGCCATATTCCACTTATCCTTTTTCATAACAAACCTCTTTTCAACCTTGTCGATTGGAAGACTTGCCGCATAACTGCAAATTGTTCGTAACTCAGTATGGATGAGTCCGACGGATGGCAATTCATCGCCAACCATCTATATAAACCCAATCACGTCGTTTGAAACATTTTTTACAAAACGTGCGGTTTTGTCCAAGCTTCCATTGGCTATTCGAAGATATATACGCTCTCTTCTATAAATAGTATCGACAGAAGGGGCAATTTCGTTAATTTAATTTGTTAAAAGACGAATTGCCCCACGTTTCAGTTGCTTACGTTCCCTCTAACTGTCTTATTCTGCTGTCCCAATGCTTCTGCTGTTGTTACTTAATAATGTTTGTTCAAAAACTGCTGAATCTCCGCGTTCATCTCCTGCAGCACGTCCTGAGAAGGGAAATGTCCCGTATCATATTTGACCGCCTGCACATTCGGAATAATCTGCCGGGCACGGTCAATACACTTATCACCTGGGAAAAAGACATCCTTCTCTCCAACCAGAAGCAATGTAGGCGAATTATAATTTTCAAGCTCTTCCCGCTCCGCCAGTTTAGGCAAATCCTGCTCCAGACTGACATGCTTGAATATTTTGCCGATCAGATTTTTGTCTGCTTCCTTCATACAATGGCATGACAGGTTATCCGTTATTTTTTGCAAAGAAGCCGGCGAAGAAGTTATCCGATATTTCACGAGTGGAAGTGTAATGTCATGAACGGTTTTCATTCTGGAATTCACCGCAAGACCCGCCGGAGCCACCAGCACCGAGCATGCAATACGCTCCGGAATATACGTAGCCAGTCTGAGAATAATGCCGCCGCCAAAAGAAGGACCGATAAACGCACTTTTTTCAATCTCGTAGTGGTCGAGCAGATCGGAAACCCATAAAGCCAGGCTGTCAAAACGTGCCGAAATGCTCGTTTCCTCGCTATAGCCCGGATGACCAATCGTATCAGGCGCAATAATCCGGTAGGATTGAAATAAGGAGGAGAACCAGGACAGGGTCATCGGATTCACACAATTGCCGCCCTGAAGAATAAATAATGGCTTGCCATCTTCTGGCCCGGTCAGCAATACATGCGTTCTGCCAAAACGTGTCTCCACATACTCCCTTGTAATCCCTTCACCCAGCTCACTCAAATAAACCTCGTACTCCTCCAGAATACTGCTCTTTCCTTCTTCACTTCTATAAATGGAACTCATGTCTGCCTCCTGCAATGTATACTCGGCTCACCTGTTTCAAGTGACCAAACCGGGACATCCCCGATCCAAAAAGATAAGGAGGGCCCGTAAATGAATGACAGGCTCCTCCATATGTGTGACTTATCATATGCTGATGATTATAGAATGGAAATTGGAAATTGTAAATATCGATTCTAATAGACAAGCACCAGCTTTTTGGGATTCCGTTTGAAAAGCATCATTTCCGGCCGTAATCCGCCTTGATCTCGCCCCACTGTTTCGTCTGCCACTTTAACACTTTGTTCGAATACGTATGCGTGCGAAGCCATTGCTCCGCCCGATCAATCATTAGCCAGATCTCTTCTGTTGAGTTGTCCCGTGGCAGCGTGGTAGCAACCTTCTTCTGTTTTAACCATTTCATCGCATTCACCGAGTCTGTATACACCGTTTTGCTGCTACCTTGTTTCTGAAGATAAGCGAGTGCATGCACAATAGCCAGAAATTCACCCAGATTATTCGTGCCTTTCGAGATCGGCCCAACGGAAAAAAGCACTTCGCCTGTGCGTGTATCGACCCCTTTGTACTCGACCGGCCCCGGGTTGCCCCGGGTTCCTACATCGACCGAAATGCTGTCATAATCCACTTCCTCCGATGTCTCCATCCCTGCACTTCTGCTGCTGCCCGACTTGGACTTGAGCTTGGAGGCACTGCCAGCTCCGCCTGCGCTCGATCCCCAGTTGCCCTTCCATCCGGCGCGATACGCCGCTTCAGCGGCTTCCCTGGATTCATATGATTTATATTTGGCTCCGGCATATTGATCCGTCTGAGCCTTACATTCCGCCCAAGTGCTGTATACGCCCGGTTTCTTGCCTTCCCATACCACGTAATATTTCTGTTTTGCCATGCGTAACCGCTCCTTTGTTTACTGCATCAATACCCTATTGTAAACGATGGAGCAGATAAAATGAAAGTTTGTTACGGGTTAAGTGTTAGAACGTTTACGGATCAGGATGGCCCCACATCGTATAATCCAATCCCTCCCGGAACAGTCTAATAATCAGCGTTCATTTAGGGCGTGTCTGAAAACTCTGAAGGAAGCAGATTTTACTGAATTTTCGTTCCAAGCCAGGAAGTTTTCCGCAGGCGTGCCGGGGCACGTCAAGGGAAAGTGACGCAGCAGGGGGCGAAAAGGCGGTAAAAGATGCACTTCAGTAGGTTTCAAGACACGCCCTAAGAAAAGAAAGGATGTCTTTGCATGGATTGGGTCTGGAAATCTGTCTTGCTTGTTCTCGTTGGCATGATTCTGCTGCGCATTGCAGGGCGTAAATCCATCTCACAGATGAGTGTGGCAACAACCGTTATTATGATCTCGATCGGTACAACCATGGTACAGCCGATTGCCAATCATGAACTGGGCAAAGCGATTGGCTCCGCAGCCGTATTTATTGTAACTTTGCTCGTTGTGGAGCAGTTACAGATGAAATCCAACCTGTTCGAACGTTTGATGAGCGGCAGCTCCAAAGTCGTTGTAGAGAACGGGGAAGTTATTATTCCGAATCTGAAACGAATGCGGTATACGATAGATCAGCTCGAGATGCATCTAAGACAGGCTGGAATCAGAAATGTAAACGACCTGGAAACGGCAACCATTGAACCGAATGGTCAGCTTGGCTATGTTCTGAAACCGGAAGCGCGCCCAGTCACTGTAAAAGATCTGGAGCAATTATTGCAAAGCTATGGCTTGGCGCAATCCAGTAGCGGGATGCCTCTTCCTGAACAACAACGGCCCGAAGAAAAGCAGATTAAAGATTCGGCTAATATTTTTGAAGAGGTCAGCAGCGGGAAGCATTCACATCAAGTGGATTCCAGGCTGGAATAGATGTTATAAACCTCCAGCTTCCGGGTTATCGTGTGCTCAAATAGGCAATTCCCAAGCCTCCGGTGACCGGATTTTGGTAAATCTCACATTCCACCTCAAATACCTCTCCAATGATCTCACGAGTCAAAATATCGGCGGGAGTACCATGAACAACAACTTGCCCACGCTTCACCACATAGAGATAATCACAGTAGGCTGCCGCAAGTTCAAGATCATGCAGCGCAGCCAGAATGCCGATATCCAGTCCGCGAACAATATTCAATATTTGCAGCTGGTACTTGATATCCAGATGATTGGTCGGCTCGTCCAGAATCAGAAATTCCGGTTGCTGAGCAAGTACACGAGCCAGAATGACACGCTGCTTCTCCCCGCCGGACAGAGACGTATAATTACGGCCAGCATGACCGGTCAGCTGCACTTTTTCCAGCGCCGTCTCCACAATCTGTTCGTCCTTTGCATTATCAGCCTCCAGCAGTTTTTTGTGCGGCGTACGCCCCATCATAACCATCTCACGCACGGTAAAATCAAAGCTTAACTCGTTAAACTGACCTACAACTCCCAGTTGCCTGGCCGTGACTTTGGGACTCGATTTCAGAATATCGGTGTCTCCCAGCATAACGCTGCCGTGCTTCGGTTTAATAACTTTATAAATGCTTTTGAGCAACGTCGATTTGCCGCAGCCGTTCGGTCCAATTAAGCCGACGAATTGTTTCTCTCTCACCTGAAGTGAAATATCACGCACGATATCCGTATCCTGCACGGAAAAGCATATATTATCGACCGTTAATTGCATGTTATTTTCCTCCAAAGCCATAGCCTTTTTTGACAAGCATATACATAAACATCGGTGCACCAATCATCGCCGTAATAATGCCGATAGGTAGTTCAACGCTGGAGATTAGCGATCTCGCAATGACGTCTGTCCAGATCAGAAATATCGCACCAAACAATACCGAAACAGGCATCACTTTACGATGATCCGAGCCGACGAGCCCCCTCACGATATGCGGGATAATTAACCCCACAAAACCGATCATGCCGCAGCTAGCAACCATCACACCAGTCACGAGTGCCGTTAAGATCATATACAGTCTGCGATAGACACTCAGGTTAATGCCCAAGGTGACGGCGGCTTCATCGCCGAGCAGCATCGTGTTTAACACACGGGATTGCAGCAGGAAAAACAATATGGCCGTGAGCACGACGATGCCTATTAGCGGCAGCTTGTTCCACCCGGAAGCGGCAAGACTGCCCATCGTCCAGAAGGTGACTGTTTTGATGCCCTCGGCATTATTCGCAAAATAGATAATGAAGTTGGAAAATGCACTGCACAGTGCATTAATAACCATACCGGCAAGCACCAGCTTGACTGACGTCATTTTTCCCCGAATACCGGCCAGTGTCAGAACAAGCAAAGAAGCACCCATTGCTCCGGCAAACGCCCAAAAGGCAACTCCCGTCTGTCCTAGCCAGCTAATCGCACCAAACCCGATGAGAATGGCAAAGGTTGCTCCGAGCGAGGCTCCTGAAGAAATACCAAGGATGTAAGGGTCCGCCAGTGGATTCTGGACAGCTGCCTGCATAACCGTACCACATAAGGCGAGACCCGCACCGATAAACATCGCCATCAATACACGCGGGAAACGAATCTGCCAGATAATATCCGTGAAGGAGCCTGCTGCCAGCGGCTTCCCCCCCCACTCCATTCCCGTTATTTTGGCTAAAAGAATACGGTAGGACTCTCCGAGCGGAATACGAACTTGTCCAATAGAGACCGCAATGCCTGCCGAAATCAGTACAATCACGATTAATGCTGCAATAAGTAGTGTAAAGCCTGTTTTGCTGTGAATCAGGGATTCTTTTTTCCCCAATTGCTGTGTCCCAGCCTGAATCGTCTGTGCCATTTCTTCCCCCATAAATTCTAGTAAAATTGTGCGAAACTTAAATTAGCTATTTACAAAGTATTTTCTCGGATTATAATTGAGAATGATTATCTTTGTCAATTATAACACAAACAAAAAGGGGTTATTACCATGTTGAAATGCTCGTCCAGATCCACTTTCTTTGCTGCGTTAACTCTGTTATTAGTGCTGTTGTCGGCGTGTTCATCCAAGACGTCTACACCAGCCACAGCCGAAGATCCGGCTTCCCAAACGGGGACAACCGAAGCCGCTGCACCTGCGGGAACGGTCAATCAAACGACCTATCCGCTTACCATAGAAAACTTCGCTATGTCTGGTGAAGGCGGAGAATGGAAACCCAAAGCACAGGTATTTGATAAGGCACCTGAGCGTGTTGTTGCCAATACTCAATCAGCTGCCGAAATGCTGATCAAGCTGGGCTTGACTGATAGAATTGTCGGTGTTGCTGCACTTTATGGCGCGGTAACACCCGATGTAGCTGACGAATTCGCCAAAATTCCAGTGTTGTCCGAGAATTATGTGGGTAAAGAGCTTGTTGTTGGGGCCAGCCCGGATCTGGTCTTTGGACGAGGTGATCTGTTTGCTGACGCCGACTGGGGCGTGGGAAGCGTAGACGGACTAAATGAGATGAACATCCGTACCTTCATGCAAACGACCAATCACAAGGGAACGCTGGAGAGTCTTTACAGTGACATTACACAGCTAGGTAAGATTTTTGACGTGCAAGATAAAGCCACACAATTTATCGACAGCCTGAAAGCACGGGCAGAGGCAATCAAAGCCAGTGTCGCTGATCAGCCGGAGCATAGCTTTGCGTATATTGTACCCGCTACAGAGGACAGCATTACCGTAAGCAGCATGCAGAACGATACGTATCAGCTTGATGCACTCAGCCTGTTGAAGCTGAAAAATGCATTTGATGGCGTACAAGGCGAGGTTAGCGTAGAACAGTTGATTACAGCCAATCCGGATTACCTGCTGCTCTCGGCTTACAGCGGATCACCCGATATCAACAAGCTGATTCAGAATCTGTATGCCAACCCTGCGCTGCAAAGCATGAAGGCTATTCAGAACAAACAAATCTACGTGACCGATTTCAGTCAGTTCTGGGGATACGGATATCAAATTATCGACGGTATTGAAAAAATGGAAAAAGAAATGAAGGCTAATCCGATCCAATAGTCTGGTAACTTAACTTTACTGCACAAGTGAATTACATCCATGCATGGACGGACCCGGGAACAAGGAAGACTTCTTCCCCTGTTCCCGGGTCTATGCTTGACATTAGTTTGATATCAAACTATATTAGGTGTATGAAAACAAGAGATGCTGTTTCACTTATTTCCAAAATTAAAGAGAAAACCAGTCGTTTTATTTTGACCGAAATGGCGGCACAGGGCATCCACGATCTGGCTACATCCCATGGGGATATCATCTATGCCCTTTACAACCATCAGCGGTTGACCATGGCCGAGATTGCCCAAAAAATTCGCAAGGACAAATCCACGATAACTGCGCTTGTAGATAAACTGGTGCGAACCGGATATGTTGCTAAAGATCGAGATGCAGCAGACTCTCGTATCGTGTATGTAACATTAACTGCCAAGGGAGAAGCGTTAAAACCAGTCTTTGAGGATATATCACAGCGAATGCTGGATACCTTCTATGCAGGAATTACAGACGAGGAAAAACAGAAGCTGCTTTCCATTTTAATCAAAATTCACGACAACTTTTAAAAAAGTAAGGTCATACAGCCGATACGGATACTGCTTAATTTGTTTGACTTTAAGTTTTTTTACAACAATAGTTTGATATCAAACTAAATTGAAAAGGAGCATTTTAGATGACTGATTACACACAATACTTGCCTGAACATGAGGTGCACCGGATTGGAAACCATGACCTTTACATGGAAGTATATAAAGGAAGTACGGCATCTGACTCTACCACAGGAACTACGCGTGCGCCTCTGTTATTTGTTCACGGGGCATACACGGGCAGCTGGATGTGGAGCAAATATATCCCTCATTTTGTGGAGCAGGGATGGGATTGTTACGCGATGAATCTAAGAAGTCATTACAAAAGCAGGGTGCTGGATTTGAGTCGTATTACGGTAGAGGATTACCTGGAGGATATTCGTGAGGTGTTGTCCCTGATGCATGAACCTCCTGTCCTTATCGGTTTTAGCATGGGTGGCATACTCAGCCAAAAGATCGCAGAAACTGCTGAATTGGCAGGATTAATTATCATTGACACCAGTATAAGCAAAGAAGTCCATGACGCCCTGCCCTATCCTGCAGCGGACCGAATTCAACCGGGAATGATTATGCCAGCACCTTTACGTGAGGAGCTTGCAACGATTGACGAATCCACGGAAGATATCGCTTTTCAACGTCGGTACCTGCAGATGGAATCTGCAAAAGCTTTCTGTACCTTCTCTGCCCTCTGCGGGGCACAAGGCATATCCATTGACGGGAAACGAATCACCTGTGCCTCTCTCGTAATCAAAGCTGTGTCGTCCGAGGACGAGGATCGAAGAGGCCAGTTAACTGCAGATCAGCTTGGAGCAAAGTATGCCGGACTCCGGGATACAACGCATACAGGCCTGCTTGTGGGCCAGCGTTATAAAGAAGTCGTTGATATCATGCTGGAATGGCTTGATTAGATTAACATATCATCAGGCAAAGAGCTGTCCCTACTCGACAAACTTTACTATGGGACAGCTCTCTTTTCTCTGTTTAATCACACGGCTGAACCTTGCCGCGATCTCGAGCTATTCTGAAGCTGGCTCCGCATCCACACGACGCTTTGGCATTGGGATTGTCCATCGTGAACCCTCCTGTCATGCCGCTTTCTTCATAGTCGATCTTCAAACCATCAACGTACGGGACACTGGCTGGGTAAACCAATATGTTGAAATTATCTTTATGCAGTACGATATCTTCTTCTGTCTGCTGATCTTCCACAACAAGCGTATAGGATAAACCGCTGCAACCGCCTTCACTTACACCTATTCGCAGAAAAGAAGACTGATTATTGGCGCCCGATAAAATTTGTTTAATTTGATGAGATGCTCTGGTGCTAACCTCAATGTTCATTTTTAACTCCCCCTATATTAAAGATACTGTCCAGATCTTGAATTCGCTATAAATACGCACCTTTAATGGAGCAATGCCCATTCCACCAGACAAGGGATAAAGTTCGCAAGTGCAGCTCCTCTGGGTGTAAGTTCATAGAGAATTGGTTTGCGATCTGCAAAACATGTCTTCTGAACCAAACCATTCTGTTGAAGATCCTGTAATCGCCTGGTGAGAGCCATCTCCGAAATCAAGGGTATGCCTCTGGCAAGCTCACTAAATTTCCTCGGTCCCTGAGAAAGCACAAATAAAATATGGATCGTCCACTTCGTTCCAATCAGGTGGTAAGCTGTAAAAAGTTTTTCTCTGTTCTCGTTAGGCAATCATCGGACCCCCTCTGGCGTGCCGTTCCCTCCCTGTTATTAAAACTAAATACGTTTACGTTGGTACAGCAAAGAGTATGTATACACGTATCGTTTATCGTATGGATCGGATACTTATTAAACATTTTTGTTTACAATGTATAAACTAACGTCCCTCTTTGACTTTGTCAACATTTTTATTTAAAATGTAGGGAATGAATCATCGTTTCTTGCTTCAAAGGAGGCAACATCATGAGCGGAAACCAGGCTAAAAAGGATGTCTCAACTCGCACCCGAAGAGCCATTATTGATGCACTGAAGCAGCAAGGCGGAATGGATGTGGTGTCCCTTTCCTCTCAATTTTCACTGTCGGGAATGGCGATTCGTCAGCACCTCAATGGCTTGAAGGAAGAAGGCTTTGTTACTCATATAGAAGAAGCCCGCCCGATGGGACGTCCAACGAAATTATGGATATTGACCCCTGCGGCCGATCGCTTTTTCCCCAGCGGTTATTCCGAATTGTCCGTCAGCCTGATCCAATCCATGAAAGAAGCTTTTGGAGAGACCGGGCTGGATCAGCTGCTCGCTGTTCGCAATCAGAAAATGCAGGTGCAGTATGCCCGGCATCTTGAAGGCGCATCGGATATCAAATCTAAATTGGAGAAGCTTGCCGAAATTCGCACGATGGAGGGTTACATGGCGGAAGTAAAGGAGCAGGATGACGGAAGTCTCCTGTTCATTGAAAAGCATTGTCCCATCTGTGCCGCGGCCGCTGTATGCACAGGGTTATGCAAAAACGAGCTGCATTTATTCAAAACGGTTCTGGGAGAGGACGTTCAGATTGAGCGGGGAGAATACATTCTTGCCGGGGGAAGAAACTGCGTTTATACCGTGAGCCCGGCTCAAAAATAAGCGAAAGAGCAGCCTCATTCGAGATTGCTCTTTCGCTTTTTGCTTTATATCACGTACACAGGATTTCTGTTACTGCTTCACTCTTTTTTTCAACATATAAATGACCGAAACGATCAGGAACCACACAGGTGTAACAAACAATGCCACACGCGTATCCTCTGCAAGCGCCAAAACAATAATGACAAAGACCAGAAAGGCCAGAATCAACAAATTGGAAAACGGATATAACGGCAGTCTGAAACGACTTTGTCGCGCCAAATCAGGGCGAGTGCGTTTGTAACGCATATGGCAGATGACCATGATGCCCCAGACAAAAATGAAACATACGGTAGACACACTTGTGATCAGTGTAAATACACCTTCCGGCATCACATAATTCAGCACAATCGCGATAAAAATGACAATCGTGGAGAAAAAAAGTGCATTGGCTGGAACCTTTCTCTGATTAACACGTGCAAAGGATTCAGGTGCATTTTGATCCTTGGCCATGGAATAGATCATCCGGCTTGTACTAAAAATCGCACTGTTACAGGCCGATGCCGCCGATGTCAGCACGACAAAATTAACCACTCCGGCTGCTGCCGCAATACCTACCGCTGCAAATACCTGTACAAACGGGCTTTCCGTTGGCACGATTGCATTCCAGGGGTAGATACTCATGATAATGAGCAAAGCTCCTACATAGAAAAGCAGCACACGAATCGGTATCTGATTAATGGCTTTAGGAATGACCTTGTCCGGATTTTCCGTTTCTCCCGCGGTAAGCCCTACAAGCTCCATCCCCACAAAAGCAAAAACAACCATTTGGAACGAGATGATGAAGCCGTGAATTCCATTCGGAAACCAGCCCCCGTGACTCCACAGGTTAGTAACGCTTGCCGAGCCCTGATTGGTTGTAAATCCGGTGAAAATCATATACAGCCCCACTACGATCAATGCCAGAATAGCGAGCACTTTAATGAGAGCAAACCAGAATTCCATCTCCCCGAACAGCTTGACCGTCGCCAGATTCATTACAAGTAAAATGACCAGTGCAATTAATCCCGGCATCCATTGAGGGATATCGGGAAACCAGAACTGTGTATATAAGCCCACTGCCGTAATATCTGCCATCGCAATGGAAATCCAGCAGAACCAGTAGGTCCAGCCTGTGATAAACGCCGCCATATTTCCCAGGTAATCACGAACAAAATCGACAAAGGAATGATACTGCAAATTGCTCAGCAGCAGCTCTCCAAGCGCCCTCATGATCAGGAATAATACAATGCCTGTAATGATGTACGCCAGAAGAATGGATGGACCGGTTAGCTGGATTGTTTTGCCCGCACCGAGAAACAAACCCGTTCCGATCGCCCCTCCAATTGCCATCAGCTGTACATGTCTGTTTTTCAGACCCCTTGTTAACGTTTCTTGCTGCATGGTACACCACCACTCTCTTTCTGCGCATGCTCTCTGTGATGCAAAATAATATACCATCTAATATATAATAATCAGCCCTGAATACCTATCATTCTTTTTGATTATTTTTATCATGAAGCGGATTTCGATTCGTGTATGACTACAATTATTATCGAGATCAATGAATGTAAACAAGCTGCCGCCTGTTTGATACAGACCGCAGCTTGCAGTTACCTAACCTTTTTTCAGTTTCTTGAGGTAATCAATCCCCTCCCTCGTACCACAGCTCCAGCGGCAGACCGACAAGCGACTTGCCAATCCACTCTCTGGCAATGTTGTTGGAGGGACCCATGGCGATGCCTGCACGCGCGTCACGGAAGAGGCGTTCAAACACGCCTTTTTTATAACCATAACCTCCGGTAACATCCAGCGCTGCTTTGGTCGCTTTGTTAGCAACTTCCGCAGCATGAATTTTGAATTCAACCAGGGGCAGGAACAGCTCGACTTGCGGTCTACCCTGTGCCTGAAGTTCGTCCAGCTGCTTCGCAAGAGACAACTGCCACGGCTTCAGACTGGAGATCAACACCTTCACTTCAGCCAACTGCTGGCGGATGATCTGGTAGTCAGCCAAACGCTTGTTAAAGTCGCGATGAACCATGCCCTTCACATATTCGGATGCAGCCTCAATTGCTGCCTCGGCAACTCCAAGCCAGGTGGACCCCAGGCCGATCAGGTATACGGGAGATACACCACTTTCCAGAATTTCGCGCCCCTGTCCCTCCGTACCGAGCTTATCCTGAGCTGCAATCCGGACGCCTTTGTACGTGATCGGGCCACTATGGTTCCCCCGAACACCGAGTGCATCCCATACCCCCGAAGTAATGCCTTCCAGTTGTCCATCGACAAGGAAAAAGCTCACATCTGTCGGCGTCTGTGCTCCTGGCGTGCGGGTCTGGGTAACATAAAAATCAGCTTGTCCCGAGCTTGTCGTGAACGACTTTTCGGCATTCAAAATGTAATCCTCCCCGTCTCGGGAAGCCTCGCTGAAATTAAACCACCAGTGACCTCCCGAAGCGCGCTCGCTAGTAGAATACGTACCAATGGCCCCATTGCGTACCGGCTTTAGCCAGCGCTCCTTCTGATCTTCATTTCCGTAGAGGGCTATCGTCTGAACAGCTCCGACATGCATGACATACACCAGTGAAGTCGAAGGGCATCCCTTGGCAATTTCTTCTGCTGCAATCGCAAAGGCGACATGATCCAGTCCGCGTCCATCAAAGCGCTCGGGAATCAGTACGCCATTCCACCCGGTCTCGGCAAGCACGGACAGATTCTCACGCGGGAAGCGCCCCTCACGGTCGATCAGCTCTGCACGTGGTTTAATGACTTCCTCGACAATGCCCCGAATTTCAGCTCTCAATTGCTCATAGTCAGGCAGGGTGTGAATCGTGTTTGATTCAATACTCATTGCGTCATCTCTCCTCTAATTAAAATAGAAATTCATCCCTCAATAACACGGATACAGATGTGCCAATCCAATCCATTCCATTCCGTCTATTAAAATCGCTGGCCTGCTCAGGTAGCCGTAACCCGGCTCAGCGCAGCCTCCTTCTCTTTAACCAGCGGGATGACCTTCTCACCGAAAGCCTGAATATCCTCATCGTAATGAAGAAAGCCGATAAGAACGAGGTCTACTCCGATCTTTTTCAACGCAATGATGCGGTCTGCCACCTGTTCGGGGGTACCAATCAAGCCTGTTTTGAACCCGTCATTATATTGCACCAGATCATCAAAATTGGAATTCGCCCACATTCCCTCCTGTTCAGGGGACGCTTTGCCTGCAAATTGGACCTGACTGCGAAAGCCCTCCACGGCCTCGGGGTCAGCATATCGAATAATCTGACGCAGTACCTCCACTGCTTCTTCTTCCGTATCCCGCACGATGGCAAATGCATTGACTCCGAATCTCAGCTTGCGGTTATAGGACGCAGCCCGCTCGGTCACATCTTCGATCTGGGTACGGAAACCATCGATGTTATTCCCGTTCATGAAATACCAATCCGAGACTCGTGCAGCCATGTCGCGTGCAGCCGCCGAATTTCCTCCCTGAAATACGGGGGGAAGTACAACCGGTTTGGGTTTGTGTGGCGCTTCATGAATACGGTAAAAGTCACCCTGGTGATTGGCTTGGTCTTGCGTCCACAGCTCCTTCAGCACACGGATGAACTCTTCGGAGCGCCGATAACGCTCGTTATGGTCCAGCCACGGTTCCCCGAATCCATGAAATTCACCCTTGAACCAGCCGCTGACAATATTTACGGCAACCCGTCCTTGGCTGATATGATCAATCGTCGTGATCGCTTTCGCTACTGGACCGGGATGCCATAATCCTGGCAATATGGCCGCTATCAGTTTCAAGCGATCTGTAACCACCGCGAGTGCGGAGGCAAGAGCAATGGCTTCCAGTTGATTTTCAGCCCCATAGCTGGCCATAAATCTGGTTTGCAATAAAGCATAATCAAAGCCTGCTTCTTCTGCGATTCTGGCATACCTTGCGTTATCCTCAAATGACCAGCCTGTTTTTTGCGGGATGTTCGAGATAACCAGACCCCCACTTACATTAGGAACCCAATACGCAAATTGCATAGACATGTTCAATCACCTCTTCAATGGAATGAATTATAGTCAAGGGCCAAGGCCCTCTCTACTGGAGCGGAATGCAACAAAAAAGACACCTTCAACCTATACATGTGAGGTGCCTTTAGTTCGTCTAATCGGCCAGAATATGATGTTTTCAATAGAGATATCGTAAAAAGCAGACGGCATCATTTGGAAGCCGCAGGCGCTTTTACCACATGATCAGGAAGAGTATTATTGGCAATCATCTCACCAAAAGGACTGATAAATGACCGTTCGCCGTTGTTCCCGTATTGTGCATAATTCAGCTTCGGAAACAACAGCTCGGCAGTGCGGTAGGCTTCTTCCAGATGCGGGTACCCCGACATAATGAAGGTTTCAATGCCCAATGCCTCGTACTCTCTCATTCTCTCTGCAACCTGGTCGGGATCGCCTACAAGCGCTGTACCGGCACCGCCTCTGACCAGCCCAATGCCTGCCCACAGATTCGGGCTGATCTCCAGATTGGAACGATCCCCGTTATGCAGACTGGCCATTCGCTGTTGACCAACAGAATCCATGCGAGCATAGATCTTCTGGGCTGAAGCGATGGTCTCTTCATCCAGATGAGCGATCAGGTCATTCGCGGCCTGCCAGGCTTCTTCTGCGGTTGGACGGACGATTACATGAAGTCGGATGCCGAAGCGCAGACTCCTTCCCTTTTTGGCAGCGAGCTCTCGCATTCGATTGACTTTGGCCTCTACCTGGTCAGGCGGCTCACCCCAAGTCAGGTATACATCCACATGCTCGGCCGCCACCTCCATGGCTGCATCAGAGGAGCCTCCAAAATAAAGCGGAGGATAAGGCTTCTGAATGGTCGGATACAGAACCGCTCCGCCGTGGACTTTTAAATATTTGCCGTCAAAATCGACTTCTTCGCCAGCCAGTTCCTTGCGCCATATCGTTAGAAATTCATCTGTTAATGCGTAGCGCTCATCATGATCCAGGAATACCCCGTCTCCCTCAAGCTCGATCGGGTCACCTCCGGCTACGACATTGATCAGCAGTCTTCCTTTGGAAAAGCGGTCCAATGTGCTCGCCATTCGTGCCGCCGTGGTAGGCAGCATCAGCCCTGGACGCGCAGCGACCAGAAATTTCAGCTTGTCCGTTACCGACACCAGCGAGGAAGCAACGATCCAGGCGTCTTCACATGATTTGCCCGTAGGCAGCAGCACCCCTGCAAACCCAAGCTCATCAGCGGCTTGTGCTACCTGCTTGCAATAGTGATAGGTCACTGCCCTGGCGCCTTCTCGGGTGCCCAGAAATCTTCCGTCCCCATGTGTCGGGATAAACCAAAACAATTCCATTTGTTCTCTCCTCCTGCTCATATGATGGCTATTCTGCTCTAGCTCTGCTCTAACTTTTCTCTTGAATCAGCTTCCAAACAGGAGCTGTTAACGACGATTTGTCATGCCGAACGTAATGGGATGCAAGACCACGGATCGGATCACCTGCATAAAATTTTTCATATAACAGATGTCTAGCACCGAGCGGACTGCCGATGAGATCCCAGGCCAGCTTGAACAGCTCCACTTTTTTCTCGGCACTTACTGCAGCACCTTCAAAATACAAATGCATAAGTTCGGATATCGGACCGTAGAAGTCCTCAATTCCGGAAGGAGTCTGAACAAAGCCACCTGCACCAACTTGTTGAAGTATCTCGACAGCCCGTGGATAATATTTGGTTCCCAAATTTCGCGCCGTCTCCACATACGTTAGATCAGGAACGAGCACGCCTGCCGCATCAGGCACGGCTTTGGCCTCCGCTGCAATAATCAGTGCCTTGATCACGTCAATCTGTGTCAGCAGCTCCCCCAGTTTCTCTTGAATATGCAGAAATCCGGTTACACCAATCGACTCGGCTACCGCAAAAGCCACCCCTGTAACAAATTCCAGCTTGGCTACAAAGCGCACAACATTTTGGTGGAAAGCCAGTCCATTGGCCGTACGGTTCCCGCGAAGTTTCAGCACCTTGCCCGAATCTCCGTAGAGAAGCACCCTTTCCCAAGGAATCAGGACATCATCGAAAAAAAGGACGGCATCCATCTCATCGTAACGTGCACTGAGTGGATGGTTGCGTTCTCTGGCATCAGCAAACGACTCCCTGCACACAATATGCAGTCCTGGTGAATTCGCGGGGACGATCAAGACATGAGCATGTTTCTGATGTCTGGTCTGGAATTGCAGGAACGAAAAGATGAGAAAATCATGTGTATACGGTGCACCCGTCGCAATCATTTTGGCTCCCCTGACCACAATGCCTTCCGAAGTTTCCTTCACCACATGGAGAAATCGTTCTGCAATTCGCTCATCATCCAGCCCGTTGGAACGATCAATCTGGGGATCAATGATCGCTGTCGTCAGAAAGAGATCTCGGTCTCTGGCCTCGTGGTAATAGGTACTGATTTTGTCCACGAATCGCGGGTCCAGTTCGGATAATTCGTGCCGGGCAGCATACCACCCGGTGACTAGGGAACGGGCATAGTCAGATAACCGACTCATCATGCCGCTGGTACAAGAAGACCAGACCGCAAAGGACTGACTGCGCTTGTTCAGCTCGGCTGCTGTGTACGGAACGAGAAATGAGCTGTGTGCATATCGCTCCTGTCCATCAGGAGCATAGCCCACTTGCTCCCGATGCACAGGATCATCCAGCATGTTAAACAGCTGCCTGATGGTAGACAGTGTGCCTTTAAAAGCCGCATGCTCGGAAATATTCCTGACCTGCTGCCCTTCCAGCCAGACACGTCGTCCATCCTCCAGACTGGATATGAAAGTGTCTCCCCTCAAAATGTCACCCCTTAATCAAATTTTATTTTTCCGATTGATTTGCTATGTTTTATTGTTTATCATAGCTAATATCCATTGGAGCGCAACAATCAATCATTCCCGTTTTGACGGTTACCGAACACAAATCCTTGATCTGTTGGGCAACGTCAAAATAAACTACAATTCAGCTTCATTTGAAGGTGGCTGGATTGTAAGCACATTCCCATGGATGCACTCAATACGGTTCTTACCGGTGTTGTTTAACCAACAATCCATCCCAATTTGTTGTATTCGAGGTGATTACAAGTGAATGAATCCCGAAGCATGGACCGAAGAATTCACAGAACTCGTGTCATGATCTCCGAAGCCTTTTTGACCATAATGGCAAAGCGAAATTACTCGGACATCAGTGTGGTAGACATCGCAGAACAAGCCAACATCAACCGCTCAACGTTCTATGCCCACTTTATAGACAAGGAGGATTTGCTGGATACCATTGTAAATGAGAAATTCCAGTTGCTGGACGATGTGCTCAAGGAACGCTGTGCTGCCATCGATGAGGTTCCCTCATTTGCCGAGCCTGACCCGATCTTTGCGGTCTTGTTTGAACACATCTTTGAGCATGATGAGTTCTACCGGGTCATGCTGCTGATCAATCCTGTTGGCAATTTCAGTACAAGGTTGAATGAGATGATTAAAGCTCATTTTTTTCAACGAATAACCCGAATCGGAATCAATCAAAAGGTTCAGGTACCGCTGGACATTTTACTGGATTATCTCAGCTTCTCCACCAGCGGAATCATTCATCGATGGCTTGAAAACAACAAAGTTTACTCTCCCCATCATATGGCTTTGCAGCTTACCCGTCTTGCCCGACTAGGTGTGTACACAGCCATGGGTGCGCAGGCTTAGGAGATACGCACCCACGGAAGGAGCATATCAGAGATTCAGAGATTGCTCTGTTTTCGCTTTGCGTTACATCGCGTAAACGCACGTATGTATTTCCTGTTACATCTTCGTTCTTTTTAAAGCAAATCCATGACCCGATATATCAAAATAGCTCCATTTGTTCACCTGTGCATCAATCCGCTCCAGCGTCTCAGGGGCTTGATCCCGAAATAGTATTTATGGGAAAAGCTCCTGACGTGATGAGTCTGTCTCACTACATTCATATACGAAAAAAGGACCGCCCTCCTTCATAACGAAAGGCCGCCCTTCTGATCTTATGCATCTCTACAATTCACATTTTTTTCTGCTTATAGAACTCATGGTACAGCTTCATTAACGCCGTTCGAGAAACATAATCATTTGCTTAGGTATCGAGGATATCAATTAACGTAATTTCAATAACATGTTCATTATAGACATAGTGCTATTGTGGATTATGCTGTTCAAATCCTCTGTGTTATTATATGCTCGCATTTATAATTTCTTCGATCTGTATCCAACTGTAATCCTCAGCGCCGCGCACAAGCTTGACTCTCCTGCTCTGCCTGTCGATCGATGCTACAACGCCTTTTATCTCTTCATCATCAAAAGGATTGAATACCGTAAGCGTAACAGAGTGGCGTTCCTGGTAAGATTCAAAAATGGCTTCCTCGATAAGCTGCATCTCCTGTTCGTCCAACACCGGCTTGCCCCTCTTCTCCTGTACACTCATTTCCTGAAGATATGCCTCACGATGTTCTGGCAGAATTATGCGTGATCCCTCGAAAACTCCGTTTCCAGTCAATTTGCTTGCCACAGTTCATTCCCCCTCAATATTGTGTCCAGTAATCCGCGTTAGCAGGTTTAATCGTCTGTGGTGACACGGGAAGCTGTGGCTTCTCAGATTCCCGCTCCCAGCCCTCCAGAATCACGATGTTGACCGTGTCTGTCTTGTCATCCCATTGTATGTAATTGGCAGAGACAAGGGCGTCCAATGCAGCCATGACATCAGGTTTATATTTCCCCGTCTTTACCGTCAGCTCATGCACCGTAGGAAATCGGCGGCGGCCACTTTTGTAGTTGTATAAAATCCGCAGAACTTTGCACTGGTAATCAGTCAACGTCTTTATGCCCCTTTCTCTGCTGTCTTGATTGGATGCCATGCCAGCAGTCCTGATTCACGGAAAATACGTGGCTGGCCAGACAACAAATCATCTGCTTTGATCATTCCGGACCGAATACTTTTAATCTGGATGCGGCGCTTCGTGATCTTTCCCGACTGATCTTGATAAATGATTTCGACTAACCAACCCAAGTATTTTACTGGCATGTTCACCCCTCCATAAATAGAACATTTGTTTGCTTTTTTTGTTATTATATGCGAATGTATGTTCGTTATTCAACAAGAAAAAAGCCCCAGTCTAAAGACTAGGGTAAAGGTATGGATAATTTTCATTTTAGATATTAAATCTGATCACAGTACCGCAGTTATAGTTAACTCTTCGCTTTTAAACAAATCCAAAAAAGTATGTCCATTAATTCTGCTTTCTTTGACCATTTCTTCATAGTCTACAAAGACCGGACCTTGAGTTTTATTATCACACACCAGAACAAAACCATCCTTAACAGCAAGGAACGCATACTGTTTGTTTTCATATTCAAACTCTATTTCTCTGTGTTGCTGGATAAACTCAATAATCTGCTCGTAGGTTTGTTTGTTATACATTTTTACTTAGACCTCACTCCATTAATCCACTTATGTCTATGTGGAAAAGTATGTGATCCATCTGCGTTAGAGTGATCATAATCAATATCTTCATCTGCATTTCCATTACTATCATAATATCTACGTTGTTTCAAGCCTTTTGAGTCATAAAGATCTTCTGAAGAGCGAGGTTTCCCTTTTGTTAGTAGATTGTTAAATGGTGGGTACTTATCTTCATGAGTTCCCGTTTT
Source organism: Paenibacillus sp. JGP012 (assembly GCF_014203995.1). NCBI lineage: Bacteria > Bacillati > Bacillota > Bacilli > Caryophanales > Paenibacillaceae > Paenibacillus > Paenibacillus sp. JGP012. The sequence continues at coordinate 134,546 of NZ_JACHKG010000004.1, read as the reverse complement.
TGTACCGTTTTTCTTAGCTTCCTTATACGCAGCTTCAGCAGCGATCTCTGCATCAGCAGCATCCTTAGATGACAAATAAGCCTTAACTTTATTATAAACAACTGATCCAGCGTAGTATGTAGCACCTGCTATAACTACACCTCCTGTAACTAATAAAGCTACTTCGCCTATCCCTGGTATGAAATACACTCCAGCAGCCAATCCAGCAACCTTTGACTCTGCTAGTTGATCTTCACTCAAATAGTTATTTGATAATCCTTCAGCGGGAATCACATCATAATCTTGATATGTAATCGTCGTTACATCTTGCTCTGAATTTGTGGCTGAGGATGTTTGGTCTACTTTAGCACTTTCATCGGATGCTTCAGCATAAACTTGAATACCAGCTACTCCTACCAGTAAAGATAATGATAGTAGGGCACTCACGACTTTTTTTAATAACATTCTTTCATCTCCTAATTACATTTTAGATACACAATATACTAACAAAACTTATATATGTATATAAATACGCATATAATAACTATATATATACAAAATAATACAAAAAATCACTGCCGACTTTATGCCAGCTGTGTCTTTTTATCGATGCTATCGGATTTAGTCCTATAGTAACTCATTTTGTGAGTTTTCAAATAAATATATAGAAACATTTTCCTAGGTCTGATAGACTATTACTATCTATTACATAGGAGGAAATACCTGGAAAAGAAACCAATTTATAAGAAGTGGTGGTTCTGGCTCGGGATCATAGTTGTAGTTGGAGCAATCAGTAATATGGGTGACAAGGAAGCCAAGCCCAACGCGACAGCATCCGAAGTAACGGCTCAGCCTAAAGCTGAAACCGCATCTGCAGAACAAACTGCCGCTGAAAAAGAGAAAGCTGCATCCGATAAAAGGACTGCTGAAGAACAAAAAGCTAAAGACGATACCGCAGCAGCAGAATTAGCTAAAAAGGAAGCTGAGGCAAACAGCGTGCCTAGAGAATATAAAGCAGCATTAGATAAAGCAATTACTTATGCGGAAGTTATGAACATGTCCAAAGCTGGTGTTTACGATCAATTGACATCTGAGTATGGCGAGAACTTCCCTAAAGAAGCTGCTCAATACGCCATTGATAACATTCAATTTGATTGGAAAGAAGCAGCTTTAAAAAAAGCTCAAACTTACGCTGAATCAATGAGCATGTCTGATTCCGCTATCTACGATCAGTTGATATCGGATTACGGTGAGAAATTTACTAAGGAAGAAGCCAAATACGCAGTAGCTAATTTAAAATAAAAACAAGGCCCTGCCAGCAAATTGCTGATAGGGCCTTTTATATTACCAATCGCTTGGGATTATTTCTTTGTGTCCAGTCTAGCTATCTTTGTCTTTTGATCCCAATCGACCTTAGCGCCTGGGATATTAGCAGCTGCAGCTCTTAGTGGGATCAGGGATCAGCACTCTTGTTCTTTTGGTGCATATACAATTCACATCTATTTCTGCTTATAAAACTCATGGTACAGCTTCATTAACGCCCGCTTCTCGATCCGAGATACATAACTGCGTGAAATGCCCAGTTCCTTGGCAATCTCGCGCTGGGTGCGCTCCTCTCCGCCAGCCTCCAGGCCAAAGCGGCCGATCACGACTTCCTTCTCCCGATCATCGAGTATATCCAGATTGCGATAAATTTTGCTTTTCTCAATTTTCAGCTGCACACGATCTACCACATCATCGGCTTCGGTGCCGAGGATATCAATTAACGTAATTTCATTCCCCTCTTTATCCGTGCCAATGGGGTCATGCAGAGATACGTCTTTGCGTGTTTTCTTCAGGGAACGCAAATGCATCAGGATTTCGTTTTCAATACATCTCGCCGCAAAAGTAGCCAGCTTTGTGCCTTTTCCTTGCTGGAAGCTCTCGATGGCTTTGATCAGACCGATGGTTCCAATTGAAATCAGGTCCTCCTGATCTTCGCCGGTATTGTCAAACTTCTTGACGATATGCGCCACCAGGCGCAGATTGTGTTCAATAAGCAGATTGCGCGAATGGGCATTGCCTTCTGCCATAAGGCGCAGGTGTTTGGCTTCGTCATCCTCAGCAAGCGGCTGGGGAAACGCATTGTTTTTGACATACGAGACAAGTAACGTTAACTCTTTAATGAACAGGGCTATTGCGGTAAACAATCCGGGCACAGATGACACCTCCTGCAGTTTTACAACGATCTGGCCTGAGCACACAAGGGAACAGGGTCGATCTATTGTATGTGGGCAGGGGCCCAGAAGTGCACGTACCATTGAAAAACACATGAGCTTTATGAGGCCCTCGTATTAGCGGAAAATACGAACGGATTCTCCCTTTCGATCTTTTGTTCGATTACTGTAAATAAATGTTGTTAAATTGATTTTTTTTACCTTATTATAGTCTCGAAAGGAGGAAATATATTCCATTTACGAAGAGGTAAGACGCCTCATTTTTACCATGCTTCCTTGAACTTCTGTTTATCTGCAAACTACTTTATTTTCTGGGAGGAAAATAGTATGCAAAACTTGTACGCCGCATTCAAGAAGTCCTGGGTATCTATTCTAGTTCTCTCTCTATTGCTTCCTATGCTCACAGGAATTTGGCCTTCACATGTTTACAGTGCATCTAACAACGAATCAACCATCACAATAACAGCAGATAATGAATTCACTTTATATGTTAACGGAAAAACGATTGGCACGGGGAACGATTGGTCCAAAGCCTATACCTTCCCGGTACCGATCCAGTCAGGGAATAACGTTGTTGCAGTCAAAGCGACGGATTGGGGCAGCTACGCCGGGTTCCTCGCTGATCTTCGTTATATGGAAGACAGTATCGTCACGGATATGAACTGGAAAGTGTCCGAGCATTACGTTAGCGGCTGGGAAGATCCCAAATTCGATGACTCTGCCTGGTCAAGAGCCAGCGATTTCGGCCGATATGGCGCCTCGCCATGGAATCAGATCGCAGGCATACCAGACGACACGAGCGCACACTGGATCTGGGCTGGCAATAGTAATATAAACACACCAAGCACTGAGGTCTATTTCCGAATTTCGTTTAATGTTAGCGAAGATGGCGCATCCATTATTAATCCTTTTCAATCCTCAGGACAGTTCGAACAAGTCGAGTACCAGCTCAAGTCTAACCTTCCTATGCCCTCAGTCATCTCGCAAAAATTGCCTGTAGTTGATAACGTTTTTGAAAATGTTGAAGAGAAGGGCAGCCTGCTGCTCACGTCCAACGAGGCGGAGCCATTAACCTCCAGTCTGTCTCCAGGGCAAATTTTCCTTGATGAAGATACGGCTCGTGCGATCAAAATAACCAGCGCCAGCCGCAGCTCGGATGGAACATTGATTGAATACACCACACCAGGCGTAGAGGAACTGTTCGATTATTACGACATCCCCGAGCAGGAAGTTTCTTTGGAGGAGCGCAACATCGTCATACCCGATCCCGATATGGTTCTGGATGAACCAGGTCTGATTCAGTCAACAGAAGCTGAGACATTAGCCTTTGAATCGGAGCAAGCCGCCTCTACATCAATTAAGCAAATTCAGATCGACTCTTCGGTCACCGATCCAACCGAAACCGAAAATTTTGACGAGTTCCAAAATGAGTCTTTGTCTTTTGAAACGAAAACGGATTCAGATGATGCCGAGGCCATTCAATTGAACGAGGTCATGCAAGCGACAGCAAGCAATGATTTTGCCAATTGCCGCAAATCCGGGAATGAGTTCATCTGTGATTTCAAGAAAGTGCTCGTTAACCAGCAAAATGCAAACGGCAACAAGGTCTTTGTCGAAGCTGGCGGCAAGCTCACATTAATCACACCTAAAATCACAGGTAAATACAAAGCTTTAGGCAATTATGACCTTAAATTCACGGCAGGTGAGAAAGCCAATATTTATCTAAAAGGCGAAGCCAAATTCAAGAAAGAAGTTAAAGTCCCCATCATGGGATTCAATGTTGACGCGGGCAAGCTGGGCTCGGTTTCTGTCGGGGTATTCCTCGTCATCGGTGTTGACGGAAACGTTACATTTGAATTTCAGGTCGATCAAGGCTACACCGTTACGGCAGGTGTCAAGGGAAAAACAGTTGCATTTGTCCCGATCCAGATCAAACCATACAGCAGTGTGGATCGATATCTGACGGTCACACATAAGATCGAAGGACAGATTACAGCATGGGCAGGCGCCAAAGCTGAAGTGGGCCTGAAGCTCGTTGGCAAAAAGATACTGGAGCTGAGTGTTTTTGCGGGCATTGAGGGAACGGGCAAATGGACAAGCAGCAACGATGTACCAAGTACCATGTCACTAACCATCGACGCACTTGTAAAGGGGGAAGGGGCTGTACTGAATAAATCCTTCAAGCTGTTTGAACTGCGATGGAATCTGGTCAAACTGGTGAAGAACCCTTCAACCAATCCTGGCACCGGAACCAATCTGGCACGGAATGCATCCATAACGGTAGATTCAACCTTCCCGGGCTACTCCGCTTCCCGGATCAACGACGGTGACCGTAATACATCTCTTGGCGAGAGCTACAGCTGGGCCAATAATCGCAACACACCCTTGCCTCAATATGTAGTTGTAGATATGCAGACAGCGCAAACGATTAACCGCATTGATCTGTACACTTCCCAGGGTTATGCGCTTGCGGATTACGACCTGCAATATTGGAATGGCTCAACCTGGGTGAATCTGGTTCAGATTACAGGTAACCAGGAACTGATGCGTTCCCATACATTTAATGCTGTAGACACAACCAAGGTTCGTGTCGTTGCTCGCAAAGGGCCGAGTCACCAACCAGGTTATGTTCGAATTAATGAGCTCGAAATCTATGGCAGCCCTAACCTTGCGCGCACTGCAACCATAACAGCAGACTCCACCTTCAGCGGATACTCTACAGCCAGAATCAATGACGGTGATCGCAGCACGGCTCTTGGCGGTGCTTCCAGTTGGGCAAACAATGCCAACACAGCTCTACCACAGAACGTAACCCTCGATCTTGGGCAGAGCAAACAGGTAAGTAAAGTTGATCTGTACACAAGTCAAGGTTATGTGCTGTCGGATTATGATGTGGAATACTGGAACGGTTCAAACTGGGTATCACTTGTGAAGATTACAAACAACACCAACGTATACCGCTCACATAGCTTTAGTCCGATCAACACTTCCAAAATAAAAATTGTGTGCAGAAAAGGGCCTTCGCATCAAGCCGGATATGTTCGAATCAATGAACTGGAAATCTACTAAATTGAACTAATCGATCAAATACCCTCCGGGGGGGAACCGTCAGCCAGAACATGTGCAGCGGCGTACCCCGGAGGATTGTTATGTCGGCAATTGCACGGTAATAATTGATCCGACTCGCTGTAAGAGCACAAACTCCTTCTCTACACTTTCAACAAAATATTTTTTCTCCCCCAGCAAAATGACATCATTTTCGGCCAACGGCACCTCACTTTTGAAATAGATTACATTGTCTGTTTCACGGAAAGCGCCCCTGTAATATATCATCTCATTCCTCCCTTTCTTCCCAACGCTATGTACTCTTCATTCTATATAAGTTGAACTAAAGATTTTACACCATCCACTCCGATGACAGAACAACCTTCCAATCGCTGTTATCCCCAGATTTTTTTTCTATTCCCTTTTCCCAAAGGGAAAAATCCGGTGATAAAGGCGACCGCTCCGCTTTTTCAGGTTTTTTCCGTCCTCTCCGTTCACGTGTAAATAAATAGTTCAACTTATATATATTATAATATCTCTCCTTCTTATTTGAACCTGCTTCAAATTGCTGTATAACACAAAAGCCTCAGATTCTGTATCAAACAGAACTGAGGCTGCTGCTCATCCGACTCACTTCGTCACTGAACGTGGTCTATGGATGATTCCTTTTGGATGGAATAAAGTGTACTTATTTGAAAATACGTTGAGAGAATTGATACAATCCGCTATTCCAAACTTTCGGCTCATGTCCGCCTACATCTTGATACCAGATGTGTGGAACGTTCATACTGCTGAGACCATTTTTAAAGTTCTGGCTCACCCACAACAGACCATCACTTCCTCCGCAGGAAATCCAGAGCAATTTCAGTTTGCTGGCTGCCTGTCCAGGATTCGTGATCAATTGGTTCACAGGCTTCGTATTTGGTGCTGCCGAGAAGGCACCCACATAAGCGAACGTATCCAGATTCTTCAATCCAAAGTTGAGAGATTGTCCGCCACCCATGGACAGACCGGCAAGCGCACGATTGTTCTTATCCTTGTACACCGGATAGTTAGCTTCGATATGAGGGATGAGGTCCTTGAGCAGATCCTGCTCGAACCGTTCAAACGCGGCAACCTTATCCGGTGCATAAATGTCACCTATCGGGCGGTCATCCTTCATCGCACGGCCATTCGGCATAACCACAATCATATCGGACAGCTTGCCTTCTGAATACAGGTTGTCCAGAATGTTCTTCGGTTTCATCGCATTAACCCATTCGTACTCATCTCCGCCAATACCATGCAGGAGGTACAAAACATTATACTTTTTGTTTGGCGTATAACCAGGCGGCGTGTACACCATTGCCTTTCTTGCATTGCCAACAGTCGTGGAATAATACGTAATCAGATTCGTGTTTCCATGCGGAATGTTGTTCCGATAGCCGTCATACCCGGGTGGTGCAGGCACAACCGGAGTGTTGGCCAGCGCATTCTGACCTGTAATATCTGCAGTGTTTACTGTACCCTGATCAACCGTGGCTTGAATGGCGGCCGGAGCAGTACCTTCACTTGTTTCAGCTGCCGATGCCATCGTTGGAACCAAAAGTGCAGCTGTGATGGAAAGACTCAAAATACGGGACAGGCGTTTATTCATCAATATCATTCTCCTTTAACATTGGATTTCAAAACGTGCACTCACCTTGCAGTACAGCTATTTAGCTGCACCCCTAATTGAAAGCCCTTACAATATAAAGTGAAGTTCCTCCCTTCCACAAATAATAGCACCTCTGTCTGCCTTTTTTTCATACATGCAAAAACAGACATCCTCCAATCAAATTTTACAAAGAATTCCATTTACTACTCCATTATATCACCGATCTTGTTATGTACATCAACCAAATACTTAAAAAATCATACCTCTTACTTTGAAAAATATATCTATTTTTAAGAAAACGAATATACGCCTATGCGTCTCCTTCTCTTTACATAAGCTGCACAACAAAGCCTCCATTTCCCGTTTCAAGAGAAAACAGAGGCCTTATCCAATACTTTTACTTTAGTGCACCGAGGCCTGATTCATAACATCTGCACCTTCAGGCAAAGCCTTCCTGTCATGCATCAGCAGACTGAATAACAAACCGGCCAGCCCGAGCGCAGCAATCACCGCGGCATAGAGCGGAACCGAGATTAACCCCGTGTGTGTTATAGCAAAACCACCGATATAAGCACCAGCGGCATTCCCTAGGTTAAACGCAGAGTGGCTTGATGTTGTCGCCAGCAAAGGTGCCTCGCGGGTCATATTCATAATGCGGATCTGGAGTCCAGGCATAATGCCAAAGGCTGCAACGCCCCAGAGGAAAATGGTTATGACCGCCAGAACCGGATGGTGCAGTGTCAGTGTTAATACCGCCAGCAGCACAGCCAGAATGGCAAAATTAACGATAAGTGACGGCATGAGCTTCCAGTCTGCCAGACGACCGCCGACCATATTGCCCAGCGTAACACCGAAGCCAAACAGCACCAGAATCCAGGTTACACTTTGCTCGGCAAAACCGCTAATATCCACTAGCAGCGGTGTAATATACGTAAACACTGCAAATAAACTGCCGCAGCCCATCGCCCCGATGAGCAGCACAAGTAATACCTGCGGCCGGATCAGATTACGAAATTGTTGTCCCAGATTGGCCGGCGGCCCTTGAGGAATGACTGGAATAAATCGAATAATACCCAGCAGTGAAATAATACCCAGGATGGTGATCGCACCAAAGGAAGATCTCCAGCCAAGCTGTTGACCGATAAATGTACCAAATGGCACACCAATAATATTGGCAATGGTCAGGCCTGCAAGCACAACCGACACTGCTCCAGCCCTTCGATCTGGTGCAACCAGCTTCGTAGCCAGAATTGAGCCTACACCAAGAAATGTACCATGGGCAAATGCCGTCAGAATACGTGCTGATATCAGCAGTCCGTAAGTAGGTGCTATGACAGACAATGCGTTACCAAGGATGAAGATACACATCAGCAGCACGAGCAGTTTTTTCTGTGGAATTTTGTGAGTGAACACGGTTAGAATCGGCGCACCCACAGCTACGCCCAGCGCATAACCGGTAATGAGCTGCCCGGCTTGTGGAATACTTACGTTCAGGTCTGCCGCCACATTGGGGAGCAAACCCATAATGATAAACTCCGTCATTCCAATGGCAAATGCTCCGATTGTCAAACATAACAGCGATAAAGGAAATGTCCTCTTTTTACCCGATTCAGAGGCAGATGATCGTCCTGTGTCTTCTTGCGGTTCTTCCGCAGAAGCATGTAGTGAATGTGTTGTCTTGCTCATGATGATTTCTCTTCTCCCGTCTTTCTGATAACTATTATTTTATCTATTTATTTACCTGTGCACCTTCGCCTTGTGCTTTCAGCCATAATGCTTCGTTTAAACGTTCAAAATCCTCTTTCATTGCCAGCTTGTCCCGCCAGTGTGCCGGAATACCGCTTTGCCCGTAATACGCACCTGCGATCTGTCCATATACAGCGCCAGTTGTATCCGCATCATCTCCCAGATTCACTGCGAGCAGTGCCCCATCCGCAAAGCTGGATGACTTATAAAATGCCCACAATGCAGCCTCCAGAGAACGAACCACATAACCACTGCCCTGAATTTCGGGCGGTTCATTGCGCTGATAAGATCCCGAGACCACTTCTTCGATCGCAGGTGAAAAAGACAAGCCCGGCTCCGTACGCCAGCGCTTCATCGTCTCAGGGGACAACATCGTTGCCTTGTCTGCTCCGCGAAGCCCGGCTACAACAATCGCCGCGAGCGCTTCACAGGCTTCTACACTCTCGAGCGCAGCATGTGTGGTTCGAGAGCTAAGTCCGGCGTAGCGAACAGCCTCTGCGGGTTGATGAGCATAAGCCATGGCCACTGGTGCAAGCCGCATAATGGAACCATTGCCCGCTGTCATTCGATCACTTGAACCGCTATAAGGTTCTCCGGTTCGGACAAAACGCTCCAATGCACTTCGTGTCGCCCCGCCAATATCAAAGCATTCTCCCGTACTGCTCATATAACCAACCTTGTACCAGTTCGTATATCGGCGCATCTGATCAGCAGCATCGAAGCCCTGCTGACGGATCAAGCTTTCCGCCAAACAGAGAGCCATGGAGGTATCGTCAGTCCACTGCCCTGCCTCCAAGCCAAACACGCCACCGCCTATCATATCCGTAACGGGCTCGAAGGTCCCTGGGGCACTGAATTCAACCGTAGTTCCCAGTGCATCCCCCACTGCAAGCCCGATAAGACATCCGCCAAAACGATCTTTGTTAAGCATAGTGCTCCTCCTCTTTGCTTGTTCTACTTTACATGCTTGCGACCCGACAAGCAGATGCATTTCTTCTATTATAAACGTGTCGAAAGCTGTTGAACGGTCGAATCTCATTTATTTTCATAAAAAAATTTATTTTTTTGGTATTGAAAAATCCGTTTATACAGTATAACGCTTACATGCTTAACGCTCAACGGTTTGCAAAGCCATCATTTTACTGAAAATATATCATTTTTATGAAAATTTTCAATGTAAATATTCATAACATGCTTGACCCTAAACTTTGTCCTATGTTACGGTTTTATTAGCTTCACCGCATATTTTTTCCCAAATTAATTTTTCTCATCGTTTTTCGCGTCAACTAATATGCCGCGAATAGATGAATATACGGGAAGCAAATTGCAGGAAACTTACGAAAATAATGTTTCACTTTACAAACCCAAAACAAATTCTGAAAACAGGAGGAACAAATGTATGATCAAAGCACTGATTTTTGACTTCGATGGAACGATTATTGATACAGAGACGGCATGGTATGTTGCGTTTCGTGATGCGTATAAAAAACATGGGGTTGACCTTACGCTGGAGATGTATTCTCAATGTATCGGCACCAGTCTCAAAACGTTTAATCCGTACGAGTACCTCATCACAGATTTGAATCTTCCGATTGATCGGGATGCGTTCAAGGAATCCGTTCAGCTGCAGCATGCTGCGCTAATGAATAAAGAGCAGGTTCGCCCGGGGATTCAGATGTATCTGGAGCAGGCACGCGAAGCCGGACTCAAACTCGCCGTTGCTTCCAGTTCCAAGCGTGATTGGGTGGAGCAGCATCTGGAGCAACTGAAACTGAAAGATTACTTTGAAGTGATTCGTACAGCCGATGATGTTGCCAATGTGAAGCCAGACCCCGAATTGTACAATCAGGCGCTTGATGCGCTCGGAGTCAACGCGGACGAAGCTGTAGCCATAGAGGATTCACCTAACGGTGCACGCGCAGCAGCCGCAGCCGGCATGCACTGCGTAGTCATTACAAATACCATTACAGGAACACTGGAATTCGAAATGCCGCACCAACGGCTATCCTGCCTGACCGACCTCGAATTAAAAGATTTGATCTCGAAGCCGCTCGTCACTACCGTCTAAGGTCTGAACGAATTTCGTTATCCAATCTCAAAAGGGGGAGTTTACACATGAAAGCTGTACATTTTGGTGCGGGCAATATAGGCCGCGGATTTATCGGTCATATGTTGTCCGCTTCCGATTATGACGTCTGCTTTGTCGCACGTAACCCGAAGAAAATATCCATGCTTCAGCAAAGACAGGAGTACCCCATTACACTAGCCAACAAGCAACAGGATACCACCATCGTCAACAACGTAACTGCCATTAACGTAAGTGAGCAGCATCGCGTAGCGGAAGAGATTGCTTCCGCAGATCTGATCACAACGGCGGTAGGTGTGTCCGCCCTCGGCGACATTGCGGAGCCTATTGCCAAAGGCATCTATCTCCGCATGAAAGCAAACAATTCCAATCCTCTGCATATCATCGCTTGTGAAAACGCCATTGGCGGCAGCACCCGGCTGAAGAAACGCATCTATCCATTCCTGGATGAGCGCACACGGGCCAAGGCCGAACGTTATATTTCATTTCCCAATGCAGCTGTGGACCGGATTGTTCCGGCACAAAACCACGAGGACCCGCTGCAGGTTACCGTTGAACCTTTTTATGAATGGGTTGTACACCGCCCGGCTCTGCTTGAGGGTTTCAAAGAAATCCATGGCGTTCAATACGTCGATTCTCTTGAACCCTATATTGAACGAAAAATGTTTACCGTGAACACGGGCCACTGTGTCGCCGCATATTTAGGTTATCTTGCAGGCTACAAAACGATAAGGCAGGTCATGAGCAATTCCGCTCTTCGCGCCAAAGTACGGCATGTAATGGAAGAGACGGGCGCCATGCTGATTCGCAAACACGGTTTTGACACTGAAAAGCACCAGAAATATATGGATACGATACTCGGACGATTCGCCAACCCGAATCTGACCGATCAGGTCACCCGGGTCGGACGCTCCCCACTTCGCAAGCTCTCGCCTCATGATCGGCTTGTACGCCCGGCGATGCAGGCCAGTGAATTCGGAATTGCTATTCCCCATCTAACCTCTGCGATGGCAGCCGCGATGTTATTTGATGACAAACGTGACGAGGAAGCCATGAAGATGCAGCACATCATCCGTGAAGATGGCCTCTCTGCTTTCATACGCGAACGGATGGGTATTCCCGAAGAACATGCCGTTCATCAGCAGGTGATCACCCGATACGAAGAACTCCAAAGGAGCAAAATAAACGCCGTACTCACCTGAACCCGCTGTTCAGGAACTGGATTCAACCCAACAACAACATCAGATGAACCTTGACAAAAACGCCGGGAGGAACCCATGTCTTATTTGTTCCTTCCGGTTTTTTGACTTTGATCCGCTGGACAAAAAAAATAGCGCATCCCTTTCTACTGAAAGGAGATACGCCGCGTATTTGTTAGTCTATTGATCTATTCATTCATTATGGAGTTGATTGATGCATAGACCATAGGCACGAAACCTTCGGATGGTTCACCAACAGGTGCATTAATGTGGAAAATAAATCCGTTGCCGTCCAGTTCTTTAACGATGAAATATTGCGTTTTCTTCTCGTTCTGAGACATCATGAACAGTCTTGCATCTTTCATCGGCCCGTTGCTGAGTTGTTCAGCTGTTAGCGCCTTGACTTCTCCGGTCTTGGACAACTCTTCCCTCGCATCCATTTTCAAATGCTCCAGATTGAAGTCCGCAGGCAACTTCTCAATCTCTACCTTGTATGCAGGATCAATCTTCATCGTTAACTCATGGTCTTCTGCATCAAACGACATCGGCTCAAAAATATAAAGAGAATATCCTTTGGCCTGCACCAGCGTTACTGGTCGCTTCTCCGTTATTCCTTCAACCGTTACTTCGAGTTCTGACCTCGCTGATCGATCAGACGTTACAGCTCCTCCTGTATCCGAACCCTGGTTACCATCATCGGCAGATGCGATCTTGGTAATCTCGGTGAGTACGAGCTGTTTAGTGGAAGCGTCAAGCGTTTTCTCTACATATTTGAATCGAACCGTATCCTCATCATCCATATCGTCCATTGACTTCTGCATATCCTCTCCCACCTGGAAGGACATCGCTTTGTCATTCACACGAATCTCAACGGTATGCGGGTCTGCCCAGCCTGTCAGAATTCCTTCCGCTTCAATGGCATCACTCTCCTGCTGCGGAGGCTCTGTTGCTGGTGACGACTCCTCCGTATTGCCCACAGTCGGCTGAAGTGCAGGTGCACTGCTGCCGCAAGCCACAAGCGAGAATCCCATAAGCAGAACCAGCAATGTGGCGCTGACCTTCACCGTATTCCCTTTTCGCATATGAACACCTCCGTTAGCTTATACGCAATGCTGCTTGTCCATGTTGCTGACCAACTAATATACAGCTTCGTTCTATACTAGTACTTACACGAAAGGCAGGCAGATCAATCACGTAAACACGGTATTGGATAGTGTACATCTCCCGTCAGCTCTTTAACCCGCCTGATCCAGCTTGACCAATTGTGCATGAGCTGCGTTGAACGCCTGTGTTTGCAGGTTGAATTGTTTGCGTACTTCGGCCAGCTTGGCGTACTCTTCATTACGCGTGCGAATAGCACGTTTAATTTTGACCAGATTTGGCTTGGCCTTTACTCTCATCAGTCCGTAGAGCTGCTCTTCCGCATCCAGACTGCTTTCGTAGGAGGCAACAAACAGTTCGAACGTCTTGGCTCTGGCCTCATATTGATCCAGTACTTTTCCCGCGTGAGCAAGTGTCTCTTGCTTCTCGATCGTAAGCTCCTTCAGCGAATGACGAAGCTCTTCCGTCTTCTCTGAAGTTTCCTGCATGACCTTGCCAGTCTGCAGCAGCAGCTCTCTGCGTTCCTTGATATGAGCCTCCGCCTGATCCAGCAGCGGTTCGATATTACTGTTTTTACTTTTACCTTTGCTTAAAATAGACTTGTATAATTCCATATCCTCTTGTTCATATTTGGTCATGGCTTTCAGACTCTGGTCGATCTGCTGACCGCCCTGAACCAAACGATTGACCTGATTAGCCGCCGGCTCCTGCGGATCTCCACATCCACTGAGCAGAAGCAGCAGCAAAATGCTGACTGCAAATATGATTTTCTGACGCGTAATTCGCATGTATTCTCCCTCTCTTGCATTACCCTTTATATTCGATCTGTTATAAGCGGGTATCTCCGCTGAAATTGACAACCCAGTGTGCATTCGGATCATAGACCTCGAACTCGTAGCCGCGCTCCTCCAGCAATTTCATAATACGTGGCAGCGCCTGCACAGTCTGTTCCCGTTCATGCATAAGAATTACTTCTTTATCTCTGTGCACACTGTTGCTCACCCGGGCTACAATTTTGTCAGGCTGACCCGGCAGGTTCCAGTCCAGCGAATCTGTCGTCCAGTCCCACATTTTGAAACCGGCGGCTGCGATATCCCCTCTGAAAGCTTCACCGATCTGCGGGCTGCTTCCATATGGCGCGCGGATGAGATGGGGTGTAAATCCGATGATCTTCTCAACCATCTGCTGCTCTTTTTTGAACTCGTTCACAAAGTTTGCCGAGCTTCCGCTCTTATAGAGCTTTTTATAGTTATGTGTCATGCTGTGCAGTCCTGGGTAGCTGCCCTCTTTCACCAGACGTTTCACTGCATCCCGATGCTCATTCAGCTGACGTCCAACCATGAAAAAGGTTGCCTTCGCCTCATGCTGCTTCAAGATGTCGAGCAATTGATCTGTATAGATACTTGGCCCGTCATCAAATGTTATGTACGCCACCTTGCGAACCTGACCCAGAAACCGCGCAGGCTCCTCTTTTGCCTCAGGTGTAACCTGAATCATGCCCAGCTTGGCGGGCTGCTCAATTACCGCAATTGGGGGTGGGGCTGCTACCGTTTTGATCCAATGAGTCACACCGATGAACAAATATGTCAAACCCGCAACAAACAGGGCTATAAGCATAAGAGCTACACTTAACCTGCCGTATCGGATTTTTCTTCGTCTATGGGTTTGTTTCCGGCTCATGCTGCGAATTGCATTTCCATACTCTCTCGTTGCTTCTTGTTGTGCTCTCACGTACTGCCCACTTCCTAACTTTCATTTTTTCCCGATTTATGGAATATTATCTCGACTAATGTCTCTATATAGAAGATTAATAGAAAACTGGGCCTTGTGAATGACAGAATAGTTACAAGCTCGGTTACAATCTGCTTATCTCTTTTCCATGTTTCTCTAATGACTGCTTATTAGCTGATTTTAACCGTTGTTACAGGCAAAAGCTTCTCCGAACTTTCCAGGCTCCCGGCAGTTTATTTCGAGCTTCCCTGCGGTGATCTTCTCCTGTATAATGAGATGATTTAGGTTATCTATTTTTCAAGAAGGAGCTACACCCATGACAAGTATAAACCGTGCTGGCAAATCTATTTATTTGTTATTTTTTGTCGGCATTATTGCCATTTCTTTCTCCTCTATTTTTGTACGCTGGTCTGACGCAGATGTTGCGGTCATTGCCATGTATCGTCTATTTTTAACCAATCTGGTTATGCTTCCTTTCATTTGGCCTCACAGGCATGAGATGATGCGGCTTGATTTCCGCCAGTGGGCTCTGCTGCTTGCTTCCGGTGTCATGCTTGCCCTGCACTTCCTGCTGTGGATGGGATCATTGCGATTAACCAGTGTGGCGAGCTCCACCGTCATCCTTGCACTGGAGCCGATTCTGATTCTGGCAGGCTCGGTCTGGCTGTTCAAAGCCAAAATCAACCGCATGATGCTGATCGGCATGGGTATAGCGCTGTTCGGGTCGATTATCATTGGTGCTGGTGATTTTCAGGTGGCAGGTACTGCGCTGAAAGGGGATATTTTATCCTTGCTTGGCACGATGGCGGTAGCTGTGCATATGCTTCTGGGTCAATTTTTGCGGACGGGGCTCAGTGCCTTCTCGTATAATTTCTGGGTGTTCCTTGTTGCTGCCTGTACGTTTGCCGTTTACAATCTGTTCATGGGTCATGCTTTTGGCGGTTATGCTGCTTCGGAATGGGGCATCTTCCTGCTGCTCGCGATCGTACCTACCATCTTTGGCCACTATCTCTTTAACTGGCTGTTACAGTATATGAACGCAACTACGGTGTCGATGGGTGTTCTTGGAGAGCCTGTGTTCTCATCCCTGCTGGCTTGGATGCTGCTCGGTGAATCACTAAGTACGCTGCAAATGTCGGCGGGTGTCGTTATCCTGTTCGGCGTGTGGATCTTCATTCGTTATGGCAAAACCAAACCGCAGCCTGTTCCGGCTGATGCTCCCATAGCCGCTCCAGGTTCTGTCGAACCCAAAACGGTGTAACAAGTGCTGCCAGGAAGAACTAATCCACTTTGGAATACGGAATCAAAAATGCAAAAGACGGAGCCTGCCAACAGCAGACTCTGACGATGCAACAATGTGAGCGAAATAAATCAGTTTAGAAAAAAATCATTACATATGAAGGCGGTGTTTGTTGTTATGAAAAATATTGTATCCATGCGCTGGCTGCTCGCCAGAATGTACGAACCGGACGTTGTTATCGCAGACTGTCGCTTCCTGCTTGGTCAGCCGGACGCCGGGCGTGAAGCTTACGAAGCCGGACATATTCCAGGGGCAATCTACCTTGATCTCGAAAAGGATCTGTCCGCTCCCGTAACCGAGCATGGCGGGCGTCATCCGCTCCCAGATGCGGCTGCGCTCGCAAGCCGCCTTGCCAAAGCCGGCATCGGCTCCGACAGCCGCATCATTGCCTATGATGATCAAGGCGGCATGAACGCCTCGCGTTTATGGTGGCTGCTGCGTTATATGGGTCATGAACAAGTTTATGTCATGGACGAGGGCTTCTCGGCTTGGCAGAACGCCAAGTTCCCGGTGACAACGGACGTGCCGGTACAGATTCCGTCTTCATTTGACGTGAAGCTGCAGCCGCAGATGCTGGCAAGTGTTGAAGATGTACAGCATGCTTCCGCAAGTGGCAGCGCGGTGCTGATTGACTCCCGTGATACCCGCCGTTATGCGGGGCTCGAGGAACCGATCGATGCCAAGGCCGGACATATTCCGGGGGCCGTGAACTATTTTTGGAAAGACGTGCTGGATGCAGATGGGCGCTGGTCTGGTGTTGAGGCATTAGAAGAGCGGTTCGTGAAGCTGGGGAAAGATGATGCGATTATCGTTTATTGCGGTTCCGGTGTCTCCGCCTGCCCGAATGTGATTGCGCTGGAGGAAGCGGGATTCACAAATGTGAAGCTGTATTCCGGGAGCTGGAGCGACTGGATTAGCTATGAGGGGAATACGGTGGCGACGGGAGAAGAGTAAAGTCTAAGAGCCCGCGTCCGGCGCGGGCTTCTTTGGAATTTTATACCGAAAGTACATAGTTGTAGTAAGCCAACAAAACTATAGCTAAAAATTAAAGATCAACAGAGAGTCAACAAGGAAACACAGAAAACATTTCTACGACAAGAAACTCACACTTTAGGTATATAGGCGTATGGAATGTTACCATCATATGGTTTTGAGTTTCTTTATTTGATATAATTATTCATACTTAGGGAAAGAGACCAATCTTAGTAGGGGGATATCCCAATGATTTATATTTTTATTGGATTCTTGATTATAATTATTCCAGTTATCCCTTTGCTTTCAATTGCCAAGAAGGGTAACGAACTCATTGAAATGGAGGAAATGCAATCTTTTGAGTTAGTTCTATCCTGGTCTACACCCATAAAGAAAAACCACACTATGATCTATAATTATTTGGTTAAAAACCTTGACGTTCCTAAAGAAAGAGCTTCAGTAATAAGTGATGCGTTTAAAGCATTGCAGATGCGAGCCTTCTTATACATACTAGCAGGATTAATACAAATTAGTTCTATTGCATTATATATTGTGTTTTTTCTTTCAAACTTAGACTTTAGTAATATACTCTTAAAAGATCCCAATGTATTAGGGATTCAGTTTACTATGCTAGTTGTCTCTCTCATCTCTTTCTGGATTTTTTATGGTGAAAAACTATTTGAATATTTAGGTTTTGATCGAGTGAAGGAGAATATTAGTAATGCAATTCAAATATCCTTAAGATCTATGGATCGGCTCATAAATAAACTGACTACACCGCTTTTATACTTGTTATACTTCGTTTTTATGGTTTTGTACCTTGGATATACGATACCATTTGTTCATAAAGTAGTAGACGGTTCATTTAAGTTAATTGCAGTTTGTGTCTTATTATTTTTATTTTACTATATGGTCCCTTGGCTATTTGGCTATTTACGCAGTATAGTTCTAAAAAAAATAGGCTACTACAGAACAGGTAAAGATAATTTTCTCCCCTCACTAAGAAATACAACATATTTGTTTCTATTAATATTTTTTGTTTATGCTACATTGTTTGGTTCTAATAATGGATTATTAATACAAGCCATTACAATTCTATTTCTTTTTGACACCTATCTGCAAAACAGGAAGAAAATAAATGAACAGATTTGAACACTTTAATATCATACAATGATTAATATGGGTCAATTAATGTAAACCATTGCTCATTGCCCAAATTTTCGGTATTCACTCAGCAAAATCCAACTCTATAGTTTGAAATTCAGGAAAACCCTTATGCCGTATAAGCTACAAATCAACAGGATTAAATCAAAATCAACATTCGATCAACCGTGGTTGTCTAGAACTCATAAAAAAATCAGGTAATGACTATGTGATTCTAATTACGCACCATCATGAAAGAAGGTCGGTTATGAGTAGAAGAAGGAAGCGACGAAAAAGCAACCTAAAGTTCAAGAGACTAAACAGAAACAAATCAGGAAAAACGGTCAGATTTACTCTAGCTAATTCGCCAGTTAAGTATAGAGGATTTTGCAATAAATACTCTTATCAATCCAATATACATAATCTAATATTTAAGGACGCAACAATCGAAAATGTAAACTTCAGAGCATCATGCATTACAAAATGTAATTTCAGGAACGCCTCTTTAACGGGAATAGACTTCATATCTGTCAACCTAAAAAAGACTAGCTTTAAAGGCGCTAAAATAAGCGATTCAGTGTTTTTCGGATGTGATCTGCGTGGAACAGATTTCACTGATACTGAGTTTTATAATGTCTATTTCATCAATACAAATCTCCTTGAATGCAAAAATCTTAATTTAAGCAGTGGAATTAAGGTACTTTACACCTATCCTCGTGTTGAATTATCAAACGATCTGATAACGGTGCTGTTTGAAATATCCCAACAAATTCACATATATAAGTTCCACACTCTACACGTCAGTAAAAAAAAGATCAACATGTGGGCACTCCATATGTTGTTAAATGATTATTCTGATCAGCAACTATGCAGAGGACTACGTGCACTTCTATCAAGGAAAAACAAACGACATTTTTATACTTTATACAGTATAAGAAGACACTTGAATTCATATTTAAAGTTGTGATATATTCTTGTTGTCCTGCCTCGGATAAAGGAAACTTTTGAATGCCAACGAACTCATGGGGACATTGTAATTTGGCAAGTATTCAGGGGGGGATGTCTATGATAAATAACTGGCTTACTTGTATCGCTTTTGGCGGTTTCTTGTTGGGAGTTGTTTTAAATAACGTCCCACCTCGATTACTCGAGGTCATGTATGTCCAATAAATTTTATGATTTACAGTATAGAAGACTCCACATTTTTGTGGGGTATATTTCATATAGAACTAAATGTTGTTATATGTTATGATGCATGTGTGTTAAGGAGTGTAAATAATCTTCTTATGGAGGAATTATAATGACTTTAACACACAGAGAGCAACAAGTATGGAACAGAGTTGTACTTCAAGGTTGCACTATGGCTCAAGTCGCTAGACAACTTAACCTAAGTAAAACTAGAATCAGACAGCTTAGAAACTCTGCAATGGCTAAAAAATATAAACCATAATTCCATGCTGGTGTTCTAAAGAGACCACGTCTAACCACGTGGTCCTTCTCTACTTTCACAGCATCATAGCTAACATTATAAAATACCCTGTATATAGCACAAGGCCCCTACATCGTTGTAGGGGCCCTTTAGCTTATTTTACTTGTACCAGCAGTCTACGTCCATCTTCTGTTTCCATGGGTACCATATCATTTCCCGATACCTTTGTGGCGTAAGCTTCTGCCCACATGTCTTTTTCGCCTTGACCCTTTTTGTAGGATGAGGCTGATGTACCATCACGTTTGTAATAGTTGGCACCGTATTTGTCGATGTTTGTATCAAAGATTGGTCGACCAATTTGGATCGGCAACCCTTGGTCAGACAATGTACCAAGTCGCACCAGATTATCTACTTTTGATGTAAACGAGTATTCTGTAAATACACGATATCGGTCTGGGTAGATGTTTTTTGCCATTGGATCAGCGTCAGAATGGAACATCGGAGCATACACGCTCTTTTTGCCATCTGCTGGGTATGGGTCTACAAAAATCATCTTCGACATTATAACTGTGGCTACATCATTTCTCAATTTCAGTGACTTACCGAAAGCGTCGTATACGTTCTTGTATTGGTTGCTCATTGGATGTAGTAATTGCATTTTTCCAAATGCATTGAAGTTAGTACCGGTTTTGGCTACTTCACGCAGTTCGTTCAATCCATAAAAGTCAGTGGCTTTCTTGCCTTCTGCCTCCATGTAACGAAGCAAGATTGTGGCTACCTCTGCCCGCGTAGTCGGAGCGTCTACGTTGAACTTTCCTGCCGCATCCCCCGTCATAATCCCCGTGCCTACTGCAATCGTAACGAATGGGTAGTCAGACTTTTTCAGTGTCCCTTTGAAAAATTCTTGTACTGGAATCAAGGCTTTATCCCCTTTTGCATCTCCTTGAGCTTTGTTGTACTCAGAGTCTGCCGCCGCCAGTCCGTTAGCCATCCATTTAGCAAGTTCGATCCGCGTCATCGCTTTGTTACCTACAAATCCGTTTGGATAATCAACACGGTTCACAAACCCAAGTGCAGTTACTTTGTTTACTGCTTCTGCTGCCCAGTTTGTGGGTGGTACATCGCTAAATGCTTGGCTCACCTTGTTTGGCTTGTACTTTGTAGCTCTGCTAAGCATTGCTGCAAATTCAGCCCGTGTAACATTCGCACCTGGCTTATATGTGCCATCAGTGTATCCTTCCACCAGCCCAAGTTCAGCCGCTTTTTTGATAGATGTTTCAGCCCAATGGCCTTTAATATCCGTAAAGTTGGTGCTTTTTGGGGCCACTTCTGCTGAAACCGGCACTGCTGGATAGGATACACTCGATAGAGTAGTCGCTGTAAACAGCGCCAACAAGAGTTTTCCAGCACCATAATTTCGCTTACTCACCTCTTCACCCCCGTTTGATCGTCTATACATAGATCATTATGAGTTACATTTCCTCACCAAGCAGTAACCAGCACAACATCTAATGTGTAGGATTGATCACAAACATTCGTTCTAACAGGTTTTCTGCATCACAACGATTTCTTTTCATATGTTAACAAGTCGTTTAGCCGCTCCGCTGCTCCGTAATCTACACCATACGTATGCGAGTAACGATCCAAAGTAATTCCCACCGATGAATGCCCCATTCTCTCGGATACAATCTTCGGATGTACGTTTTGCTTCAATAACAATGAAGCATGGGTGTGACGCAGATCGTGGAACCGGATTTTGGGAAGTCCTGACCTCCTAAGCAAATCAAGCCAACGTGCTTCAAAATAATAAGGACTGATCGGCAAACCATGTTTGGTCTGAGAAATGAGCCCATGATCATTGTATTTAGGTCCAGAAGCAAGCTTGTCCTCTGCCTGTAATACTTTTTGCTTTTTCAAGGCAGTCATCGTTACATCAGGTATAGCCATGGTTCGAATGCTGGACGCAGTCTTTGGTTCCTGAAACACATGTCCCTTTTCTCCTCGGGTATAGGACTGCTTGACTGTTAATGTTTTGGCCTTCAAGTCCACATCTTCCCATCTAAGCGCGATAGCTTCTCCACGCCTCAAACCACACGTTGCTGCCAACAAAATAATCATATGATATCGGTATGGTTCGGTGTATTGCAGAAATTGTCCAAGCTGTTCGCTTGTCCAAACAGTAGTTTTGGCCTTCGGAATTTTAGGAGGCTTTACTAGTGCAGCTACATTCCGTGTCAGTACTTCATGCCGGACTGCTGTAGCCAAACCGTCATGTAGCACCTTATGCACATGATTAATCGACTGGGACGACAGACCAGCTTCAATCCGTAGCTTCTCATACATAGTTACCAAATGATGCGGAACAAGCTTGGCCAGTGGAATCTGACCAAGCTTTGGAATGATGTGATAGTTAATCAACCATTTATACGTTTTAACTGTTCCCGGACGTAGCTGTGGCCGCTTCAGATCAAGATATTTGGTGAAATAATCTTGCACAGTCTCCTTCGTTTCAGTAATATAGCTCCCTCTCCCTACTTCAGCTAAAGCCTGAGCCAGTGCTGCTTCTGCCTCTTTCCGTGAAGCAAACCCCGATTTCATTTTTTGCCGACGTCTGCCTGTTTCAGGATGCTTCCCCATCTCAATAGTATAAGCGTATGTACCTTTGCCTTTTTTGCTGATACAACCTCGCATGATCATGCCTCCTTACATAGTTATCCCCAAAAGTAAAACATGGAGAACAAATCCTCGCCAAGGAATTTCCTGTATCTTGCGAAGGATTACATCATTCTTCTCACCTGCTTCGTTAAACGGTGTTCAACCCGGTTAAACACCGTTTAACTTTTCCAGAAAAACCATTCTCTTTAACGTAATAAGAAATATTTTGATCTACAAAGTTAAACTGTTCATTCATACGAAAAGATGCGAATAGAATAATTGTTCTGACATATTTTGACATGATAAAATAGATTTAGAAAGGGGGAAACACCTTGAACCAGCATACACACGATCCAACAGTTAATGTAATGGAGACTAATCAGCTTTTGACAATCAGTCAACTATGTGAAGTTTTGCAAACCAGTCGAAGAAATATTGAAAAGCTTCGCAAAGAACACGGGCTCCCCTTCTATTCGCTCTCACCAAGAGGACACCCACGCTTTGACCCAACTGAGGTTAAGGAATGGATGAGAAGAAATTCTCGTAAAAACTCTTGACTTTTTTAAAGCCATCAGTCATACTGCTTGAGGAGATAAGAATTTCTCTGTATATGTATATTTTCTGCTTAGAATGTAATTTATCTTTTTTAATGTAAACCATGTTGAAGAATGTTGATCGCTTTTATTAAACTTTCAATGATAGATGAAAGTTTGTTTGCGATTACTTCATTCGGCATGGTTTTTTTGTGTTTTGTCTTCCTTTGATGTCAGCTTTAAAAAAACATAAAAAGGGTCTGGACATTTTCTATCATTGTCCAGACCACACATCAAAATAGGCGAACCATTTCATATTTTTATTAAAATACGCCAATATGATTTCTGTCAATTATTGGAGTGTAGAGATGGCGCCTCCCAATTACAGGAGGTACAAAATGAATTATCTACAAATGTATAGCAATAACGTCCGTGGTAATGAAAATTATCAATATCATCTCCAAGAAGCTATCGCCTCTCTCAAAGTATCTGCAACATACACGAGAGGAGCCGGAATTCCATCGCATCAGATTGAGCGCAGCGCCATTCTTAAAGCAATGACGGAAGTTTTTCCAGATAAAACAGAAGAAGAAATTATTATTGACCTGATTCATGCTCCACAAATTGTACCCGCTGCGGTTAATGATTTCATGTACTTTCATCATCAAACCTTCCCAGGAAACAAGGCATGTCTCATTCCTGAGTCCAATTTGATTAAAGCAAAACAGATTGGTCTACACATTCATAATTTCTTTGGGAGTACTCCGTATTCAGGCTCTCACTTTGAAGTTGTTAATGTCAAACTCGCCCCACAAACCATTATCAGTTATTATGACGATAATCTTGAAAAATGGGTCCTTCTGCAGGTAGCCGACACAGATTTGTATCGGGTGACCAAAGAGTTTGAGGAAACATGTATTTCAAACGGACTCCCTTTCCAAAAAGGTGAATTTGAAAAACTCATGAAATACATTTCTGCGTATAAGGAGCTAAATCATCGCCTCATTCCAAGCTATGATCAGTATAGTTTTATTGGCTGGAATGAAGACAAGACCCAGTTCATTAGCCCACGTAGAAAGGATTGTTATGTTCGTATTGCTGATGATAAAGCCCAAACAATGATTAAACAAGGATATGTAACTAAAGGAGACGATGCTAAGCAGAATGTGGAACAGATACTAGAACAACTTAAAGACCACCCTCTGTCCGTTGCAGTTTACGTTAGTTCGTATATCAATGTACTAATGAGTGGTGGTTTCGCCTCTTCAAGCTATCTGATACTTGATATTTATGGGGCTAAGGGCAAAGGTAAAAACCTTTTACAGTACACTGCAATGAATCCGATTGGAAAATCTGAGGAAAAATCTCCTTTGATGCAGACATGGGTTGGCGCCACAGATGCGGGAATTCTAGCAAGCATCCGTCCGCATAGTAGTCACCCTGCATTTTTCGATGACTCTCAAATCCAGACTAAAGAGACTTTGCAGAAAGCTATCTATACTGCTTTTAACTCTTCGCTTGGGGTAAAGGCCAATAAAGATGGAACTTCAAGAGAAGATAAGAATACAACTTCCATTATTATATCCACTGGTGAAACATC
This sequence comes from Paenibacillus sp. JGP012, assembly GCF_014203995.1. NCBI lineage: Bacteria > Bacillati > Bacillota > Bacilli > Caryophanales > Paenibacillaceae > Paenibacillus > Paenibacillus sp. JGP012. The sequence goes on along the minus strand of NZ_JACHKG010000004.1, from coordinate 110,175 downwards.
TATTTTATCAATGGTTCATATGGACGGGCTTACTCGACGTGTTCTCCCCCTTCCTATCGACCGTATATTGGAAACACTTATGAATCAACCTGAGAAGTTAAAAGATTGGCAAGACCGACTTGGAAAATTGCTGAATATGTCTTACGGACTCACACTTGATCTTTTCGTTGATTATGTGCTGGAAAACAAAGAAGTTATTGAGAAACGATTCGAGAAGTGTATTGCACTATACAGAGCTGACTGCCAACACATCATGTTTGACCATGAAAGATATAATTCCTATGCAAAGTATTTGGCAAGCATGCATGTCGTTCTGGAGTGCCTTTCCGAGAAATATCAATTGTCCTCCCTTAATCACGAAGAAATTAACCGAATTTGTAAGTATACTAATGATTATTTGAAAGAAATTTGTACAGGGCGAAATAAGAATATCGAAGCTCTAGAGGAGGTTATGGCCTACGCCACTACTAATCAAAAAAAGCACTTTACAGAAAGCAACCCGAACCACTCTCAATATGGAAAATTTTCTGAATACAAAGTGAACGACAAGATAATCCCTTGCCTTATGATTGTAACTAATGAATTAAATAACCTTCTCAATACATGGGGTTACGTATCTAAAAATGTAATTTCTTCTTGGGCAACGTATGGCGTTATCCGCACAGCCACAAGTAATAAAGGCGGCGGACGGCTTTCCAAAGTTAACAGCCACAAATGCTCATTGACCCATGCCGATAATACAAAAACCCAACCTTATTGTACCTTCATACATCTAGAAGATGCACAAAACCTTATTGATCAAAACAACTAGTGCATCCAAAACAAGCTCGACAAATTCAATTTACTTAACAACACAGGGCTCCTTCTCGCTTGATGCGGAGGAGCCCTTATTCCATTCTGGTTAAGCAAATACTACAACTACTAAGGTAGTAGCCTTCCTTGCTTCATAAGCTGATGATAAGCTACTCGCTACAAGAACTCACCAATGATCACAGTAGTCGTTCCACTATCTTTTAATGTTTAATAATCTGTTTCTCCCATGTCCGCACTATATTCTTAGATCCCCTCCCCCGAAGAACAAGGCCAGATTGGGAGGCTCAAAAAGTGGGGGAGGATTGGGGAGATTTGTTAAAGCTCGTGAGAAACAGGGTACAGCTTGTCCGTCCTCCCATTCCCCCAAAAGAAATGCAGAACAGAAAAAAAAACATGCTAACACTAGAAAAGGCGGGTAAAATTGTACAAAGTACGGGAGACTGGGAGGATGATATATTTATTATTTTATTTTTGTTTTGTTTTTATCGTATTTTAGTTCATTAGGGTAGGGTACTCCCGTCATATCCCCCACATTTCTCCCGTCCTCCCATGTATAAAACCACGCTTAATTCAATCTATATGTTAGTTGAGTACGTTTTCTATTACTCTCATATCATTTAAAATATATACACATGGAGAAAAATGAACTTTACAGAAGCGAATTTACTAACAAGGAACATGTAACGTTTCATTCGAATAATTCTTTTCCCAGTATATATCTCAATTCATCAGTCTTGATTGTAGGAGAATCCGTCTCTGCTAGTTTGAATAATTTCTGATGAACTTCACTCTGATTTCCAAGATATTCAATCATATCTTCTTGTTTTACAGATAAATATTGCTGTCTGCCTACTCTAGTTTTAATAGCCTTTATTCTTTTTTCACCTGGTTGCATCCACCTTTTAATTGTTGATTCTTTATCGGAAATACCGTATTTTTTCACAAGTTCAATTACACTTTCTTCTTCAATATATTTATGATTTTCAGGAGTACTTTCCGCATTTTGAATATAAGATTTTGCATGCAATATTTGTTGTTTATTTCCATTCTGAAGGTCACTCAATTCCGGCCCAAAAATCTCATTCATCGTAAAATTATCAATATTTTTTGACTTATTCAAACAATTCAAGAATTTTTTATTTCGATTTCGATAGTCAGTTTTATCTTTGATTTCCTTGTGAATATAGGTCTCCATAATACTGTCATATGTTTTAAGGGCATTTTTACTTTGTGTTACTCCCTCAGACTTAGCCAAATTCAGTTTAGTTTCGATATCTTCCCTAATGCTCCTGTCATTAAGAACTCCCTTGTAATTAAGATTTTTTATGGACTCAATCCATTGACTAACTTCGATTTGTCCAGTGTTCACAACGACCTACCCCCTTCTTATTATCACAGGTTAATTACAAATGCCAACAAATTTGAAACATCAATATTAACAGAAGAAAATTCTTCCGTTAATAGTAGCGACACAAAGCATATTTGTCAATTATTCTTACTCTTGTGATTGAGGACACGACTCTTGCGGTTCCTTGGTCTCAAAATACAAGGAGGTTAATTTTAAGATCACCGCAATACTAGGCCAACCTATAAAGGAGATGAGAAACATGTTTTCAGTACCCTATGTAACAATTACTCAATTGAAAAAAGCTTATGAGAAAACAATCAATACCTTGGAAAAATCCCGTATTTGTTTATCAAAAAAAGATGGAGAATATAAGGAGGCCAATTCTCGGATTGGTAACATAACATGCAAGATAAGAGCTGAGAGGGAATACATTTTCATTAGTTTCATGCATGACTTGGAAGATAATTTTTTGCTTGAGTTAGTTCATGCTACTATATCGGCTCAGAAAGATGAAATTGTTGTCAAATCATTTCTGGAAGAAGCTGAGGTTGACGAAATCCTAAATGACCAGGCACTGAATCACAAGTTGATGCATGCCATAGCCGACCTACAACATTTGTTTATATGTTTAGCAACGCTTTCAATACTCCATGAGAGCCAGCTCGCATCCAAGAATAATAATTAATTCTCAATTGCAAATAGAGAGTCGAGAGACTCTCTCTCCACCTAATCACTCACTAAAAGGAGCCCGACACTCATGAACCCTAATCAAAATACTTCATACACGCCTGAGCAGTTGCAACAATTGATTATAGCTCCCCATAGCGACAATAAAATGGAACAATTCGCCAAAATCAGCAAAATACCCTATGAAAAGGACGGACCTCGTTCTCAATTACTGGCTCTTTTTTGGAAAACCCTATATGAACCATTTATCAGCAGAACCGACAATAAACCTTCGTATCTTGAAATCAATTTTAAACAGATGAACGGAAAGTTTCGAACACAATACTATGAACTCAATGATAAAAATTTACTGCGGGCAGCAAATGTAAGTTTGGCTAAAAATGAGGGCGATTGTGTGTACTATGGAGTTAACCCTAGAATAGAAGTTCGCAAGCATGATGAAGATAAATACGAAATGAAAGCTACTAATTCTGGAATAGATCTGTCGAGTGTGCTTTGGCTCGACGTGGACATCAAGTCTGTGGAGGCCACTACTCCAAAGGAAGCAAAAGAATTCATTCTACAATTGTTGGATGAAAAGATGCCCTTCTCTCCATCTATCATCGTAGACAGCGGAAATGGTTTCCACGTTTATTTCCTCTTGGACCAGCCTTACGATTCCAAACAAGTATCAACCATATGTGCCCGGATGGAGAAACATATAGGCATCGCTGATCACTGTCATGATGCCTCACGTATCATGCGAATGCCTGGATCTGTTAACCGTAAAGATCCAAATAAACTTAAACGTACTCGCTTCGTTCGTTGGGAAAATGTTCGATACTCGTTGGATCAATTTGAGGACCTGCCTGCAATAGAAACTATACATTCTTCCCTACACATGCAGAAAATAGAATTGCCAACATTATATAATTTAGAACCATTTCCTGAATCAGAGCTTCGTGAACGTATTAAAAAGGATAAACGACTCCTTCACAAGTTAAATACAAAGTCGATTGAAGAATATCTGGACACCTTCGCAAGCAGTAGTATGCGAGATAAAACTCGATCAGGGAGAGATTTCCATATCACCTGCCAGCTACTAAAAGAAGGCTTCACCCCGGAAGAGATCACCAGAACATTTATATCTACCCCTGTCGGTGACAAGGTTCGTGAAAATTGGGAGGACAGGGGAGAATCGGCTGCGTTATCCTATATGACCAAGACTATTGAAAACGCGTTAAGAACCATGGCTGAAGAAGAAAGACATTCCAAAATAAGTGTGAAAATAATAGATCGTCCTCGATATTAATAAACTTTCCTTGTGCCTCTCTCTCCTACTCTTATTGAGAGAGAGAGGCACAAGGAACATCTGAAATAGTCACTGTTGCTTGGATTTCTATTTTCCAAAAATCGGCCGTGTTGCTCAACTCAGCAAATCATGGGGGTTACATTGACTACAGTTTAATTGTCATGATTGGATGTATATGGAGAGTTATATGTACACTTTTGTATCAAGTATGCATCTTCACAATACGGGAGTATGGAGGGATTTGAATGAATATATCAGATCAGGTAAAAGAAATCATCGACTTAGTTCAACAAGCCCCATTGACTAGCAAGGACTATACCGCCTCTTCCTCTGGAATGGGAGTATTCTATGAATCAACTGTGCTTACCATATTGCGAATTGCTAATGAAGCTATAACAATGACAGTAGAGTGCAACATAGATAGTGATACTGCAACTGTTAAAATCAGAGACATCGATGTTGATCGTGCTGTTAAAACAGTAGCTATTGATGAACTAGAAAATGTTCTTGGTGAAGTGATTGTAGCAAGTGTGCTCGTGCGTTAACTTTGGCTTCATGTAATTTCAGGATAGAGACTACATGTGACTTAGGTGGGGCAATACGCCCCGCCCGAGATCACATTTTAGCTGCCACCCTAATTCTTGATAGATTCTCTCTAATCACTGGTAAAAGTTCGTGATCCTCCAATTTGATATAAATCAGACTCCCACAAAATAGATCAAGTAACAATACAAAATCTGCAGGCTCCCTCCCCGCTTCAAATACAAAGCCATTTACTGCAATGTATTCCCGATGTTGTATCAAAATCTCTGAACACGAATATAATTCAATGCCAACAACACTTTTTCTCATGTTCAGATCCACCTAGATTCTTCGGGCAGAGAAATTGTCGTTTTCGTTCGTTCAGCCTCCGTAATCACACAAAACACAACACCATGTTCACTCAAGTACACGGACATTAAATATGATCCTACTAACAAACCAATCTCATTTGCTCGAAACTCTTCCTCGGATACTATCCCCCAGTCTCCTTGAGCATGACGATTCAATGCAATCAGTTGATCGGTTTCGCTAATCTGCTCCAAGACCCCATCTGTAACTACAACATCACCTAATTGAAATCTAGCTATATGACTTCTCTCCCCTACAAAATTTGTCCCTATTGAAACATGGAGAAATTTCGCCGGACAAGTAAATGACTGTACTAGGAGACACTATATATAGGAACATTCGTTTGCGATGAGAATTACATAAAATCTGTAAGTAAGCGTGCAGAATCGTTTAAATCGTTGGGATATGATACTTATGGGTCGAATGCCAAATACGTTTTTCAACTGGATCTTGATTTGCATTAGCAACATCCTGTAAACCTTCAAGATCAATAACGTAAACTTTGCGATGATCCATGTGAATTAATTTCTCAGCCTTAAAATCATTAAGAGCTTTGGAAGCAGTTTCTCTACCTACACCGATCATACTACCAAAGTGTTGTTGCGTAATTCGCCAATTGATAAGCAATCCATTTGATGTTTTTTTACCAAAGTTGGATACCAAATCGAGCAATAGGTTTGCTGCACGCACTCGCACATCCAAGAAAGCAAGATATTCGATTTTACGATCCGCCTGAATTAAACGTTCACTAAGTATGTATATTACTTTACGCATGAGATCCGGATAGACGCGGACAATTTCATCCATCTGCTCTCGTCTGATTTCCCACACCATTACTTTATCAAGTGCGGCAACAGAAGCCGTTCTGTGATGATCATGATGAAATAGTTCAAGTTCACCAATAACTTCTCCAGGAAACTGATGGCCCAGAACAATCTCTTGGTGGTCTTCTTGACGATATATTTTCAAAATACCTGTTTTGATAATATACATCTTGTGACCTGGATCATTTTGAAAGTAAAGTACTTGGTTCTTAGGATATTCTCTGAGAAGAAACTTGGACTCTATCCAAGTTCGCTCCTCTTCTTTAATTATATCTTTGAAAAAAGGACTATCCACTACAGATTGGTACATCGTCATACTCCTTTACTATGGGAGATCAGAATTTTTGGTCCCCCCAGCGAAACACGGATTGAAGCAATTGAAGTGCAAGTTGTTTGTCTTGTGGGGGTCTATCTTCAAGCAAAAGAAGAAGTCTTTGAAGGTCATCTGTCGGAGGAACTGGATCAAGGTGACGGAACAATTGTTCAAGTGTAATGTTCAGTCCATTGGCTATTCTCTCCAGACTTTCTACTGTTACATTTTTCTCGCCACGCTCAACTTGTCCAATGTAATTGGTATGTAGTCCTGAACGTTCTCCTAAAAGTTCCTGACTCATCCCTTGTTGCTTTCTAATATTTCGAATACGATCTCCTAATTTTATTACTAAATTTTCCACACAAACCACCTCAAACTAAGCGTAACTGAGGCGGCACACCATATTAACACACTATAAATGTTATAATTATATATGATAACATTTATAGTTTTTACTTTAAAGTTTTTTCACAAGTTTATCCTATTCAAACTAATTCTAATTGCGGAGGTAACAATCAATGGGAAAAATGGGGAAATTGAAATTTGGAGCAGCAGGTTTTTTAGTGGGTACTTTATTTTTTAGTGGAATAGCTTGGGGAGCAACAAACAAGATTGAAGTCAGCTTTGATCCGGTTAGATTTATTGTGGACAAAGTCGATAAAACTCCTTCTGGTGGTAAATTTAACAATAACGGCTCGTCTGTTCCATCCTCCCTCATCTACAGTGGAACAACATATGTGCCTATTAAGCTCGTTGGAGATATGATAGGGAAGCCTGTTGCTTGGGATGGTAAAACGAAATCGGTATTGTTCGGAGACTCAGTGGTAGAAGGAGATTACTTAACGGATAAAGCTCCCGTTGATGTGGCTGATAAATCAATAGTTAACTCTGAAATGCAGCTCGATAACCAAACATATAATAACGGACTATATGTTAACATTTATTACAGAAACAAAACCAAACAAAGCTATAACCTAAATGGACAATACAAATCTCTGAATTTCAACTATGCTAGTCTTGACAAAGCAGATGATGGTTCATCTGCATCCATTATCATTTATGGCGATGGCAAAGAGATTTGGAGCAGCACAGCTGTACAAGGTGTTCCCATTCAGTCGGCATCAGTTCCTGTAAATGGCATCCTAAAATTAGAGATAGAGTTCATTAACATCTCCGGATACTCATACCCTTCCATAGTGAATCCACTCTTATCGAAATAACTTTTTAGGGCCTGAAATCTCTAACTTTCAGGCCTCACCTAATCTTTAGGACTACATTCTGTTATATTCAACAAATATAGAAAGGAATTATGGACAGATGCTTTTGTATGTACTTTTATACTTTAGTCTTTTTGGAGGTTTGGCTTCCGCTATACAAGCCTTAATTTGTTTTTTACGTAGAGATACGTACTTGTCTAAAATTAACTTTAAGTACACACTCATTTTTCTTCCTTTATTTATTTTATTGTCATTAATTTCTTTATTTTTTTCAGATATACAACAAAAAGAATCGGATATTTTATTCGGTGTCGTGTTGTACTTGATCTTCTTTATTCTCCTTAGGAAACTTCGCATTGATCCATTCAATAATAGGCACTGGAGATTTATTTTAAATGAAATCAAAGGAGGAAAAGATAAGTACATGTATCGCAAGGACTGGGCACACGCAGCAAAAACAGCTGTGTTTTATATTGTATTATTATTTATTGTAAGTAGCCTTGAAATCACACACAAAGGGATGATCTTGACGAGTATACTTACTATTGGTTTTTTCCATACTATGTTGTTCGGTAAATTCCAAGCCCGTTTTGTGGATACAAAGTGTTCCATATTAAAAGAACAACTACAAGCATCCGCTGTGGTTCTTGCAAGCAAATTATCGTTGTTCATGGCAATGAATTAACAAGACCCAAAGGATATAGGACTTGATCAGAAAGTACAATATTTCTCTTAGCACAGTTAAATAATTGACACCGATATCTCGTCCGATTTTCAATGAAAATAAAAGGACTGATTCAGTTGTCAATACAACAAAGTTTTCTTGAAGCGTGCCAAAATAGTGATATTCTAAAATGCGCTATGCTCATTAGTATCTATAAAAATGAAATTCTCCAAGAGCCACCATTCATCTTTAAATGCGTGGCTCTTGGAGATGTACGAACACTTTTATTGATGCTAAATAACGGTCTGAATCCAAATTTGTGCGACTTTGAAGGGATCAGTCTGCTAAGCCTTTGTTCGCAACTTGATAAAAGTGATGAAGCAGGTGTGCTCCTTGACTTTGGTGCAGATTCAATTTCACATTAAAATTGTAGTAAGTCTCGTTTGCATGTTCTGCTATCACAATTCCTCAATATTTTCTTGTTTTGTGTCTTCGTGAAATTGATCTGAATTTTTATGAAGCCATGAGAACTGTTTTGCGGTTCTTAGTTCTAAAGATGTCTCGTTAGCTCTTGGATACTCATCAACATCAGACAAACTATTGTAAACCTTATTGAGAGCCGTATTAATTAAATCAGTACTAATTACTTCTTTGACTGCTTTGTATTGATCGATTTCAAAATTTGCCTTAAACGACAAACCACTTTCAAGTCCCCAGCCAGTGGGTAAGTAACATAATAAAACTCGAATTGCATTATTAGGGTCATCATCTAACCAAGAAGTAATGCTCTCATTTAATTCCTTCACTTCACCATATCTATTCCATGTATACAAAAGGGAAGCTAAATTAGATTCAAATTCATTTATTAAGGAAGTTAGCCCTCCCTCAAAAACAGATATTCTGTAAGCAAGTTTCGTCCCAATTTGATCGATCTCTTGTACTTCAAAACCTTTTGAATCTGATCTATCATTCGTGTGTGTTTTAAACCAGCTCAAACACTCATATCCAAAAGTTATGGGTTCAGCAGTAAGCATCACTTTTTTTGCTAAACTTATTCTTTCATCTTTAGAGATTCGGGAAATAAGATCGCTAACTAACATTGCCGCATGTGAAAATGGCGTTAAGAAGCTAAATCCTTTTTCTGAATTCGGTATTAACTTTGCCGAAGAGGCCAATGCAAGTGCCATCACTCTGGAGCCTCTATCTGACATATTAATTGCATTTTGACTTATTTTAGAAATTACTGCTTCAGTATTTCTTGGATTCATTATTTTAATGAGTTCATTTTTCATATAATCTACATTCATCTGAGATGATTTATCAATAAATTCAATGATTAATTGATCTGACACATCATTAATCGGTATTGTATAAGAAAAATACCTAGCAATATAGGAACTGGAACATATCCGTTTGGATAATGCCCAAGAGTTATTCCAGTCGGTACCGAAGTGAGTGTTTCCATACACTGCTTGTAACCGAGGAAATAAATATTTTAATAATTCTTGAGCAGCTTCGATGTCGTCAACATTTAAACCCTCTAAGGCTTCGGAAATCAATAACTTAATTTTTTCAGAGTGTCTTTCTGAAGTATTACCCACCCTATCCCTAATTTCTTTAAGGAAGAGAGTTTGATTACTGCGAATTACATCGTATAATGTAGGATAACATATCCTAATCCCTTCAATTAACATAAGATCAACATAATTTACTTCGTCTTTTAATATCGGTATCGAAAATGTAAGAATATTGCTGTACAACTTCGCCTGCCTTGGCGTTTGTAATCTTTTTTCTAATCCCCATTTAAAATTACGCACAAAAATTTGTACATCCCTATCGGAAAGAATAACCTCCGCTTGCGATAAAGCTTCGTCTACTCCGTTAAAACAATATTTTCTTAAAGAATCGATATTTGTTTCAGGTAACTGTAAAGGTACTTGTATAATTTTTTCCAAAAACGCCTTTCCTGCTCCCAACTGTCCTGACCCAAATCGGTCTTGAAGTGCTGAAGCCACCATTTCATGATCGAAAGCGAGAACATACGCCGTATTTTTAAAATCTGCTGTAAGTTTAACTAAACGGAAAATCGCATGAATTTCACTTTTTTCTAACCTATCTATGTCATCGATGAGAATCACAACTCTACGCTCCTGCTCATCCAAAATCTTCTCGATTCTCTGGCGCAATTCTTCTATACCCGCATAGCCCAGCATATTTCCAATACTATCTACTACTTCACCTTGACCAACTGCTGCCCCAACCGGCTTAGCAAACCGCTTCAAAAAATCCCCGATTTTTTCAGTAGATGTTGACAATGATTGATCAACACATTTAGCTAAATCGAAGAAAAAACCTTTGAGTAATTGCTCCTCGTCACCAAACCTCCAAGGATTAAACTTCATGCACACTATGTGAGAATGATTGTTTAATTCATGATTAATAAAATTCAGTACTGACGTTTTACCTTCTCCCCACACGCCATCAATACCGATAACAATGCTACTCTTATCTTTACGTGTAGCAATTACCTGTGCGACACGCTGAGCAAAAGGCCATCTTCGGAATACATCATTATCTGGATGATCCACTGGAGCATCTGAGGAATAAGTTTGTTCTTGTTCTGACAAGTCCTTCACCTCTTTATTTTGTTTTATCCATATTGTGAATCTATTAAAATTAAGGAAATTCTGTTAGACGAATATATCATTAGGTAATCTCAATATTACAAATGCATTCTATTAATTATATTCCAAACTTTACACTATAGCCCTATCTCAGGATGGCCAATAGAATAAAAAATTCCCCGCATCATATAATACGGAGAAATCCAAATTATCTTGAAATGGCCGACAGCAAGTCCTCATACTTTCTTTGAGTAATACTATCAATATTTTCCCTATTTTTATCAAGTACATCCGCTCTTTTTCTTAAACTTTCTGGTGAAAAATAATAATTTAAATCAATCTTACATTTTTCTGATTCAAAGTATTCGACAGATCCTATTTTAGAAACTGTTAGAGGTCCAATATTTTCACTGTACAATACGGCTTTTGCATCGTACATGTTCAAAACTTCCTTTAAACCCCTATCGTGTGATAGGAAGAAAGGTAAAAAGAAACGCCCCTCCGTATCAAGTCTGAGAAAAAATTCCATAGCTCGAGGTGCTACGAAATCCCAAGCAATATTACTTAGTAACTCTGAGAGACCATCGATTTTACCGTTTCTCTGTATTTTATTAAATATTTTAAGGTTACTATTCTTCTTAAAATACTCATATGAGATTCTAATCTCTCTATCTAAATAAGCTCCTACAACTTCATTCATATAATCAAACAGTTCTACCAATTTATTTTTTGCACTTTTTCCACTTTTAAAATTAATTTCAAGCATACCAATCAAGAAAAGTTTCATTTGTTTCTGCAAAAATGAGAACTGATGAAAGAACTCCTTTCCTCCTTCACCACAAAATAAATTCTCGATTAGATAATCAGCTCGTTCAATTGCTTCACTTTTCGATATAGTGTATTTTATACCTTCGTTATTTTTAAAAGCATCACTATCAATACTCTTAAACAATTCGAGACTCACCAAATTGGCGTGCATGTCACTGTGGCCTTTTTTAAATTCATTTAAATCAAAAGCTTTATCAAAATCCACCAATTTTGAGTTCTCTAATATATAGAACCAATAATCATAGCGAAATTCTTCTCTTATTAAGAGAGCAATTGTGTTAAATTTAGTGTTATCTAAATCGGAGTAATCGGATTTGATAAACTGATGGATGTAACTCGCATAATTTGTGTCAACCATAATCGAATAATCCACCGGAAATTCCACATTTTCTTCAGAAGAAAACATTTCATTCAGTAATTGATCATCTGTAAAATAAAGATTCTCTGAATGAAAGTATGGAATAAAATCGGTATCTCCTGATTTCAAATATTTGATTAAATTGCTTGGGTATGCTCCCTTAGAATAATTATCTAATGCCACTATAGCTTTAAACCCACTCATATCAAACTCGGAATTTTTCCAAGTTGTTAAAATATCTCTCGGACTCTCAGATTTTGATAGGCCATACAATACTGTGTCAATTCCCACGGCTAAACTCCCCTTTTGAATGAACCAACTCTAAGCTACTATATTGTTTAAATTAGTTGTTATACGAATAAATCACGTATAGTATTGAATATTCTGTTCTTCCAATTTCCTCGATGCACAATTCTAATAAAATTCTTGTTTTGACTATGCAGTAGCTCAATTCTACTTAACTGACTTAAATCCTTCCAGTTTTCTTGAAAAATATACACAGCGTTACCATAACGCACATTTTCAAGAAGAACTAAATCATCTTTAAGCATGGCACCTATATATCGACTGAATTTACTCTCACCTACAATATACTGAAGAGGCTGTAAAGATTCAAAAAATCTAATTCTATCAGTAACAGTATCTATGATTTGTGTACTGGGATCTTTAAATTTCGAGATAAAATACTCAACATTTCGAGCAATGTTTTGGTCGCCTGGAGGAAGAAGCTCCCAGTTGACGTATAGAGTCTTCGTATAATCAGAGTCATTAGCATTTGATTCAAAAATGTCACAAATGCCAGTATTCTCTTGTAGCAGATTACAATGAAAAAGTAAATCATCTTCATAAGACTGATGCTTTCTGTCAATATGACGATCGAGACTAAACTTAAATGTTATAAATTTATCATCTTTTTCCAGTATATCAACCACAATACGTATCTCGGTTGGCAACCAATGTGTTCTTTTAAACACTTGGCGCGTCCACGACATATCATGCGATCCCTTGCTCCAATCACCAAAGTTAGGCACTTCCACTGAATAAGACTTGTTAACTTTTGGTAGATCCCGACGTATAATCGTTCTACCATTAACATTATAACCTGAATATCTTCCTGCTGATTGTAGGGGAAGAATTGGCGACACAACTCTTATTTCATCGTCAACCATAGTGATGCCCAAGTGTTGATACAAGTTACTCTGTACGTCTGAAAATAGAACCTTTTTTACGCCACTTACTGTTTGTATATCCGACTGCATTTCCTTTGATTTGATCTGAACATCTTCAGGGGTTTTAAAAAAATTTTTCTTCCAAGGACGTTTTATGTTAATCACTACCTTCTAATTAAATTTATATAAAGTGTTAAGATTTTATTGATTAATTCATCCTTTTGGTGGATAAGGATCATTACCATGACTATCCCGCGACTGTATCCTTCCATCTTTTCCGTGAATAAATAACTCCGTGCCCTGATTGCGGGATATTTGCCTAGCAATATCTTTGGCCTCTCTTTTGGTATCTGTAACCCGAGTAGCCTTGTCATTCCCTGCACCTTTAATTGCCCACTTATCGCCATGAGGCACAACATGTTGATTCGGCATAAGTCTCGACCCCTTTTTATTTGTTTTAACCAGAATATATTTCCAAGGAATATATTACAACATAAAAACTAAAATATCAACATATTGTGTTCGTATGCATGAGAACAATCATACATATTGATTTTTTTCAATAATTCAGTGTACGTTTTATATTCGGTCTCTCACCATTAAAACCAATATATTCAAATAGACATCTTAGTGTCATATCCTTCAACCTGCAGCCACAGATGCTGGCAAGTGTTACAGATGTGCAACAGGCATCAGCAAGCGGCAGCGCCGTGCTCATCGACTCCCGTGATGCCCGCCGTTATGCGGGGCTGGAGGAACCCATTGATGCCAAGGCCGGACATATTCCGGGAGCGGTGAACTATTTTTGGAAAGACGTGCTTGGTAAAGATGGTCGCTGGTCTGGTGTTGAAGCGTTGGAGGAGCGGTTCGTGAAGCTGGGGAAAGATGATGCGATTATTGTTTATTGCGGTTCCGGTGTCTCCGCCTGCCCGAACGTGATTGCGCTCGAAGAAGCGGGATTCTCGAATGTGAAGCTGTATTCCGGGAGCTGGAGCGACTGGATCAGTTATGAGGAGAATACGGTGGCGACGGGGGAAGAAGGTTAAACATTCAATTTGTATACATATAAAAAAGAAAAGCCCGCAATCTTTGCGGGCTTTTTTAGCGTGCACTTAGTACAGAAGCGTTTAGCGCAAGGATTCCATTTTCCGAATATCGGTTGGATTTGTCTCCGCTTCACCATACAATTTCTGCATATGCTGCACATGCCCAGCTCCCCAGTCACTCATGGTCTGGAGTACGGGTTTCATGAGTTTTCCGTACTCTGTAATCGAGTATTCGACTTTTGGCGGAATTTGCGGATACACCTCGCGATGCACAATATCGTGATACTCCAGTTCCTTCAACTGCTGAGTTAGCATTTTTTTTGATATATCGGGAATGTTTTTTTGTAATTCACTGAACCGCATTGTACCGTTGTTCAACAGGCGCAGAAGGATCAAAGATTTCCATTTGCCTGTGAGGATGTCCAGCGCAGTTCCGAATTTGCAATACACCGTCATTCTTATTCCTCACTTTCTGATCATGCTAAGGTTTACTTTTGGTTACCTGGTTAGGTTTAAGTGCCTACTTCCTGATTGGACTTTCTCACTTTAGTATAGAGGCAGACATCAAAATGGAACAAGTGAGGGAGAAAGAAAAGATGAATGTAACGTTATGGATCGTACAAATCATATTGGCGGCAGGCTTCGTATATTCGGGATGGATGAAAACCGTCCGTATCGAGTCATCCAAAAAGACATGGGCCTGGGTAAATGATATGCCGAGAATTCTAGTCATTCTGATCGGAATCGCAGAGCTCCTTGGAGCGCTGGGTCTGATTTTGCCGTGGACGATAAACATTGCGCCGGTACTTACACCGTTCGCTGCGATCGCATTGGCTGCGGTCGCACTGCTCGGAATGCTGTTTCATATTTGGAGAAAAGAGTACCGGGAGCTTAGCGTGAATATCTTTTTTATCGTTCTTGCGTTGATCGTAGCATTTGGAAGATTATAAAGGAACCAGAAGACCGGAGATGAATACTCGAATATAAAGTTGCATTCCGGGAGCTGGAGCAAATGGATTAGGTTATGAGAGGAATGCTGTTTCATATTCAGCAAAATGTACCAAGATTCCGCGAGCGTACTGAATTGGAGGCGGCTTTTCCAGCTCATTTTCATAACGGGCTGGAGAAGCCAGATATACGAAATTAAAGCTATATTTCATTAAATTAAAGCTGCATTTCATCAAGTTAGTGATTGAGTCTTCGTACCTTCGCCGTTTTGAAGAAATCAATTTAAATCCAAATTGATTTTATTCGATAAGTTGGCTATTTGGAGATGTCTCTGAAAAAATTAGTGAGCTTTCAATGAGATTTTTAATTTTTTTTCGTTGTTCTTCAATTACTGTGACCTCTTTTGAAAGTTCATTGAAAAAAGAATAATGACTTTTGACTCCCAACATTATTAAGTATGAAGCTCCTTCAGATCGGCTGTTTACATGTCCACTTGTAATTAAATCATCAATAATATTGATAACATCATCTGTAATACGAACGGAAACGACATTTTTTCTAATTTCTTTATTTAGATCATTTTTTTGAGCTAATAAACGCTGAGCTGCCTCTTCGGTAAGTAACTTCTTTTGTATAAGACCTTCAAGAATCGTTTCATCAATCGGAACTCCCATTTGCATTTTACGTTCAAGCTTTTCTTCCGTGGCTTTTTGAATATCCATTTTTTCACACTCCCTCATATCGACATTACATTATTACACGTAATTTATAAAGTCATTTGGTCGCGTTTCTCCCCCAAAAAGAGTGAAGTTCTTCGCAAGTTGATTCCTGTGATATTTGTTCCTACAGCACGAAAGAAAACATTCTTTCGCTATCGGACCGTAATCCCAATTCGGCATTTCATAGTTGCACACCACGCTTACCTCCTGTAGGACATATGTCTCCTTTTCTACGAAAACGATTAAAAAAGCTTTATAATCCACTGCAAATGTTCGATATACAACAAATGAACATCCGCATATCCCGTGTTTACATCCTGAAATCGATCTCAGAAATGTAGCACGGGAGAACAGAATAATACATATAACAGGTTGTTAGGAAACAGAGAAGGTTCTGTCTGGTGGTAAGGCAGGAACTAACAAAGGAGAAGAAGACATGAAGGGACGAACGAGTCACAAACGAAACAAACGCAGCATCTGCGTGAACTTGCTGTTATCCATGCTATTGCTGGTTAGCAGCTTGCCGCTATGGCCAAACAAGGCAGCGAACGCTGCAGCAGAAGGGTCATATCTCTTATCCCTGAACAGACCGGTGTATAGCTCCTCATCCCTTGGTGGAAATACAGCCGATCATGCCGTTGATGGAAACAAAGATACCCGATGGGAAAGTGTATGGCAGCAGGACCCTCAGTGGGTCTATGTTGACCTGGGCGCAGTAGCTTCCATCTCGAACATTTCGGTTCAGTGGGAAAATGCTTATGCATCCGCTTTCGACCTTGAAGTGTCGGATGACGAAGTTAACTGGGAGCAAGTATACTCCACAACGAAGGGTCAAGGCGGTTTGACGGAAGTAGAGGTTTCCGCCGATGCACGATATGTGCGTTTATTCAGTCATGAACGGGCACAGCAAGCCTATGGTGTTTCTCTGTACGCGTTCGATGTGTATGGAACGGGTGGAGCAAACCCTCCTCCAAAACCGGCTGCCGCCAACCTTGCTCTTGGTAAATCGGTCATGGCGTCATCGGAAGAGATTGACGAACCTAGCCGCTCCGCCGAAGACAAGGCCAAAATGCAGAAGCGCGATTATGAAGCGCGCAATGTGACGGATGGTGATCCAGGTACACGCTGGTCTTCCATATACAAGGATCAGGAATGGATTGTTGTGGACCTTGGCAGGCGTCAGGAAATCGGAGAAATTTCGCTGCAATGGGAAAATGCGTTTGGACGTGCTTACGACATTCAGGTATCCAACGACGCAAAGCAATGGACTACGCTGTATCGGGAGTTACACAGCAATGGTGGACGTGATGACATCCATGTATATTCAGAAGCCAGATATGTCAAGCTCGCAGGGCTTGGCCGAGGTACAACCAACGGATATTCACTGTATGCCTTTGATGTATATGAGTATATTCAAGGGGATGAAAAACCGGTCTACACCATTCCGACTATCCCAGATATGAGCTCAGTACAGGTTGGGGCTGGCAGTTATGCCATTAACGACATCACGATGCTGCAGCCGAAAAACCCGAAAAATCGCACAGCTGACATCACCGCCCCGATTCCATCCAATGACTGGTGGCAATCGATTCTCGTTTCGGATTTAGGAGATGGAAACAGTCTGGTCACACTGCCGTTCAAAAATCGATACACCAAGCAGGGGCTTCATATTTTGAATCCCGGTGCGGGATACCTATCTGCTGACGGCAACTCAATGGATGCCGATGGTGAAGCTGACCTTATCCTGACAACAAGCAATATGAATCCAGCCAAGGTCAATACCAAGGTCGCAGGATACGGGGATTATTCCGCAAACATCATTATGAGTGATGATGACACGGCGAAGGTCGATACAACCTTTGTCAAAGGCTCCCCTTTTCTGTACAACACGTTTGAGAACCCGGACACAATCCTGCTCCGTTCACCGAACATCACACGTCTCTTTGATGATCAAAACCGTGAGATTGTGCTGAAGGACGCGGAATCATGGACAGGTGATCATATCGGTATAGAAGTCACTAATCAGGACAGAGCCCCTTCGCCGCAAACCTTTACAAGAAACTACGGTCTTTATGCACCAGAAGGAACCACAGTTATAAAGCTTGGCAATACTCTTAAGATTAAGCTGGGATCAGATGAAAATTATTTATCGCTGGCTACCCTGCCGTCCGCGTCAGAATTAGCATACTATTATCAGCATGCCTATGCTTTTGTGACGGATACGAAGGTTGATTACAACTATAATGAGAGCACTTCTCAAGTTACAACGACCTTCAATTCCGTTACACAAACGAAGCGTGCCAACTTTTCCGCGAGCACATTAATGGCTTTGTTCCCGCACCAGTGGAAACTTGCATCAACTCCACTCACGGAGCTCACTTACCCTTCTATTCGCGGGCTGATGAAAGTGAGCGAAGGCAACAGCTTTACGACACAGGATCGTTTCTACGGCATTATTCCGCAATTTGTGGAGCCGGATGATCCGACATACTCACGCGCACAGTTAATCAGTTATCTGGATCAGCTTGATGCAGATACTTCAGGCAATGTAATGAGTGAGGATCCTTACTGGCAGGGGAAAAAACTTCATCCGCTTGCACTGGGTGTGCTCATTAGCGATCAGCTTGGGGATCTCGAACGTCGGGACCACTACCTGTCCCTGTTAAGAAGCATTTTGACCGACTGGTACACCTATTCACCGGATGAACGTCTGCACTCCTATTATTTTTATTACTCGGAGCAATGGGGAACGATCTTCCCTTATGGAAGCGGGTTCGGGGTCAATACCGGGCTGACGGATCATCATTTTACGTATGGCTATTACGTCTTTGCATCTGCGGTGCTGGCTATGTATGATCCAGCTTTTCTACAGGATTATGGCGATATGGTTGAACTGCTAATCCGGGATTATGCCAATCCTTCGCACACAGACGATCAATTCCCATGGATGCGTAATTTTGATCCTTATTCAGGTCATTCCTGGGCGGGCGGTTACGCCGACAATCGCAGCGGAAACAATCAGGAAGCTGCAGGTGAAGCTCTGTTCAGTTGGGTCGGACAATATATGTGGGGCGAAGTAACGGGGAACAAAGCCTATCGCGATGCAGGTATCTGGGGTTTTGTCACCGAGGAAAAAGCAGCCGAGCAATATTGGTTCAACTATGATGGGGACAACTGGCTGGAAGGATACAAACACGCTACCGTAGGGCATGTATACGGCAGTGCTTACCTGTATGGTACGTACTTCTCCAACGAGGCCGAGCATATTTACGGCATTCACTGGCTGCCGCCCGCAGAGTGGATGACCTATTATGGTCGTGATCCGAAGAATACCGCGGCACTATACAACGGTCTGATCAAGGATCTTGGTGGTCAGCAGGAGCACACATGGCAGCACATCATCTGGCCCTTCCAATCCATCGGGGACCCGCAGGCTGCTCTTGCGAAGTGGGATACGAAAGAAATGCAGCAAAACGAAGTCTTTAACGCCTACTGGTTCATGCATAGTATGGCATCTACAGGAACACGCACAATGGATATTTGGGCTGATTCTCCCGCGGCAACCGTATACGAAAAGGATGGCGTCTACACGGCACAAATCTGGAATCCATCAGATACCGCCAAAACGGTTCATTTTTATAATACAAGCGGAGCTTTGGGTTCAGCTACTGTCTATGCGAAGGCTCAAGTGAAGGTCAATCCATTGGAGCATACCGTAGTCGAGCAGCCGGATGCTTCACAAGGTATCACTTATCTGGATCGCAGCACATGGACGATTACCGCCTCTTCCAGTTCGGAAGCAGTGGAACGCATGATAGATGGAGATTTGGCTACCCGCTGGTCATCGGGACAAACACAACAGCCCGGAGACTGGCTCCATATTGATCTGGGCAACGAACAGATGATGGACACTCTTTTCATGAACTCCGGCAACAGCGGAGGTGATTATGCCCACGGGTATGAAGTTTACGTTTCGAAGGACGATGAGAATTGGAGCAAGCCAATTGCAAAGGGAACAGGCTCATCTCCGAGCTTGTCCGTCGATTTGGGGATGCAGACCGTGCGTTATATCAAAATTGTTTTGACTGCGCCCGCAGACAGTTGGTGGTCCATTTCAGAACTCAAGCTCGCCCGATTCGGAAAATTGGACCAAGCACCTGAACACCCAAATCCAGCTCCAGCCCCGCTGCCCGATCGGTCAACCTGGATCGTGACCGCTTCCTCTACTCAAGGAACGGATGTCACAGCTAACATGCTGGATGGAAAACAAGAGACACTATGGACGAACGGGCGAAAGCAAACCGGCGGACAGTGGCTCACGGTTGATCTTGGTCAAACGAGTGCTTTTGACGCGATAGAGCTGGACCCTGGGAACGCAAAGGATGACTATCCGCGGCAATATCGCATTTTCGTTTCCGATGACGGGCAAAACTGGGGAACCTCTATTGCCGGAGGTGAAGGAGCGTCAGGACGTCTCTCCATCACCTTCCCTGAGCAGCAGGCACGTTATGTGAAGATCATGCAGACGGGTGAATCCGATCAATGGTGGTCGGTCTCTGAGCTATTTGTTAATCACTATGGAACAGGAAAACAAAAACGTCTGCTGCCAAATGCATGGTCCGTCACAGCGTCTTCCGATGAGGAAGCGGCAACGACGATCCTGGACGGCTCGAACCAAACTCGCTGGACTTCCGGTAAGGCACAAACAGGCGGTGAGTGGCTTCAGCTGGATCTGGGCGATTCAGAGACAGTGAACCGGATTGTACTGGATAGTGCACACAACAGTGAGGATTATGCTCGTGGTTACGAAGTATACACCTCTCTGGATGGCATGGATTGGGGGAAAGCTGTGGCTGCGGGTGAAGGGAAACATGCCTTGCTCTTCATTGCATTCGCTCCTCATGAGGCCCGCTATATCAAAATCGTTCAGACCGGAACGGATTCTCACTGGTGGTCTGTAGCTGAAATCGCAGTTTATACTGCCGATCAGAAACCATGGGCACCCGGGGAACAGGATGATCTGTTGCCTACCGAACTGGATCGGACGTCTTGGACAGCTACAGCCTCCACGTCGGAAGACGTTGGTGCACTGCTGGATGATGATCTGAACTCACGCTGGACCTCTGCATCGGGACAACAAGCAGACCAGTGGATTCAGATCGATCTGGGAAGCATCCAGAATTTCAGCCGGTTAACGATGGACTCAGGCAGCAGCACCAATGACTATGCCCGTAGTTTTGCAATCTTTACTTCAACGGATGGTGAGCAATGGAATCCGGTCTCAGAAGCTTCGGGAACAGACCCTGTAATTTCAGTGATGTTCACGAACCAGAAGGCACGATATGTCAAAATTGCTTTGACTACGGACAACGCCGAGTGGTGGTGGTCTATTGCTGAGCTGAAGCTGTACCGATGATACACTGAATTAAAAATCATCAATCTTACGCAAAATTAAAAAATCATTAATCTAAGGATTTAAATATCGTTCATGTAACCACCTCTCTCCCTTGATTTTGCGGGACAGGGGTGGTTTTTGGTGATAACCTGCTTCTCATCTAATTAGCATTTATCTCGAATTAAATACTTATTTTCCAATCATGGATATGAACTGTAGCAAAACACACTGAATATCCGCCTAAGCAGCTTTAAAGACCAGTATAAGGTTTTTTGCGTTATTCCCGAGATCAACCTAATGGAAAATTGAGGATTGACAGAGCGAGCAGTTCAATTTAATATAACCATAGCGGAAAACTATGAATAAAATCAGTATTAATAAACCAACTAAAGGAGACTACAAATGGCTGCCCTCCAAACGTTTAAAGCTTCTGCTCATCTGCAAAACGGTGTTCAAGTGAAAGTAGCATCCCGAAACTTCGAGTTTATTATCGACGAGCCCAAAAGCTTGGGTGGAACCGATACCGGCATGAATCCGGTGGAAGCTTTACTGGCCTCGCTGGGAGCATGTCAGTCGATCGTAGCCAGGGTATATGCGCCTAAATTCGGGGTGAACCTCAATGATTTCTTTGTAGATGTAGAAGGCGATATTGACCTGGATGGCTTTTTCGACAAATCAGAGGTGCGTCCGGGCTATTCCGATATTCGGTATACATTCCGCATCAAAACAGATTCTCCTCCAGAGCAGGTTGAAGCATTTGTACAATTCCTGGAGAGCAAGTGCCCGGTTGGAGATACGTTGGCACATCCGGTTAATCTCAAGTTGGACAGAATTATCATCGAAAGTTAAGCAGCATATTAGATATAACAAAAGCCCGCGTTTTTCGCGGGCTTTTGGTCATAACCTGATAAACTCGGCTATAAACTTCGTTTGGCTTCCAAAGTTAATCTATCGTTATTAACTTTACTTTAACGGAACCTTCATTTCCAGTTTTTCAATGTAATTTTTAACGATCTCCCCATTAGCATCCAGCTTATACGCGCCACTTGTTTCACCAGGTACTTCCATCTCGGGATAAAACGGTTTGATGGTTATCGATTTAGCATCACCATGAATCGGAGTTAACACGATGTCGTTATATAGTGATTTTTCTTTATTGTTTACATCTGTACCAAATGCTGTCCACCAATCCAGCTGACGGCCGCTGTCATCCACAAACTCATACAGAATACGAGAAAGCTGCTCTGTTGTATCTCCCTTTCCAATCAGTTGAATACGAGTTGAAGTTGATGTAAGACTTATTTTACCAAGCTCAAGAGTTATGTTCCCAGCCTGTTTGGTCAAGCTGTCTGTTAGCACCACTGGTTTGTCTGCTGTCTTTTGCATTGGAAGTTCAACAATGTAAGGTTTATCCACCCCTGCAAGTTTTACCTTTAGTTTAAGCTGAAACTTCTCTGGAAAAGTGTAGCCTTTGCCGCCTAACCATGAAGGATCCGTAATTTTAACACGAACACTTTTAGAATGATCTCCAGGCCCCCACCCCAGGTTAGGCCTTTGCCCAAGAGTTTTTCCACCAAGCTCCATAATAGATTTTCCGTTAATATAAACGTCAATAGACTCAAGAGTCCCTTCATCCATAGGCTTGCTTTCATCTCCTGCACCGTTGTACACGAAGCTGTTCTTTAGTCCCTTGCCCGTCCGGTCGATCGAAATATCAATCAAGTTTCCGTCAAACACAGCTTTTTTCACCTCAAGCGTAATTCCACTCTGAGTCACTCGAACCGCGTCCGCTTTAATCGCATTCTTCCCTTTTTCTCCAGTAGCCTGAGCTGCCGCGGCATCAACCGTTGTTGCTTGGTATCCCCAAGCCCCGCCTCCAACTAACAATCCTGTTGCCAATGCTGTTACCGCCATAATTTTAGATGCGTTTTTCATGGTTTATCGTCTCCTCTAATCTCGTATAGTTTCTGTATTTCTGCTTGGTCCACCGGAACGGTGATCTCCAGCTCGTTGATATAATTTTTAATGACTTCCCCGCGCTCGTTTAGCTTGAAGCTTCCTGAAGAGGATGAAGGCTCCTCCATTTCAGGCAAAAAAGCTTTCAGTTTGATCAATGAAGGAGCCTTTGCCATACGTTCAAACAGCACATTATAACGAAGCTCTCCTGCGTAGCCGGTTTCATGCGCACCATATCCACCAATGAAACCCAGCACATTGCCCCTGTCATCCCACAGTTCAAACCATAGCCGATGCTGCCATTCCTGATCATCCGAATCAACACTTAACAACACTTGGGTTGTAATCGGTGTGAACTGGATTTCATTTAAGGTCAGCTTGTGGCCTCTCCATTCTCTCGACTTCTGAATGGTGGACATGACTTTGGCCTGTTGTTTACGTACTGGAAGTTCCATCACAAATGGCTCTTCAATCCCCTCCAGACCAATCTGAACTATCAGCGTAAATGCATCTGGAAGTGCTGATGTGAACTGCTGCGATGCGGAACGTGGTGTTAATTCATAAATGGCTGTATTTGGATCGGATGTGCGTTTTGCTTTAAGACCCATATTCCATCCATTGTCCTGCCGATCGATGGGACGTCCATCGATCTGCGCATCAAAGGAATGAATGGCTCCTTTAGGATATTTGGGCTTTGTTCCGTTTCCCGTAGAAATTTGGTCAAGAATACCGCCACTTCGTTTTTCTCCATCACGAGTAACTATCATGGATAGCCTTATGCCATCGTAGACAAGCTCTGGAATACGGAGAGTAATTCCATCATGGGTGGCGCTGGCTTCCACGACATCTGCAAGACCGCGCTCCTCCAAGGTTTGCAGGCCTAAGTCGTCGGCGGCCAGCTTAAACAGACTGCCGATGAGTGGAACACTTTGCAGTGATGCTGCTATGGCTGGTGATACAGCTGCACTGCCAATCAAGCTGCCTATGGCAACAATCATCACCGCTGCAGCTGTCAAAAGGAACCGGTAAACCGGGGACACAGAACGAACATACTTTTTACGGTGGTGACTGCGCTTTTGCATCGGGAGAGCCTCCAGTGCGGCATAGACCTCTTCCTGACGGTGGCGAATCATGTCGGGTACCTTCCCCGTATTCGCTTTACCCAATTCCCGCAGTTCCTGATCAAGATCACGTTGATTCAATCGCACTCTCCCCTTTCCAATTCATTTGTTTCGCAAGCACCCCGCGTGCTCTGTGTAATCGTGCTTTGACAGCACCTTCCGACATTTCCAGAACACTCGCTATTTGTTTGATCGGCAAATCCTGATAATAGAACAGATGAATAACCAAACGTAGCGACTCGTCCAGATTCTCTACAGCTTCCCTTAAATCTTGCTGCCGGCTGTTTACAAAATGTGTTAAATTTCCGCGTGTTTCAGTCTGCTCAGGCAGCTCCGCCATGACAACGGTTCGTTTGCGCATACGTAGCACCTGATTACATTCATTAATGAGAATGCGAATAAGCCATGTTTTAAAATAAGCTGTATTCCGTAAACCGGTTATGCCTTTATATGCTTTCAGTGTCGTTTCCTGAAGAGCATCCGCGCAATCCTCATCCCGTCCCACAATGGATTTTGCCAAACTGTACAGCTCGGGCTCCAGCCTCCGGAATAGCTGAATAAAAGCTTCACGATCCCCCTGCTGTGCTCTTTTGACTTCTTGCTCCATAGTTTGATGCACGAATTTCACTCCTTCTGAGGGCCCTCTATTAAATTAGATGGACAAGTACAGCAAAAGGTTATATGTAGGATAAAAATAAATTTACGTGATTCACTAAATGCTAAAAAACCGTTCATTCAGGCTTCTTTTTCGGATGTGGAGAAAATTTGTTTCCAGCAAACGCCTTTCTGTACGTAACCCATGGCAGTGCAAAGGTGGCTTTAGATGCTACTGAGCAATTATCTACTGCAATGTATGCAAATCTCCTAAATACGCATCATTCAACGACTTCCTCTTACCCATCGTAGACAGGTGGCAGCTTTTTTCGATTCATCATAACAAAAAACCGTGATGGACACCGGTCCACCACGGTTGAATAATGAAATCTATTATTGCTTTTTACTTAACGATACATTTGCCGTTAACGTCTTGTCGATCGTCGTCCAGTTTACATAAGCACCCAGTATTTCATTAATAACGGAAACCGGAACTACGGTTTCGCCATTTAAAATCTTTGGCACTTTACTATTGAACACTAGTTTATCGTTAATTGAATACACATCTGAACCAATTTGAGCACTTATATTTTTTGCGCCTAATTTGATTTGTGTTGTACGCGACTTATTATCCCACACTACTGTACCGCCCAATAGCTCCGAAATTGTTCGAATCGGTACGTAGAACTCATTGTTATGAACAACCGGTTTGATTAACGTACCACCTACATTCATTGCAACGTCAACATATTCAAGGAAATCGGTCTTTCGAATGAGTCCATGAACCCCTTTAGTTCGGTCTACCACCTGAGATACTTCATAATCCGTTGCGGCCGATAGGTACGCATAAGCTACACTTCTATCCATATCAAGCTTATCGGATAAGAATTGAATCGATTCACGTACTGATTCTTTCATCGCTTCATCCAAATCAGGGTCCAGTCCAACGGGAATCCAATAATCCTCTGTTTCAGCAAAGGGCTGCGTGAATTCTCCACGATGTGGTATTGATGGATCACCTTTCTTTAACACCGTTAACCGAACTGTCCCTCTTAAGGAAGCTTCCAATGCAGTTAACGCTACTTCTCCATCTCCTTGAGCAAAATGTGGATCTCCAGTATAGAATAACCCGCCTTTAACTTGAATCGGATAATAAATAGTTGAACCAACACCTAGCTCATTAATATCCATATTCCCTCCTGTTTCAATAGGCGGAATAGAACTCACAACTTCGCTGGTATTTGGTGCAACCCCCATAACACCTAGAAACGGGTTAATTGGAAAACGTACCTTCTTGCCAGCTTTTGTTGGTAATAAACCATACCAATTGCCGTTGATTTCTTCAATAGGCGTAAATATAGATACATTATTATATAATTCCGGTTTTGTTGCGCTAGCTCCCTCTCGCGGGCCTGTATTTTCTGGAAATTCGTTAGGAAGGGCACCTTTACCATGGCGGTTAGAAATGACACCATACGGAACTCGAGTTTGCAACGAAAGGACTTCTACTTTAAGAACATCTCCCGGCATCGCTCCCTCAACCGCTACTGGCCCAGTGATAATATGAGGTCCGTCTTTTACATAATCATGCTTAATCGCAGAAGCCGCAATTGCCTTCGCATCATCCAACACTCCATCGGGGGAGATGCCGAATTTGCCGAAGTACTCCACTGGATTTCTCCCTTGATCCTCGATCAGTCCCTCATGCGATACCGTATCAAATGTTACAGCGCTTCCTGATGGTACAGTAAGAATCGGAGAGCTGTCTCGATTAGGCAGTGATCCCCAGCGAATGTTCTCAATCGCAGACGTTACATAATAATCACCTTCTACCTTATCGATGGTTGTTGGTTGTAGCGGCATACTAAAGCCCACTGAAGGTAGAGCAAATGTAAACATACTTATAATCCCTACTGAAACCCCAAATTTCCTAATGGTTCGGTTAATACATATCACGCCCTTCTATGTTATGTAATATTTTCTAACACAAGTAGATAATAATATATAAATATATTTACAACAATATTTTATTGTTATAAAAAATAACATAATTAAGACGTATACCAAGAAAATCCTTATACAACTATAAATACATGTAAATATAATTAACATGTATAGAGCGTGTAAACTTAGATCCATTTAGTAAACTTGATGATCCTTCTTCAGAGATTTGAACAAACGAAATGAAGTGAGCTGGACCGACTGAATCAGTTATGAGAGGAATGCGTTTGCGACGAGGGTTGAATAGAACGCAAAAAGGAGTTCAGGTTACTCTAGCATCCTCCCCTGTCACACGAAATGAGATTTGGGTTGAGAAAGCTCAAGATACGTCAGGCCACAGCCTTTTTTCTGATTTTATGATATTACGGAATTTTCCCATTAACCATTATTTCCGCCACGAAGCATGGAATGAGAGCAGAAATGGAAAGTAAATGGGCTCAAATGCAGCAGGATTTAGATCATTGTCCAATCAGGCTGATCATGTCATCTCCCAAGGCTTGCTCCCACATAAACAGGACCTCTCGCTGTAATAACAAGAGGCCCTATTTATGTGGTGATTAAATATATCGCAAAATTTCGTTAAGTGATAGTAAGACCACCGCTTGCATATCCGGCAATGGTTGAAGTCACATCAATCCCGGCAGTCACTGATGCTGAGAAGACCATAAGCAGGCGGTCACCGGCAGCTACCGAAATACTCAAACCTGTGGTTAATCCACTGGAAATTGTGCCTAGTGACACAACGCCGGTCAACGCTGGAGTCAACGTTACAACTGCACCCGGTACAGCCGTAAAGGTATTATCAGGTGTCGTAGAACGGAATAATTGTCCTGTAATGGTTATTGTAGATCCGACTAAGCTAAGTCCAGCTGTCGTACTGAAATAAGCAACCAATGAAGTAATTGTCCCAGCACGCGATGCCGAGAAAGCAAAGTTAAGCAAGGTGCCCGGAGCTCCTGTGAGATCAATGATTCCTCCACTAACCGTTATTCCAGTCGCACTGTTGCCAAAACCAACCAAGCTGGAGGTATTCAACAGCCCCCCTAAAACTGTAGTCAACGAAACTGGAAGCCCTGATGCATAAGGAATAATTGCTCCAGAACCCGTGGCTCCTGCAGGACCGGTTGCTCCCGTCAGACCTGTCGCTCCCGTTGCACCGGTTGCACCTGCAAGACCTGTCGCTCCCGTTGCACCGGTTGCTCCCGTCAGACCTGTCGCTCCCGTTGCACCG
>NZ_JACHKG010000004.1:0-82040 GCF_014203995.1 Paenibacillus sp. JGP012 | reverse complement strand
ACAGACCTGTCGCTCCCGTTGCACCGGTTGCACCTGCAAGACCTGTCGCTCCCGTTGCACCGGTTGCTCCCGTCAGACCTGTCGCTCCCGTTGCACCTGTCGAACCTGTTGCACCTGTAACTCCAGCGGTACTAGGTATTTCGCCCAGCAATTCCGCAGAAACCAAACGATGGGCTGTTACCAAGGAATCTGTGCTGCTTTTCCCCCATACAGATACTTGAACGGGATCATTAGCGGTTGCTGTTGTAGTGAACGTGAATTCAAACGCATCCAAATTAGCATAGTAGTTGTTCGTTATCACTTGATTTGGCGCAATGTCAAAAGATTCATTGATATACAGAACTCTCAACCCGCCACTCATATAATACCCTTGTATTTGTACATTGGAGACTATAACATCGCTGCGATTATCAATTCTGACCGTTACTGTCTGAGTCGGTCTTACACCATTAACAGAATTATTTTCAATTGGCCCTGTAGATAAAAAGCTCATCGCTATATTCCCTTCTTTCAAGAAGTTTTCTCCACTAGATGTTCTTATCTGATTTTTCGTGCTCCACTACCCGGTGTATGCATCTACAACAGCCCGAATCACTAATCCAATCGTTACCCTTTTGTGAACCTTTTACTCTAGCATTTTTGACATTCCAGATCACATAATAGTCATATTCATTCACTAAACCAGCCGTGTGGACAAAAGACAGGGGATAATTAACGATTATCCATCACCAAGGAAGAGGATTAATTATGAAAAGGCAGGAGCCTACATCTTTGTGGGGTATGAATTGATCCCTTTTATGATGTGGAGAAAATATCCTGTTCAAATCATGAGTAAGCAATGAAAATAGATTATAGTCCAATCAAGAATGGGTTTACAGTTTTACGGAAGGGAGCCACTCCATTGAAAGCAACCATAGATACACAAGAACAGCTGTTAATCTGGCATCGGGCAGCATTAAGCATTATGGATATACGACACATTACAATAGAAGCTGGCGATCGGCACTCTCCTTATTTGTTTCCAGCAAGCGCCTTTCTGTACGTAACACATGGCAGTGCAACGGTAACTTTAGATGGTACTGAACATGTCTCCAAACCTTTTTATATATTACATGGAGGAAAAGGTACTCGTCTGGATATCACCCTGACCAGTGATGCCTTTCATTATTATCTGATTCTGTACAAGGCTTTCTTGCCCAACCCGGTGGATCTGCGGGTCCTTCGACATATGGATCCACATATGCCATTCCGCGTTCAGTATGGCTTTATTCCTCTCCACCCTGCTATCTTATACAAACTGGCTGAACAGATGCTTAGCGAATGGCATACAACCAAGCGATTAGAGCATCTTCATGTCAAAACAATGTTTTATCAATTCACCTATGAATTGCTCAGACAAATGGATCAGCAGAAGGTCCATACCACCTATCCCAATCTCACATCTCAGCTCATAAATTACATCCAGGAGTACTATGCTGAGCCATTAACCAGGGAAACGCTCGCCCACACCTTTCACTATAGCAGTGCTTATCTGTCAAAATGCTTCAAGCGTGAAACCGGCACAAGTATTATTGATTATTTGATAAGTGTTCGGGTCACTAAAGCTAAAAAATTGCTGCTTCAAACCAGCTTGTCTTTACAGGAAATCGCAGCAAGTGTCGGATATCCAGACGTCTCCTACTTTATTCGCATATTTAAAAAGCATACTGGAATTACGCCAAAACAATATAAAAGTGAAACACGCTCACAGAAAAAAAGCGCTAATGATCCTATCATAAAGCTCGGATCATCCATTGCCCCTCGTAAACTTCGTCGTTATATTGAGAACAGCACTGAGAATCATTATCAAAACGATGAAAGAGGAGATTTACGAATGTTTAAACGCAAATTACCTGTCGGCATTACGCTGCTGTTATGTCTGACTCTTTTGGTCACCGCCTGCTCCAAACCAGCAAGCACAACTTCAGCAAGTGACAGCGCCACCAATACTTCTGCACGTACAAATACAACGTCCAGCACAACAACGGGCAGCGCTTCTGAATGGATTACTTACAATGCGATTAACGGCGAAGTAAAAATCCCCAAAAATCCACAACGTGTCGTTATGGTAGCAGGGGCATTCACCGGGCATTTGTTAGCACTTGGCATTAAACCCGTTGGAGCAGGAGATGAATCTTTCAACAGTTATACGGAAGGGAAACTCAATGATGTTGTAAACATAGGCAATGACGTGCCTTATGAGAAAATAATGGAGCTGCAGCCAGATTTAATCGTGGTTTGGAATGATGCAGAAGCCATTGAAAAACTGTCCAAAATTGCACCGACCGTTGCTGTTGAATACGGAGTTCCTTTTCGTAAGCAATTGATCGAGTTTGGCAAAATGACAGGCAGAGAAGAACAAGCAAAAGCTTGGATTGCGGACTGGGATGCCAAGATTGCTAAATACAAGCCACTGGTGAGAAAAGCGGTTGGTGATCGTACCGTGTCCATCTTTGATTCAGGAAGTGCCAAAGAATTTTATGCCTATGGCAGCTTCGGCAGAGGTGGAGATATCATCTATGGAGAGTTTGATCTAAAGGCTCCCCCTATCATTCAAAAAGAGGCCATTGATAGCGGTAAGGGCTGGGCCAAACTCTCTCTTGAATTGTTGCCCCAATACGCAGGGGATTACATTTTCATTAGTGGCTGGACAGGTGATGAAAGTGCTGCTCCAATTTTTGAAGGTACGATCTGGGAGAGTCTTCCTGCTGTGCGCAACCAGCATGTTTATAGGGAAGATAGCCGCGGCTTCGTGTTCAGTGATCCCATTTCGCTGGAAGCCCAGCTTGAATTTGTTGTGAAAAGCTTAACCGACATGGAGTGAAGAACATTTGCATATTTTTACAAACAGCTTCAAATCCTATGAGATGGTTGGGACATCCTGGACCCAATAATAAATTGATGCCATTCGCTATTAAAGGAGAATCCCACATGAAGGCAGCCATCGTCACAAAGGATAAAAGGGTTTGTGTAGAGGAAAAACAGCTGCGCCCCTCAATCATGGAGAAGCACTCGTTCAGATGGAATATTGCGGCGTGTTCCACACAGACTTACACGTGAAAAATGCGATTTCGGTGATGTTACAGGCAGGGTGCTTGGGCATGAAGGGATTGGGAAAGTCATTAAGGTAGGGGAAGGCGTGACAAGTCTAGAGATTGGGGATCGAGTCAGCATGGTGATTGATTTTACAACTTAATGCGAATTACACAAACCGACAGGCTATGATGATGACATCGTAGCCTGTTTTTTTATGTTCTTTTATGGTCTTTATAAATGCTAAATAATCGTCCTCCTGTCGTAGACACAAACTATTCACTTACAATTATTGGTGTTTTGTAGTAGACTTTTTATTGTAAATATATAGTTATTATATTATAAATTTAGGAGGAATTTTTGCGATGAATCGTTATTTCTCATTATTGCTAAGTGTCTGTTTGATTTTTCTTAGTATTGCTCCCTTCGCAGAAGCAAAGCCGAATCAGGTTGGCTCAAGCGGACTTTATGAAGTTAGCACAGGTGTTTCTTTATATGCTGAGATTCAGGGCGTAAAAACCTCTCTTCCCACCGTTGTTTTCATTAGCGGGTATGGTGATGATTCATCCGTCTGGTCTGATATGCAATCCGAGATTTCCAAAACAACGTTAACTGTATCCTATGATCGGGCCGGACTTGGTCTTAGTGACGACACTGCCAAGGATAAAACGACAAAACAGCAAGTGAAAGAACTACATAAGCTTTTGCGAAAAGCTAATATTCCAGGGCCGTATGTACTGGTAGGCCACAGTCTCGGCGGGGTGAATGTGAGAGCATTTGCCGACCGTTATGCAGATGAAGTTGCAGGCGCTGTTCTGATCGACGCCTCTCATGAGAAGCAGGAGGAAGCCATTTTAGCCACCCTGCCTGAAGAGATTAAAGAATTATATTTATCACAATTTACTGTTGAGGGAAGCTATAAGGATGTCATTAAAAGCTTCCAATACGTTGAAAAGCTGCGTGCCAAAGATACATTGCGTGATCTTCCTTTAACCGTTATTTCTGCAACAGAACATGGTATGGGACCAGAAATGGAATTGAAATGGGCAGAAATGCAGCTGGATTTGGCTTCATTGTCCAACCATTCTACTCATGTCATTGCTCAAGGATCAGGGCACTATGTATACCTTGACCAGCCCGAGCTTGTGAAGCAACAAATCCTCACCATGCTTGCACAATAGAAAACGGGTATGTATCAGTGAATAGATCACGTGGAGTGATATATATTACGCTGGGACTGGTTAAACAATAGGCTCCAGAAGGAGGCTATTTGAATTATTCGCTGCATCTGTCTTTAAAGCTTTGCCGGCACGCTGCTCACTATTATACTTTCTTTACGTTCTTTTGCTTGCGAGTGACACGAGCCATTCAGACAGGTGATACTTCCTCTTTGGAACAGCTTTTATTGGATCACTCCGGGTTGGCAAAAACAAGAATTCTGGAACGGAACCCTCAGAACAAAGGGGCCTGCTCAACGGTTTCCCGGACGCTGCTGCATATAGCCACAGACTGGCCGGGTCATTTTCCCAATGTAACAAAGACGATTCGTATGTTGACTGGATACGGTGCTGAAGTTAACGCCCCCATGCTGGGTGCAAATCACGAGACCCCCTTGCATTGGGCTGCAAGCTGTGATGATGTACAGGCGCTGGATGCTCTGATTGATGCTGGCGCTGACATTGAAGCATCCGGAGCCGTGATTGCCGGGGGAACACCGCTGGACGATGCAGTTGCATTTGCACAGTGGAATACCGCAAGGCGTCTGGTTGAACGCGGAGCTCTTACCGCACTTTGGCATGCAGCCGCACTCGGACAGATCGATGCCATCAAAAACCATTTTAAAGGAAAGACACTACCGGAATATTATCCTTGGACTTCAGGTAGCTCTTCCGCTCCATCAGATACAGTAAATATATCTTTCTGGTGTGCTTGTCATGGGGGCCAGCAAGCAGCAGCAGCATACCTTCTCCAGCAAGGCGCTGAACTGAACTGGGCTGCTGCCTGGGATGGCTCAACACCATTGGATACAGCCCAGCGAAATGGTTTCGCTGACTTGGTTACTTGGCTTGAACGACAGGGAGCTAAAGGTGCAGGTGATATCAATCGTGAGATATGAACAGCTAGGCTTATCGCAACAAGCAGTTAATTTCAGCACAAATAAGGGGCTGGGTGCACTCAAACATATTGAGTCGCCCAGCCCCTGCTTATGTATATTTTGTTTGTAAGAGTACAGACCTTAAGCAACACTATAACAGAAAGCAAAGAAACAGTCTATATTTTCAGGCGTGATCTGGTCTATATTTAGATTGCTGGCCGGCGAATTTAGTTTAAAAAGGAGCGTCACGCAATGAAATCTAATCCTCACTTTAGTCACCACGAATTACAGGAATACGTACACTCTGTCTTCGGCCATGATTATCACGCTGCTGAACAAACTCGAATACAGGGCGGGGCTCAAAAAGTCATTTATAAAGTAAATTTCACCAATGGCTTCTCCTGTCTGCTCTACATTTGGGACATTTCTTCCAACTATTTTCAAGACGAACTTCTGAAGGAATCTACATTCCAAAACTCTTACGGCAGTTCACTATTTTCGATGAATACGGTTTTTCTAAGAAATCATGGTATAATGACACCTGCTTTATATGATATGAGAAATGGCAGAAACGGATTTGAATTCGACTTCGCTCTGGTCGAGTATATTGAGGGGCATTCAGCTGAAAGCTATTTTCAGCATCATGACACCCCAGACAAGCATGCGTTATTTCAAGAGATCGGTAATATGGTATCCAGAATGCATGCAATTGAAAGAGAACACTACGGGAAAGCCAACGATTACAAAATAAAAGAGCTCACCTGCTTTAAGTTGAAGCAAGACGATGCGATAAATGCCTTATTCTATGCCTCCAAACATATAGCAATGATCAAAGAAAATCATGACCATTTATTGCACAAACTCGCTCAATTGGAATCACGAATTCAACCGCGTGCCCGTCATCATTTCATCCATGATGAGCTCGGACCCAATCACATTATAATAGATCATAAAATGCAGCCATACCTGATTGATATTGAAGGTGCAGGGTTCTTTGACCTAGAACATGAACACAGCTTTCTGAAGCTTCGATTCGGTGAATATTATCGTTATTTTAAAAAAGAAAATCTTGATTCTGCACGGCTGTCATTCTATCGGTTATGTCATCATTTATCCTTGGCCTCAGGGGGGTTAAAGCTTCTTCACAGACACTTCCCCGATCGGCAGTTTGCCAGGAATCTTGCTGCATACCATGCAGGGCAAGCGATAGAGATGCTTTCACATAACCGAGATTAATCGTTATTACCATTCGTCGGGAACATCTAGTTTATAGATCACAAAAAAACTAAAAGCCTGGCATACAACGCCAGGCTTCCATGAGCTAATAACAGCCTGATTCCAATCATAACATTATGAGGTATAACGATAAACATTCAGAAGTTAGCACCTAAATGTATTCCCTGTTGCTTCTACTTTGTTTTACATTTTTTGTTATAAAGTGATTGTATTCTTTTCAAAATGTGATATGATATCGTCAAAACAATAAACATTTTAAAGAAAATATGAAAAATAATTACATCAAAACCCCTTCCAATCTTCCGACACCCGTTTCTAAACCATCTTATTGAAAGCGATTACAAACAACAACCTGACAGATTATAGTTAAAAGTATTAACACTCCAGCAGTTCCCTTTCTTACTTTGGGTTAAAGCTGTGCACCTGCCACCTTGTTGTTGTTCTCATCTTGTGCAGGTCACTCAGCTTGAGCCATAGATCACATCTTGAGCACGAATCCAAACGCTAATTCAGAAAGGAGGCTTTGTTAAGAAAACCCTCTCCATCGTTGCAAGCGCTTCAATTCAACTTTTTAAGGTACCATCATCCTAATCCAATGGAGGCGAACGTATGATTCGTAAACGCTTAGCTCTGCTCATGTCCCTCATACTGGTGTTTGTCATGATGCCTATGGAATCAAGCTATGCAGCCAATAATGCTGTTGCCAAAACACCTGTGAATGCTAACCCCCTGGTTGATCATAAGCTGGGAGCGGACCCTTATGTGCTGGTGCACAACAATCGGGTCTATGTTTATATGACGGGAGATACCTACCTGTATAACAACGATGGCTCTGTCAGAGAAAATAACTACGGTACTATCGGAAGAATCAGTGTGATCTCTTCAGCTGACATGGTGAACTGGACGGACCACGGTTACATTCCAGTAGCTGGCGCCAATAATGCCAATAATGGACAAGGCATTGCCCGTTGGGCAAGTCAATCCTGGGCTCCAGCGATTGCCAAAAAAACCGTTAACGGCAGAGAAAAGTTTTTCCTGTATTTTGCTAACTCGGGTGCAGGCATTGGTGTACTCTCGGCAGACTCCCCAATTGGTCCCTGGTCTGATCCAATTGGACGGGCACTCGTAACTCACGGAACACCCGGAATGTCAGGCGTAACCTGGCTCTTCGATCCGGCTGTACTGGTGGATGACGATGGCTCGGCATATTTATATGCTGGGGGCGGCATTCCGAACGAGAGTAACGCGGCCTCCATCGCCAATCCCAAAACATCTCGGGTCATTCGTCTCGGTGCCGACATGACCAGTGTTGTGGGCAGCGCAACAACCATTGATGCCCCTTATATGTTTGAAGATTCAGGCATTCATAAATACAACGGCAAATACTACTATTCGTATTGCATCAATTTTGCAGGAAATCACCCGGCAGCCTACCCTAAAGGTGAGATCGGATATATGGTAAGTGACAGCCCAATGGGTCCTTTTACGTATAAAGGTCATTTCCTCAAAAATCCGGGCACCTTCTTCGGTGTTGGCGGCAACAACCATCATGCTGTGTTCCAGTTTAACAATCAATGGTACGTCGCATATCATGCACAAACGGTCAGCAAGGCTTTCCTCGGAGATGGCAAAGGCTACCGTTCCACACACATCAACAGGCTGACGCATAATGCAGATGGTACGATTCAGGAGGTACAAGGCAATATGACTGGTGTGCCGCAGACGGCCAACCTCAACCCGTATGTGCGCGTGGAAGCTGAAACCATCGCCTGGCAAGCAGGCATTAATACACAGCCAAGTCAGGCAAGCGGCGGACCAACATCCAATCAGAACGTAACCAACATCCATAATGGCGACTGGGTTGCTGTAAGCAATGTCGATTTCGGCTCAACAGGAGCTTCCAAATTCAAAGCGAACGTGGCTTCTACCGGCAATGGTAACATTGAGCTCCGACTTGGCAGTCCGACAGGCACCCTGATTGGTACACTTAACGTAACATCTACGGGCGGGGCACAGACCTGGCGTGAGTTGGAAACCAACGTTAACAATACGACCGGCATTCACAATCTTTATCTTGTGTTCACCGGTTCAGGTAGTGGAAATCTGTTCAATCTGGACTACTGGCAGTTCACCTCCGGTTCAGGGGGAAATCCAAATCCTAATCCTAACCCGAACCCTTCTGTGACACGGATTGAAGCGGAAAATATGACTGTAGGCGGTCCATACGCAGGTGTGATCAGTTCGCCTTTTAACGGAGTTGCGCTGTATGCAAACGATGACTATGCAGCCTACAATCAATATTTTGCCTTTCCAACACATCAGTTCTCTCTAAGAGGAGCTTCCAACAATAACAGTACAGCCCGTGTCGATCTGGTGATCGGCGGTGTAACGGCAGGTTCATTTTATTTTACCGGAACACAATCAACGGTGCAGACGCTTTCCAACATCACACATGCTACGGGGAATCAGGAAGTAAAGCTCGTTGTAACCACAGATAATGGAACCTGGGATGCTTACATTGATTATCTGGAATACTCTCTATAATTTGTGATCATGACTTTCAGGGAGGCATCGTTATGTGGAAAAAAATCGGAGCGCTTCTGCTCACCATTCCCTTGCTGTTGACAGCATTGCCTCTAACTCATCAGCCCGCCTATGCGGCGACTTTTAACAATCCGGTGCTTTATGCAGACGTGCCGGACAGTGACGTCATTCGTGTAGGCAACGCCTTTTATATGACCAGCACCACCATGCATATGAATCCAGGCGTACCTGTCATGAAGTCGTACGATCTGGTCAACTGGAGCATTGTAAACTACGTGTATGACACACTTGGCAACGGCGATGTGCAGAATTTGAATAATGGTCAAAATGAATATGGACGCGGCTCCTGGGCGAGCAGCCTTCGCTACAACAATGGAACCTATTATGTAGCCTTCGGCTCGCTTTCCACGGGAAGGACCTACATCTACCAGACGAACAATATTGAAACTGGACCGTGGACGCCATATACCTTAAACAGCTATTATCATGATCCGTCCCTGCTTTTCGATGGAAACCGGACCTTTCTTGTGCACGGCAGTGATAACATCAGTATTGTGGAACTAACACCGGATGCCAAAGCCGTCAAATCTGGAGGACTGAATCAGGTACTGATTCCGAATGCCAGCAATATCGCCGGCTCCAATATGATCGTTAAGGCTGAAGGGGCACATATCCAGAAAATTAATGGCATGTATTATGTATTTCTGATTGCCTGGCCGGCAGGTGATGGACGAATCCAGCTTGCTTATCGTGCAAATACGTTGACAGGTCCCTATACTGGAAAAGTTGTGTTAAGAGATTCCGGTATTGCCCAAGGGGGGATCGTAGACACGGCCTCCGGGGTCTGGTACGGTATGCTGTTCCGTGATAGCGGAGCCATCGGACGCATCCCTTATCTGGTTCCGGTCACATGGTCAGACAACTGGCCTGTATTCGGAGTTAATGGCAAAGTCCCGATGACCATGAACTTGCCAGTGGATGGCCAGCCAACGACCAAAATTTACGGCTCGGATGAATTCAATGCCGCTTCTGGCTCGCTGGGTCTCTCAAAATTTTGGCAGTGGAATCACAACCCTGATGCCAGCAAATGG
The DNA here is from genome assembly GCF_014203995.1 of Paenibacillus sp. JGP012. Lineage (NCBI taxonomy): Bacteria > Bacillati > Bacillota > Bacilli > Caryophanales > Paenibacillaceae > Paenibacillus > Paenibacillus sp. JGP012. Next base: position 72,002 of record NZ_JACHKG010000004.1, on the reverse strand, counting down.
TCCTTGAGCCAGCGGCCAGGCTTCCTGCGTTTAACCACAGGCAAGCTCAGCAAAAACATTTTGGAAGCACGCAATACGCTGACACAGCGTACCATTGGTCCAAAAAGCACGGGCATTACCGCGCTGGAAACAGCGGGTATGAAGGACGGAGATTATGCCGGACTCGCTGCGTTCCAGGCCAAATATGGTTTTGTTGGGGTTAAGATGAACGGCAACAACAAATCCATCGTCATGGTTAATGCCAGCTCGGGCACGATGACTGAAGTCGCAAGTGTACCTTTGAATCAAAACAAGGTCTATCTGCGAGTCATATGTGATTTTACGAATCAAACGGATAAAGCTTATTTTGCTTACAGTCTGAATGGAACCAACTGGACTACCATTGGCAACACACTGCAAATGTCGTACACGCTGCCACACTTTATGGGCTATCGGTTCGCATTGTTTAACTATGCGACCAAATCTACCGGAGGGTATGCCGACTTCGACTTTTTCCGTATAGAGTAGCCTTTAGGGCGTGTCTGAAAACTCTGAAGGAAGCAGATTTTGCTGAATTTTCGTTCCAAGCCAGGAAGTTTTCCGCAGGCGTGCCGGGGCACGTCAAGGGAAACTGACGCAGCAGGGGGCGAAAAGGCGGTAAAAGATGCACTTCAGTAGGTTTCAAGACACGCCCTAGTCAGCCTTCAGATGAAATTACGCTGTACGCAACCACATCTGATGACCTGGACTTCACTTTTCGTGGAGCCAGGTCATTTTAGTTTTGGTTTTGATCTTCACTTTCTGAACTGCCTGATATAGCGAATATATTCTTTCGCACTTTGGTCAATTTCTTCATCGGTTGCCCGAAACGAGGCACCAAAGACAGCATAATGCGGCAAGGCCATAACGCCGACATGATTCATACTCGCCTTGAAGGGTGCAACCAGCTCCTCCACACTGAAGCCAACCGACATTGTTGTTGCATAATTTCCCTCTTTGTCTCCAATGGAGATGGCAAGCCCCATCCGCTTTCGGTGCAGACGATCTCCCTTTGATCCGTATGCCCAGCCATGAGTGAAAACGTCATCCAGCCATTTTTTAAGCAGTGGCGGGTAGCTGTACCAATAGAACGGAAATTGTAAAATGATATGCTCGTGCACCTCCAGCAGTTTTTGCTCGCGAACAACATCGATGCTCCAGTCAGGATAGGTCCGATATAACTCGTGAATGTACACCTCCTCTGCATGCTGCTCCAGCTCCTTTTTCCAGCGTTGATTCACCCTTGAAGCAGCTATATTCGGGTGTGCCAGAATAACTAATGTTTTCATACGTCGATCCATTCCTTTCTCCAAAAAAAGATTGCATGTTTGAATACGAACCATTATCCACTGTGCCAGACCAAAAGAAAATACACACAATGAAGTAAGATGCTTACCTCAAAGACTGGAACGCGATGGCCTTGTCAAAAGGCATGTCTATCAGCAGATGCCTCCGAAAGTAGAATATAGTCTTACTGAATACGGGGTAACAGCCAATACAATTGTCGATGTGATGTGTGCCTGGGGAAGAGATAATATCACGTTCAGACAGAAGCGGGGAGAAGAGATTGTACTGTTATCTGAAACATGAAACATGCCTCATTCAACCTTCATGTTCCATACTGCACCTTTATAGTAAAATTTATGGTGATACCATATTAATAATCGGGTTGGTACAAACGATCACATAAGGGGGATTTTCAAAAATGAAAAATTTTATTGTGTTTGGGGCCAGTAAAGGACTGGGTGATGCATTTGTCAGAGGATTGCCGCAGGCTGGTGATAAAGTATGGGTTGTATCTCGCAGCAGGCCGGAAAGCCTGAAGCTGGACGATGGTGTGCAGCGGATATGGATTCAGGCGGATCTCTCCGAGCTTCAGGCCGCCCGGCACATTGCAGAACAGCTGCGCGGCGAAACGCTGGATGTTCTTATTTATAACGTGGGCATCTGGGAAAAGGAAGGATTCGAGGAGCATTATACCTTTGATGAGGATGAACCTGCCGATATTCAACAGCTGATTCATGTCAACGTAACGTCCACCATTGTATGTATTCAGGCACTGCTGCCTCAACTGCGGCTGTCAGCGGCAGGCAAAATTATTGTGATTGGCTCAACCGCCGGTCTAAGCAATGCGGTCAGCACGCAGGTTTCTTTTGTCGCCTCCAAGTTTGCATTACGGGGTATCACAGAAGCTTTACGCGAACATACCAGGAAGGACCGCATTGCGGTAACATGCATTAACCCAGGCGAGCTGGCGGCAGAGATCCCGTACGAAGCAGGTGCAGAACGTGCATTGTCCGAGTACGGCGGGACACGCATCCCTCTTCAAGACATCGTGTCCATCGTACAGTGTGTTGTCAGCCTGTCCAACGCAGCCTGTGTCAAGGAGATTAACGTGCCTGCGCTTACCGATCTGAACACATAGGGCAGAAAGCTGGATCCATACTGCGCCTTCAATCTAAATCTGATGGCTATCCCCTTCACATTATTCTCTATGTCAAGTATCGGGATATATGCTCGATCGCCATGGACTGTACTCGATCTTGTTCCGGAATATGCTCATACAGAATATGCGACTTTCCTTGCTGTATGAGCTGTTCACGCATAGCAGCAATGCGCCCTTTATTAAAATCGATGAAGCGAAAATCGATCTGGCGCAGCCGCTCTAGCTCTGACAGCCGGGCGAATGATTCTGCTTTAAGTGCAGTATTGATCTCCTTCAGTTCCAGCGCTTCAAGAGCTGTGGCAGTCCACAAACACTCCATATCCCGAAGCGATTTCATATAACTGAGCTCGAGCTGTCTGAGCCGGGGCATTTGGGAGAAATCACATAATTGCTCCAGCTTGGACAAGGATAAATGCAGAAATTCCAGTCCAGGCATACGTTCCAGTCCATGGATACTTGTCAGCTTCCGCACGGAGCTAAGCTTGAGTATACGGATGGATGACGGTGCCAGTATCTCCAGTTCGCTTCTCAACTCACAGTTATCAAGAGACAAATATTGAAGCGTTGGCAGCGCTGCTAATGCGTCAAGACAATCGACCGGGCAGTTCAGGATGAGCGTCTCCAGAGACTTGCATTTCTCGATGGAGGTCTGGCTTTCAAATTTCCCATGCAGCTCAAGATACGTTAACTGTGTGAAATGTTCAATAAAACTCAAATCCGTAGCCTTGGCTGGGGAGTTTATAATGAGAAAAAGCATCTGACTCATTGCACCTAAAATATTAAAATCCTGCTTCTGGGAAACATGCAGCTGTAAAGCAGACACATGTTTCAACTGCGCCAAGCGTCCGAGGAAACTGGATTCGTATTTTGCATGGACATCTGCATTAGAGATGTGAAGAATGAGATCGGGTCTGGCTGAGAAAACCTTCGCATCCAATTGGGCCAGATCCTCAACCGTATCCACACCGACACGAAAATGAACCGTCGCCCTGCGCCGCAAATGCTGAACGGCCTGATTCATCTTCTCTTCATTCCAGGGCATTCCTTGCATTGAAGCATGCCAAATCTGGGTCATCTTCATCTTTCCTCCTCCTGCCTCCGTCTATATCTAAATCATACGCCATCATTTCATTTCATTTCATTTCATTATAAACGAATTCCATTAAAGGAACGATCCTGCGAATTACATCAAAATTGAATTAAAATATTTTTCATTCGACAAAAATATACACAAATCTATATGATATGCCGACATATAACTCAGGAGTTTAGCGCTTCTTAATTAAACATCTGGGGAGATGGAATATGTTAAACATTTTAAAAAAACGGGGAAAAGCGGGGACACGCAAAGCCAGTATGGCGAATACGCTGTCCATTGTATTATTGGTGATCATTGTCGTTGTGTTCGCTGTACTTGGAACATTTGTGTTCACGAGTACAAAAGACATCATGGTTCATCAGCAGGAATCCATGCTCCAGACCAAAACACAAGCCATTGTCAGTGAATTTGATGCACTGTTTAAAGAAAAAGGCGCACTGGTCAAACAAATGTCAACGAACAAATTATTCAGGCAATACATAGAAACAACCAATTCAGCGGCAGAAGCATCCACGTCCACTTATGCTGAGGAAACAAAGGAAACACTTGCCGCTATCGTGGAGGCTGAGCCTTCGTTTGCAGATGCATGGGTTGCCGGGCTGGGTGGAAAAGGCTTCTGGATTCAAAATGACGGCGTAGTCTCTGCACCTGATTTTGATATTCAGGCGCGTCCATACTATCAGCCGCTGAAAGAAGCCGATGGACTCTACTATTCTGACCCGTATATAGATATTGCCGCAGGCAGTGTGCTTATGGGCATTTTCTATCCAATCAAGGATGAGAACAACAATATGATCGGTTTTGCAGCAGCCGATATTGCATTTAAAGATATTCCGAACATTATGAAAAGTTATTCTTTGGGCAGCACAGGTTATTCCATTTTGCTCTCCAAGAGCGGAGAAATTCTGTACCATCCGGATGAGAGCAAGGTGCTGAAAGAAAACATCCTGAAGAGTCAAGGCGATATGGCTGAAGTCGGTAAAAAAATGATCGCTGGAGAATCAGGCATCACCTTGATAAATGACAATGGGGAAAAGCGTTACATCGGCTATGCAACCAGCAAAGATACCGGATGGTCGGTAGGCTTGACCATCTCCGAGAAAGAGGTTTTGGAGGAGCTCAGCCAGTTTACCACCTTGACTCTGGCGGGATTCATTGTAGCCACCTTGTTGCTTGTAATTATTAGTAATATTACCCTTCGCGGTCAGTTGCGCACGATTCCGCAGCTGCTGGGCAAGATCAAACAGATCGAGCAAGGAGATCTCACAGTCAAACTCGATATCAAGTCCAAGAACGAGATTGGACAGATTGCCGAGGGACTGAACTCCATGGTGCATAAAATTCAGGGTATGCTGCAGATTGTGGGCAATTCAGCACAAGTTCTCAATCAATCCTCCAATGACCTGCAATCCATATCTTCAAGAACCGCAGTGACGATGAATGATACATCCACCGCGATTAACGAGATTGCCAATGCAACCAACTATCAATCCATTGAAACCGAAAATATTTTACGCAAAACAGGCTCATTGTCAAACCAGATTGATGAGATTGCCGCCGATGCACAGGCTATGGGAGCTATGGTACAGACCTCTGCCGATCAAAGCGGTCATGGCCTGGCCGTCGTAGAACAATTATCCAGATGGTCCGATGAGAACCATACCTCAACTCAGGCTGTATCCTCTATTATTCAGGAGATCGATCAGAGCCGGAATGAAATATCCAGCTTTGTCGATACGGTGAAACAAATTGCCTCACAAACCAATCTGCTTGCCCTTAATGCCTCCATTGAGGCTGCACGTGCTGGAGAGCATGGCAGAGGATTCGCTGTTGTGGCAGAAGAGGTTCGCAAGCTGGCTGAACAGACTGCACTGGCTACAGAGGAAATTAACAAAAAGGTCAATGTGATCGAGGAGAAAACCTCTCTATCGGTTGAACATACCGTGCGTGGCCTGAACATTGCTGAAGAGAACGCGAGGTCCGTGGAGAATACCAAGCAGGTGTTCTACACCATTAACAAGGACCTGAAGGAGCTGCAGCTCCGCATGCAACAGATTACAAACAGTACAGCCAGTGTGCATCAGCACAAGGACGAAATATTTCAGGCGCTGGAGGTTATCTCCTCGACCACCGAAGAGAACTCTGCTTCAACCGAAGAGGTAAGTGCAAGTACACAGGAGCAGCTCGATAGCATTCAACAGGTGGCTGATCTGTCCAATGAGTTGAATCAGCTGTCTGCCAAGCTTCAGGACGAATTAAGTCACTTCAAGGTAAAATAAGCTGATTATCTCTCTGCCTTCTCTGCTCTTCTCTGCTCTTCTCTTTTGTGCGTTATGCATTTATTATTAATAAATATGCGTACGAAGAGCATTGGAGGCTGATGGAATCAACATGAAATTTGCAAAACGAATGAATCACTTTAGTGAAGGCATCTTCACCAAGCTGCTGGACATCAAGCGTCGCCGGCTGGAACAGGGACAGCCCGTCATTGATCTTAGCGTCGGGACACCCAACATTCCACCGGCTCCGCATATTATGAATGCACTCTGTGAGGCAGCGGCTGATCCGGCTAATTATATTTACGCAGTCAACGACCAAAGTGAGCTGCTGCAGGCCGCAAGTGACTGGTATAAAGAGCGGTATAACATTGAACTGGACCCGCAGACAGAAATTTGCTCACTGCTCGGCTCCCAGGAGGGGCTTGCACATATCTCCCTCTCGATCGTGGATGAAGGTGATCTTGTACTCGTTCCGGATCCCTGTTATCCGGTGTTCGCAGATGGTCCTCTTCTGGCGGGGGCAGAGCTCTACTACATGCCGCAAAAAGAAGAATACAACTACGTTATTCAGCTGCATGAAATCCCCGAAGCTGTCGCAGAGCGAGCCAAATTCATGCTGGTATCGTATCCGAACAACCCGACTACAGCGATGGCCCCAGACTCCTTTTATGAAGAGTTGATTGCCTTTGCCAAGAAATACAGCATTATCGTGCTGCACGATAATGCGTACAGCGAGCTTGTATTTGACGGCAAAACATGTGGCAGCTTCCTGGCTTACCCGGGTGCCATGGATGTGGGGATCGAGTTCAACTCCTTGTCCAAAACCTATGGACTGGCTGGTGCACGAATCGGTTTTTGTCTAGGCAACGCTAACGTTGTCTCTATGCTGAAAAAACTGAAATCCAATATGGATTACGGTATGTTTATTCCAATTCAGCGGGCGGCAATTGCTGCTATTACAGGTGACCAAACGGATGTAGGACGGGTTAGAGCCATCTACGAGAAACGGCGTGACATGCTATGTGAAGGCTTTGCGAAATTAGGCTGGCTTATTGACAAACCGGAAGCCACCATGTTTATCTGGACCCGCATTCCTGCGCATTACGATACTTCGGAGCAATTCGCGACGGAGCTTGTTACCAAAGCAGGTGTCATTGTTACGCCAGGCAGTGCCTTTGGCCCATCAGGTGAAGGCTATGTCAGACTGGCTCTCGTTCAGGATATCGAGCAGCTGCAGCAAGCCCTTGACGCTGTAAGAGACAGTGGTATCCTGATGGCTGATTAGGTTCAACTGGTAAGCTGTATGCAAGATGTGCAAAAAGTTAAAAGCACCAAACCCGTATGAAAGGGTTTGGTGCTTTTTTTATTTTATCGCTTTGCGCCAGTTCGAACGGTACATCAGGTACAGGAAGTACGGTGTGCCAATGATTGCAATCAGAATACCTGACGGTATTTCGGTTGGAGCCATTACCGTTCTGCCAATCGTATCGGCGAGCACCAGCAGAACTGCCCCGGCCAGTGCCGACAGGAACATGGACTGTCTCAGCTTGTGTCCTGTTAACAGCCGAACCATATGTGGTGCGATAAGACCGATAAATCCGACCGTACCTACACAAGCGACGGCGCCAGCCGCAAGCAAAACACCTGTTGCCATCGCGAGCAGACGAGTACGCCGGACGTTCATGCCAAGCCCGGAAGCGCTGTTGTCATCAAACACCAGTAGTTCGAATCTGCGGGCAAGCCACCAGGCGATCGGAATCAGAATCAGCAGGAATATGCCAATGACCTTGACCTGTTCCCATGTACGGGCATACGTACTGCCTGTGAGCCAGATGTAACCACTGCTGCCGTAGACGGCTCCGCGTACAATCAGAATCTGAATGCCCGCGCCGGCTATAGCTGACATGGCAATCCCCAGCAGTACAACAGCGGATGGATTCAAGCCTTTTTTCCATGAGAGCGAAAATACAACTGCTGCTGCAATGGCTGCACCCGCAATAGCTGCAGCAGGCAGCACATACATCGGCAGACCAGGCCAGAGTATGAACACCATCATTGCTCCCAGCCCTGCGCCTGAAGATACCCCGACGATGGAAGCATCGGCCAGCGGATTACGTACTGCCATCTGAATCAGTACACCGCTGATGGCGAGAGCAGCGCCCGCCCCGGCAGCCACCAGCGTACGCGGGATGCGAAGCTGCACAAGTGCAGAGAACATGCCATCTGACTGGAACAGGCTCGGCAACAGCTCAGCCAGAGGAATACGCATTCCACCAAACATGGTACTAAGCAACAGCAGCAGAATCGTAATCGCTGTGAAAAGAATAGCCAGCGGCATGAAGGCGAAGCGGCGCACACGCCCGCCAGTGCTCATAGATGTTGTCATGCCGCCGCCATTCCCGGCTTTCATGCGGGTAAGCACCAGCCAAATCAGCCAAGGCGCACCAATGATTGCCATAACAGCGCCTGTTGGCAGCTCCATGCTGGAGTTGTGTACCATTTTGGCAAGCACATCCGCTCCAACCAGCAGCGCTGCCCCCCAGATGAATACACCAGGGATCAACAATCGATTGGAGCGCACACCACTCAGACGGACCAAATGTGGAGCTACCAGACCGACGAAGCCGATGGGGCCAATGACACTGACAATCACAGCAGCCAGAATAACGGCAATGATGAGTCCACCTGTCCGGGCAAGTCCAACTCTCTGGCCGAGAGAGGAAGCAGTAGATTCATCCAGCTCCAGCATATCCCATTGCTTGGACAAAAGCAGCGCGATCAGCGTAACTCCAATAACCCACGGCCAGGCATATTTCACACCCGTCCAGTCATTTTGAACAAGTGTCCCTGAACCCCACAGAAATAATCCCTGCGTCTCCATGGAGAAAAAAATATGTAATGCGCTCGTAAATGAACCAAGGATCATCGACACAATCATACCGGACAATGCCAGCCTTACCGGAGTGGATGTCCGTCCACCACCCATAAAATAAGCGGCAAACGCAGCAAGCAGGCCACCCATGGCAGCAAAAAGAAATGGCGACTGACTGAGTACACTCGGAAAAAGAATAGCGCCGAGCACAACGACAAAGTAAGCCCCGGCATTGATGCCAAGCGTGTCTGAAGCAGCCAGCGGGTTGCGCGTAATCGTTTGTAGCAATGCTCCCGCAACAGCAAGTGCTCCACCGGCAAGGATGCCAATAACGGTACGCGGCATACGCAAATCCCAAACCATATTATGCTCAAGCGTCCCTTGTCTGTTCGTAAGCGCACCCCAGACGTCATGCAAAGAAATGGCGGCCTCACCATAACATAAGCTTACAAAAAAAAGCACGATAAGGGCGGTCAGACCGCCCCCATAGATGCTTAACATACGCCAGTTCACGGCTGGCTTGGCTCCTTGAAGCGAGCTCATTTGGTAATCGCCTCAACTACACCGTCAACCAGCACTTTGGACGAAATCGGTCCGCCAAAGGTCCATGTTGTACTGCCCAGCTGGTACGTACGTTTTTCCTTCACAAAGTTCAAACCGTTCCATACCGAATTATTTTTCATCGCCGTTCCAAACACGTCATCATCCGGTTGTGTAATATAGATAAAATTACTGTCCTGTACAGCGGATAAGGATTCGATGCCTACAGTAGAGAAACCGTAATTTTCAAGCTTGTCCGGCTGCCAATCATTGACCATGCCAATCTTGTTCAGGGTACCTGCTACGACCGAGTTATCCGAGAACATACGCAAGGAAGCCGCGTTTTGATATGTGAATGCCTGTGTCAAAGCATAATGGAAATTTTCTTTACCGGCTGCAGCCAGCTTTTCTTTGGCCTCTGCATAGTGCTGATCCAGACCGCTCAAAACTTCCTTCGCTTTATCTTCTTTGCCCAGAACAGCTGCAATGGTATTAAAAATAGTCGTCATCTTATCATAGTTATAACCTTCACCATCGTATGGATCAAATTCCAGCGTTGGTGCAATGGCGTTCAGCTGATCATACACATTCGTATTGTTGTCCGCATTAGCAATAATCAGATCCGGCTTGAGTGCGGCAATAGCCTCCATATTCGGTTCACTGCGGGTTCCGATATCTGTTACGCTGTCATCCAGAGCAGCTTCATTTGTTACATACACTTTGTAGTTTGCATTATCAGCATTGCCGACAGGCTGAACCCCCAAGGCAACGACATCCTCTGTATACGTCCATTCAAGAGTGACAACACGCTTAGCCGGCTTGTCCAGCGTAAACTCTCCACGCTTATGCTGCACCGTAATCGGACCAGCAGTCTCTTCAGCAGGCGCACCGCCGGAAACAGCGTCTTTACTCGGTTCTGATGTGGTAGCTGCCTTACCGCAACCTGCCAGCACCAGAACAAATGCCATCATAATCAATAGTGCGTGTAACCCTTTTCTCATATCTCTTGTCTCCCCTGTTTGTATGTATTTATATGATAACAATTATCATTATCACTAATGAGTTCTATTTTGTCAATGCTCTTGCCTATATCTTTCTACTGCTTCACTTAAGCAAAAAAAGGAAAGGCATGGCTTGCAGTCCATCCTCTCCCCGTATCCATTGAACCTCTCTTATTTGAAAGTACCAGCTTAAAATAAACCAGATACCTCACATTAACTGCATTGTAGTGATGCAGGTTTGGTCATCTGGGTATGTAGACAGCTGCTTCTCGGCCACCTTGCCATCCTGAACGATACGGATCAGATAGGTACGGTCCCTCGGCACCCATAAATCCATGAATCCGTTCGCTCCAGACTTTAATACTTCATCTTTCATGAATGTGTTTCCTTCAGAATCATGAAGCGTCACCGTGAACTCCTCATTTACCATCTCGCCCTGACAGCCCGTTAAACTATGAATTTCACAGGGATGGGTCTGCTGCACGTAAGGAGCAATGGACAGAAAAAATTCATTTTCCGGCAGGGTGTAAGTCGTTTCCTTATTCCCTGCATCTGTCACGGTCAACGTTGTAGCACTAATCGAAGCAGACTGCGGTTTCTCCCGACCTGTACTGATATCCTCTACCAGCTTTCGAATATCCGTCCCTTCGGCCTGCTCAGCCTTATCTCTGCCTGCTGTGTTTGCAATCAGAAACGTTCCAAGCAGAATCAAAACGGCAGCACTTGCAATCATCCATAATGGCTTTTTCATCAGGCAACTCCCTTCTTCTTTCCTCTAATTATATAAATAAATTACCTTTAAAAGGGATATGTCCAGCATCGTTCACCATTTTTTCATATTTTTGGTTCTTATTCATATATAGAAAAAAAACCTGCTTATCATATAGAAAAAGAAACCTGCCTATCACATAGAAAAAGAAGCCTGCCTATCACATCTGTGATCAGCTTGCTTCTTCGGTTCTTTCTTGTTCCTCAGCAGGAATATGGAAGGATTGCCAAACGGGGATTATTTTGCAGGGGTTGTGCTTGCACGGAGCTGTTCATTCAGCTTCAATACATTTTCAAACTTGAAAATGCGCCCACCTTTTTCAGGTCTGTTGTAAGAATTCGGAATTGGAATCACGTAGTTTTCACCTCCTTTCAGGTTCATTGGTCATTCAGACAGATCGGGACGTCGTTTGAATCTTCAGATAAACCAGTAAAGGCTCTAAATTTGCCGTATATACATGCTCCGTTCTACCATTACGTACCTGAACATCAGTCCGTACAGCAAATTTGCTGTACAGCCGATTGATATAACGGTTGTTTGCGGCAGCGTGAAACTGTATGGTCTGAACATCCCTGTTCTCCTCACAAATCCATAAGACGACATCTCGAAGGCCTGCAAAAAACACTCTGCTGCTTCGGTACTTTTTAACCAGTACGGCCGAATCAATAAAAGCCGTGTGCACATTCTCCATGTAACGATACTGGATGAACGCGCTGAGCTGGCCCTGATCATCATCAAACAAGAGCAAATGAGTTTGCTGAATCGTATCAATTAAATGAAATAAGGCGTCATGAAGCATATACTGCTCATCGAATTCATCACTGTTTGCCAAATAAAATCGGGCAAATCGGGCATAATCCTCATCTTTTAAGGAATGATGGCCCTTTAACTGCAAAATCAAGATGACCTCATCCTTTCCTTACCCTTCTACACACAAACTTCACGTTCAAACGAAGCAAGATACGCCCGAAGCTCAGCAAGCTTTACAGCATAAGCACTTAACGTGCCTGCTCCAAGTGTTTTACTGGATACTTGTTCTGCAAATTTGGAGAACAGCCGATGCATGCTCCCATCATGAGGAGCCCAAAATCGAATTTCCTGTACAGGCACAACCTCATGCACATGATCATCCAGATGCTGTACCAGAAACCGTAGCCCCTCAATAAAAATTTGGCTGCCGCGATGTTTGTTTACAATAAAAGCGACTTGCAGTTGTACGACATGCTGATCCTCATAATTCTGCTCTCCCGTACCATGAATAAATCCAAATGCACCTGCTGTCTCATCTTCTTCATCAAAACACAATATTGCACTACCGGTCATAAATAGCGGACTGGAGATGTAGCTTAGCGTTGTCGAAAAAGAATAAGGTAAATTGAGCTCACTATAATGAGCCAGCAGAAAGTCCATATATCGATGCTGGTACATAAAAGTTATGCAGTCCGAAAAGTAATACTTCATAAACCATTTTCCTTCCTGATTGCCGGGTCTTAATGCCTATGTATTATGTGGACTATTGTACTTAGAGAAGTTTAAGTTTTGTTTAAGTTCATCAAAATTCAGGAAATTTTTCTTTCGACAAGCGGGACAATGCATCTATAATAAATATACAAATTTCCCCTTGGCCGGAGGTCACCCCTGATGAAACAAAGCAAATCGGCATATGGTCCTATCTACAAACATCCCTTTATGCTGGCTGGCCTGCTGCTGCTCCTGTTTGCTGCCATAGTCCTACTGGGACAATGGAGCAAAAATGATGGTATTTCAGCCCAGGTTCCCAAGCCTCCTCCTGCCGCCACACAGGGCATGCTGGATTGGTCCAACCTGTACACAGATCAAGCGGAAAATATCCCGCTGGATGGAGAGTGGGAATTTTACTGGCATCAGCTCCTGGAGCCCATAGATTTTCAAGCCGCTCATGCACCTGTCTCCAGTTTCGTACAGCTGCCTGCACCATGGACAAACTATTCGGTCAGCAGCGGTGAGTTTCTGCCCAGTGAAGGCTATGCAACATACCGGCTGCGCATCCTGCTCCCGCAGGAATTGAGCGAGAGAGCTCACCCTCTCGCGCTGTATCTCAAAAGCATTGCCTCCGCATACCGCATCTGGATCAATGGTCAGCTCGTTGGCGGGAATGGCAGTGTGGGAACGGATCGCATATCCGAAACCCCGAAAAGTTATCCTGAAGTTGTTTATTTTCAACCACGAACGGACTGGAACGAAATGATTATTCAAGTATCCAACTTCTCTCAGCGCAATGCAGGCATATGGCAGCACATAGAGCTGGGTACAGCCGATAACATCTCCTGGACCCGTATTCTGCATGTTTCTGCACAATCCAGTATTGTTGGCATTTTCGGCGTTATGGCACTGTATTACGCATTTGTCTTCTGGAATCGTAGAAAAGAAACCTCGGCCCTGCTGTACAGTCTGCTCTGTATGGCGGTTGGTGTGCGCACTGTAGTGCTTGGTGAATCTACTGCACTTTACCTGCTGCCCGGGCTTCCTTGGGAATGGGCGGTCAAAGCAGAATACTTATCTGTTACCATGACGGCTCTATTACTAATCTTGTTTATTAACCGGGAATACCCGGCGGAAGGCGTGCGCCAAGTCTCCGTCTTATCTGGGGTTATTCTGCCAGGATGCATGCTGCTCTTTCTAGTGACGCCTGCACATGTGTATACATATCTGTTAACGCCTTTTACATGGGGAGTTTTGTTCCCGGCTCTGCTGTACACGCTGTACATCTATATCCGATCTGCGATGAAGCGCAGAAAAGGGGCCATGACCAGCATGATTGGCTTCCTGTTTTTTATGGCTTTTGCCCTGAATGATATGCTGTTCTACACGGTCCATCTGCCCACGGAGGATATGTTGTCTGTAGGACTGCTAGTGTTCCTGTTAACCCAGGCGTACAATCTCTCATCTCGTTTCTCGCGGGCATTACATAGATCAGAGCAGCTATCATTACAGCTTCAGGAATCGAATCTGCACCTGGAGCAGATTGTCGAGGAACGAACACGGTCACTGCAACGAACAAATGCAGAGCTTCAGGAAGCCAATCAAAAAATGTCTGACTCCGAGCTGTTCCGTACCCGGCTGCTATCCAACATTTCTCACGAGTTGAGTACACCCATTACTTCGATCAAGGGCTTTGCCAAGGCACTCAGAGATGGAATTATTACAACCGATGCTCCCAAATATGTGAATCGAATCTACACCCGTTCAGTTATGCTTGAACGGATGATCCATGATCTGATTGACCTGACCAAGCTGGAGACGCATCAGGTACAATTCAGGATGCAGAACGTCTATATCATTCCTTTTATGCAAGAGCTGTTCCTTAAATATGAACCGGATGTTCAGGCACACGGCATTCAGTACGTGATGGATTTGCCTGAAGGATCAGACATGCTATCACAGGGGAATGAGGGCTGGATCGTACATTTGGACCCGGTTCGACTGGAGCAGGTGTTATCCAACCTGATTTCCAATGCACTGCGTTTTACTTCGCCTGCGGGCATCATTCAAGTGGAGCTGCGTATAACAGAAGTGCCTGGGACGGAAACGGGCTGGGTCGCATGCGTCTGTGTCAAGGATACAGGAATAGGCATCCTGCCCGAGTGGCAGGAGCGAATCTTCGAACGTTTCGAACAGGCCAGTCCACCCTCGGTTCAGGATGAACATAAAGGCTCAGGGCTCGGGCTCGCCATCTGCAAGGAAATTATGCACTATCATCAGGGAGATATAGGTGTAAGCAGCAAGCCCGGCTCGGGCAGTGAATTCTGCTGCCGATTACCTGCGTGGAAAGGAAGGTTGTCATCCCATGACAAGCCGTGAAGACATACGACATATTCTCATCGTGGAGGATGATACAGATATTGCGGAACTGGTACAGATTTACTTACATCATCAGCATTACAGCACTTCTGTAGCGCATACGTTAAAGGATGCAGCCAAGCGGTTCGAAGAGCATGCTCCTGATCTCGTGCTGTGTGATATCGTACTTCCCGATGGGCTGGGAACAGAATGGATTCATCTTCTCAGGGAAAAGACAGACCTGCCTGTTATTTTCCTGAGTAGTCGGCAGGAGGCCGAAGATATTATTCAAGGCTTGGAAATCGCAGATGACTATATTACCAAGCCGTTTGATCCAGATATAATGGTAGCTCGGGTCAAAAAGAGAATGAAGTCTTCACGAATAACTCCTTCCCATTCTGGCGATTCGAACGGAAAGGTATGGCGAGATGGATGGCTCGATATCCACTTTGATCGTTATGAGGTTTACGTGGGAGGGCACGAGTTATCCTTGCCTGCCAAAGAGCTGCAGCTTCTGTTGCTGATGGCAGGACGCCCCGGACATGTTTTCAGCACTGATCACCTGTTTGAACAAATATGGGGGCTCGACAACTGGAGTGATGTGCGTACAGTCATGGTGCATATGCATCATCTGAGACGTAAAATCGAAAATCCGCTTGACTCTCATCGTTATATTGTGACTGTACGCGGTCTTGGATATAAATTTCAGGCAAAGCAGGATCACCGATAAAAATGCGATGTGAACTGTCGCCTGCTCTCCATTGTGTGTTCATTCTTCATCATCAAAATTAACCGAAAATAAAGGCTGTTCCTTACGAGGTCATCATAATATGACCTCTTGGAACAGCCTCGATATCGTGATCGGAACAGTCAGGGCTTCATTTCATCTCCTGTTACTGCACCTTTCTTCTCATCAACATATACGCAAATACTGCGGATATCGCATAAGCGATAAATATCCCTATACAAGTTTGCAGCATATTCAGCGTTCCCTCTTCCACGTAGAACGAAAGATCCAGCAGACTGCCCGTGCCACTTAAAGCCAATGATTTGACAGACAACAGGCCGAAATACAATCCGCCGAAAGCACCGCCAAGCATAGCTCCCCCAAATGTTGCCCAGCTCCTCATATTAACGGCATACATTGCGGGCTCCGTAACGCCGAACAATGCCGCTCCGCTTGCCCAAAAAGACATTTTTCTGGACTGTGTCTGCTCACTGCGCAAACCTGCTGCGAGTGCGGCTCCCGCCTGAGCAACGAAGGCAACAAGCATGACCGGAAGCAAAGTGGTGGAACCCGTCATCATCAATTCATTTATTGCAATCGGAATTAACCAGTAATGCATACCCATGAACATTAGAATAGGTATTAGTGCTCCCAGCAGCGTTAACAAAAGCACAGGTGAGTCGCTGAGCAGCGAGTTGATGCCTTCCGATAACTGTTCACCACTCCACTCCCCAAGCGGACCAAGCACGATAAGTACAACGGGCACCATCAAACCGAGAGCCAGTGCCGGAGCAAAAATACCTTTTAGCCATTCAGGGCTAAGGCGTTCAACATGTCTTTCTACCCAGGACACGATCGCAATTGCAGCAATAACCCACAGCGATGCCGAGTAGAAAGGAGCCTGTGACACAAGCGGCACCTTCATAAAATGCACCTCTTCACCGCTCGCCATTAATTGCACCATCTGCGGGTACAGCATCATTCCGCCAATAGCACCTGCAACATACAGGTTACTGCGCAAACGATGTGCCGTGCTTATAGCAACCAGAACAGGCAGCAGATAAAAAGCACTGTCACCGATGGAGTTCCAGATCAGCCAGGTCTGACTGTTCATAAAAGAGCTTTCCTGCTCCCCAAAGGAGTCGATAACTACAATCAAACCAAGGACACATTTGAGCACCGCCGCCCCCAGAAGAACAGGCATTAACGGCCTGAAAACATCTGCAACAAAATGCAGCAGTCGTGAAGCCCTATTCGCTTTAGGTGTATTGTTCTGGAACTCCGCTTGCACCTCTTTCTCTTGGTTCATTTCGTTCTTCTCGTTCCCTTCTTCAAACTTCCTTCCTGCTTTCTGATCTTTTACTTGCTGCTGTTCTTGCGCTTGCTCCTGTTCTCTCTTTTGCTCGTCTTCCTTCTTTTCTTTCTTGTTATCTTCCATATGTACCTGCTCCTTGCGTTACGGTAAAACCGTGTTTTATGATGCATCCTAGGGCGTGTCTTGAAACCTACTGAAGTGCATCTTTTACCGCCTTTTCGCCCCCTGCTGCGTCACTTTCCCTTGACGTGCCCCGGCACGCCTGCGGAAAACTTCCTGGCTTGGAACGAAAATTCAGCAAAATCTGCCGCCTTCAGAGTTTTCAGACACGCCCTAGTTTATATAGACATATCCATGAAAAAACTTCAATAGGATTAAAACACTAATTATCCTGATTCTTCTTTATTTTCGCGCAAAAATCACCTCTGAAAAAGGCAAAGAACCTGCATCTGATGCAGGCTCTCGTTCCTGGCTTCTATTCAAATTCAAGATAAAGCCAGCATAGCGTTCATATCTTCTTCTGCTGTCGTAATCAGCTTCAAGCCGAACAGATCGACGAGCACATCCAGAACACCTTGTGAGATGAACTCGGGCGGCTTGGGCCCGATTCGGATATCCTGAATGCCAAGACTGAACAGGCCAAGCAGGATGGCAACCGCCTTTTGCTCAAACCAGGACAACACAATGCTGACAGGCAGCTCATTCACAGTGCAGCCAAATGCATCAGCCAGGGCCATTGCAATTTTCACCGTTGAACCCGAGTTGTTACATTGCCCCAGATCAATGTACCGTGGAATTCCAGTATCGCCCACCGTACCGTAATCCACATCATTGAAACGGAATTTGCCGCAGGACGTGGTGAGGATCACGGTATCGTTTGGCAGCGATGTTGCGAGCTCCCGATAATAATTGCCACCCTTGCCCGGTGCGTCACAGCCTGCAATGACAAAGAAACGGCGAATGTGTCCGTCTTTGACCGCTTGAATAATCTCTGGCGCAAGTCCGATCACCGTCTCGTGATGGTATCCTGTCGTTAACACCTGCTCGGATTGCACATTCGCCGCTGGCAAGGCCAATGCCCGCTCAATCAGAGGCGAGAAATCCTCTCCCGTAATCTTGGTTACACCTTCAAGGCCAGCTACTTCATAGGAGAAAAAGCGGTCCGCATAGGTACCTTTGATCGGCATCACACAGTTGGTTGTTGCCAGAATGGCGCCCGGAAATTCCTCGAACAGTCTGCGCTGATCGTACCAGGCTTTACCGATGTTTCCTTTGAGATGAGCATATTTCTTCAATGCGGGGTAACCGTGCGCTGGCAGCATTTCCGAATGAGTGTAGATGTTGATGCCTTTGCCTTCCGTCTGACGCAGCAGTTCCTCCAGCGCATACAAATTATGACCGGTCACCACGATACACTGCCCTTCAATCCGGTTCTGACTGACAGTGATCGGCTGCGGAATACCAAATCGTTCGGTATGCGCTCGATCCAGTACATCCATAATTCGAATGGCAGCATTGCCCACCTTCATCGCCATCTCCAGATGCTCCTGCTGATTAAAATTGGAGTTTGTGAGGGTCATATACAAGGCCTCATGTGTGATTCGATCCACCTCTGGATCGGAATAACCCAGCTGGCGTGCATGTGTGGCATACGCTGCAATGCCTTTCAGCGCAAAGATCATCGTATCCTGCAAGCTGGCAATCGTTTCATTTTTACCACATACCCCGATCACTTTACAGCCACCGCTCGGCGTCTGCTCACATTGATAACAAAACATAAATATCCCTCCATACCTGGTTTAAACGCTCTTCGTTATAAACTCAGCGTACCAGACATGGGCAGGCTCAAGTGTGATGGCGCACACAGTTTCATTTTCGAAATATGGATTTAGTTTCCAGTCGAGATGTAGGATGATTTAATTACCATTGTACAGGTTCTCGATAATTTTTTGCTGCAATCGGTTGCTCTCCCTCATCTCCATGTAATTCAGCGTCAGTAGAACCGTGATCAGGAGTAGAAAAAGAGCCACAGTAACTCGGAATTTATTGTCCATTGTACGTTATCCCCCTGTGTAAAATACATTGAATTTCGTGATCGGCTAACCAATCTTCGCTTAACGTTATTTACTCTTCCATATGGGTATATTTCCTGATTATTCCCGTCAAAAAATATGACATTATTGCCATATAAGCAATTGAAGTGTAAAATAAACTATTGCTTTGTGGCGATTTTATATGCCCGAACACAACTGAAATTCATTTTAATCATGATTACCCTATATACAGACAGGAATGGTTACGTGAAAGATAAAATTGTCATGCCGCTCTGGACCTGCTGCTTGTTTATCGTGGTGATGAATACCACCATGTTTAATGTGTCGCTGCCGGTTATTATTCGCGATCTGAAGATCACATCCGACCTGGGGTCCTGGGTCATCTCCAGTTATTCCATCGGATATGCTTTATCGACCGTGATCTACAGCCGTCTGTCCGACCGTTTTCCAATTCGCAGGCTGGTGACGGCAGGTTTACTGATTCTTGGCTGCTCATCCTTGCTGGGTTTGTTCGCACACAACTTTGCCTTGCTGCTCACAACACGTATTTTGCAATCCGCAGGTGCAGGTGTGATGGCGGGGCTCGGACTGGTCATTGCAAGCCGGTACATCCCGATTGAACGACGCGGTGCCGCACTGGCGCTTATCTCATCAGGCAGTGCAATGGCTTTTGGACTTGGCCCCATTGTGGGCGGACTGATCAGTGAGTATTGGGGCTGGAACGGGCTGTTTGCCATTACTATACTGGTGCTGCTTGCCCTGCCAGTATTGCTTTATTTTCTGCCACGAGAACCCGTCAACCGTGAAAATCCCTTCGACCTGACTGGTGCCATGCTCACCATAATCAATGCAACCACCCTGCTGGTGGCGATTACACAGCGTTCATGGATATGGCTGACGGTAGGCGTCGTTTCTCTGGGGGCACATATGCTGTATATTCGCAAGGCAAGTCTTCCTTTTGTGAATCCGCATGTCTTTCGAACACCAGGCTTCACCCGCCTTATTCTCATTGGCTTCTGTGTGCTGGTCGTTAATCTCGGCAACCTGTTTCTCATGCCGTTAGTGCTTGCTGATCTGTATCATCGTTCTGCCCTTTCAATCGGCTTGCTGATCGCTCCTGGCGCGCTCATATCCGCCTTCTGCACTCGTTATGTCGGTCGCTGGATTGATCGTTATGGCAATATGCGTTTTATGCTGATCGGACAAAGCCTGCTCGCTGCAGTGCTCCTGTTGTTCATGCTTGGACTTGACCAGTCGGCCCTGATCATCACTGGCGGTTATGTATTCTTCTCTCCAGCACTGTCGGCATCTATGGCCTCCCTGAACAACGAAGCCTCACGTATACTGCCCAAACATCAGATCGGTTCAGGCATGGGACTGCTGCAGCTGATTCAGTTCTTCGGCGGTTCGGTATCGGTTGCTGTGTGTGGAATGTTACTGCATGGCATACCCGGCGTCCCGGTAGAACAAGCCTACCATGTGGTATACGGCTGCCTGTTATTCATATGTGCCGTTTCGCTTGCACTCACCATATGGCATATCAGAGCTGCTTCCCAGGCCCGGCGAGAGGTGCATTCCGCATCATCTGCACGTTAATGTAAATGAAATATACTGCCAAAGGCTCGCATCTGTTTGCGAGCCTTTGGTCTAATGTTGATTCAAGCGTTATTCCAGCGAGTACCTGGGCTGGAGAAGCGCAGCAAATGCCCCGAAATGCGCAGCAATCGGCTGTACATTTTCCTCCATCAACTGCTGTGCTTCTTCACTCGTCTCCGCTTCACTTTCGGCGTCCTCACGCACCATGGCCATCTCATGTTCCATCAAGAGCACAGGGGGCCTCTCTTCGTTCTGACGAAAATCCAGCAAGTAATTGTTGCCGCTGCTTACACTCCACGCGATCGGAATAATCCGCTGAGGATCAGGATTAACTTCATCCACCAGCTCAGCATTATTGACAATAAACTGATTATCCAGCGCATGAAAACGAATATCCCAATCCTCCACCTCCGTACCCTGCATCAGATCAAAAGACACACCATCATGAAGATGTATAAACTCCAGATAATCTTGTGGAAAAATAATACCGTAATGCTGCTGAATGCGGGTCACCATTACATCTGCATCATTCATGTCAATCCACTCCTCCTTCGGGCCACCAGGTTGATCATTAACTTGTAACCGCTCGACCTTCCTACTCCACGGACTCCGTCTTCATGTCACTTGGCTTCCAGCACAGTTTTCCAGGCTTCAGCGATATGAATCGGCGCTTTGCTTCTGCTCTCTCCGCCGCCTTCCTTCGTCCACAGCGGGGGATAATAGGCAAACACCTGGCCAGCTCCCAGCTGCGCCGTATCCTCCCGCCAGCCTTTCCAGCGAAACGTTTCGTAAAACAGCTGCAAATCTCCCTCGGCCAGCCAGGTCATAAACTCCGAATAGGACAGGTCTGTCGCTTCCCATTCGAGTGCATCAGGAGCAAAATAATAAATCTGGCCCGTGCCTCCATACTTGCCAGCGTCTAGCGCAAAGAAGCCACCTGCCACATCGTAAGCAACAACCATCATACCCGCGAGCGCTTGTACCTCAGGCTCATCACTCAAGCCATTCCAGCGGGTCAAGCTGCCATGTCCATGTTCATCGCCGGCACCCAGCAGCGTAATCCAGCCATGATCTACCACAATGCCCTGCGTCTCATATGCCACCGCTCCCAGATAGGAGCGTGTGCTCACCTGCAGCCTGCGCAGCGCATCCTCTCCCCGTTCGGGCTGTGCAGGGACGTAGGTATATGTATTTTCTCCCTGATCGAGAAGCTCCTTGAGCTCCTGCCAGGCATGATTCTCGCGGTCAATCCATTCGTTAGCAGATAACCTGTTCATTTTTTGCAAACACCTCTCCCATGTCCATCATTTTTCTAAAGCATAACATGGCTTATTCTGCCATTCAAATCTGGGGTCTAGCAAATTACAGCCTCTCGCATCTGGTATAATTAGCTTCCAGGCCGTTATTGAAGGAGGTGTCCCTTTGTTTCGTTCTGATACGTATGATCAGGCCAGAAACGGCATCGTGCGCGGCAATACCATCTATAACATCACATCCAGCCGAAATCCATCTTACGGTCTTCCCCTTCCGAATAACAGCAATGCTGCCGGCGGCATCTATGTTGACGGCGGCAAAGATCATATCATTGACCAGAACAAGGTATATCGTAACGATATCGGCATCGAAATTGCCTCCGAGCACGCCGGACGTTCCACCCGTAACATTACCGTTCGTGACAACCTGATTTATGCCAACCGACTGACAGGTATCGCCATGGGTGGTTAGACAACAATCGAGGAGCAACGATGAACAGCACAATCATGTACAATACAATTGCTAACAATGATACGTTACATGCAGGCAACGGCCAGCTTCTGATCCAGTCTCAAACCAGAAACAACCTCTTCTTGCACAACATCGTTGCCGCTGGCTTATCCGGCGTGCTGATCTACAACGAATATACGAGCAACGAGAACAATGTGTTTGACCACAATATTTATTATGCTGAAGGTGAGGCAGAAGACGCCCTTTGGGTATGGAAAAATAAAATCTATCCTGATTGGACAGCGTACCAGCAAGGATCAGGCAATGATGCACACTCACGCTATGCAGATCCGGCGTTTGTGAACAGCTTAAAGGCAGATTATCGCCTGCGAGACAACTCCCTGGCCAAAGCCTATGGCTATCTGGCCCCCAGACCGTAACAAACTGCCTGCACAACAAACAAACGGATCAGGCACAGCCTATGCTCGGCTGTCTGCC
This sequence comes from Paenibacillus sp. JGP012, assembly GCF_014203995.1. Classification (NCBI taxonomy): domain Bacteria; kingdom Bacillati; phylum Bacillota; class Bacilli; order Caryophanales; family Paenibacillaceae; genus Paenibacillus; species Paenibacillus sp. JGP012. The sequence goes on along the minus strand of NZ_JACHKG010000004.1, from coordinate 49,265 downwards.
GATCCGTTTTTCTTTGAATAATTCCGACGGCATCTGTGATTATGCTTCATCGCACGACCGATATTAACGCTGTACTAAACGGGAAGCATGAGTTACCCGATTTCGTCCGCCCGTCTTGGAAGCATACAATGCATCATCCGCCTGTTGAAACAAGGATTGCTCCGTGTCGGCTGCAGAAACCGTTGCCGCGCCAATACTCACCGTAACGTCATATTCCCCCCAATCTGCCAATGCAACATGTGACCGGTAGCGCTCTGCAATGCTGATCGCCTGCTCCTCTCCGCTATTCGCCAGAATGATAACAAACTCCTCACCACCATCTGTTGTAACCTGCTGTTCTTCAGGTGGGAGTGCAGGTAATCCCCCACGAATGAAATATTTATTTCAAATTAAAAAAAACGCCTTTACAATCTGACCATCGTCAGATAAAATCAATCCATCGTGTCGCGCGACAACATAATATTTTTGGAGGAATCTCATGCATACCCTGACATCAGACAGATCATCTCAGAAACTGTGGGGAAGATCATTTATCTTTATCATGCTGGCCAACGCACTTCTGTTTATGGCCTTTGAAATGTTGCTTCCGACCTTACCCTTATTCGTTTCCAGCCTGGGAGGCGATGCTTCGCAGATCGGGCTGGTAACCGGCATTTTTATGTTTTCCGCCATATTAGTTCGGCCTTTCACCTCCGGTCTGGCAGCGAGGATGAACAAAAAGTTTCTCCTGATTATCGGCATCGCCATCTGTGCATTAGCTACCGGCGCATACTACCTTTCGTCAGGTATAGGAATAATTCTTGTGCTACGTGTAATCCACGGATTCGGTTTTGGCTTGGCAACGACTTATTTTGCAACGATTGCTACGGAAAATATGCCGAAAAGCCGGCGTGGGGAAGGCATGGGGTATTTCGGGGTTGGAGAAACCGTCGCCATATCCATTGGTCCATTAATCGGAACCAGCCTGCTTCTTCAATACAATTATCAAAGCCTCTTCATGGGCGGGATGTGCATCTTGCTGTTAGCGCTTTTGATGACCATATTTGTGTCCAGAAAACCGCAGCAAGATTTCGACTCTGAATCTCAAATCGCTCACATTGCCTCAGTGAAACTTATTGAGAAAAAGGTACTATTTCCTTCATTGCTCATCCTGCTGGTAGGCATTGCAGCCGGTTCAATCATGTCTTTTGTCGCCTTGTTTGCTGCTGAGAGAGGTTTCAGTAATATTGCTTGGTTTTTCTTTATTGTGGCGATTGCCAGCTTTGTCGTCAGACTATTCTCAGGAACCATGTTTGATCGTCTCGGTCCAGGGTCTGTGCTGCTTCCTTCGGCGGTTTTCGCTATTGCAGGGCTTCTCGTTCTGATTCTCGCACAGAACCAGGTACATTTCCTGATTGCTGGCGCATTATACGGTTTTGGCTTTGGTGCCATCTTTCCTGCTATTCAAACCTGGTGTGTGAATCTTGTAGAAGAGCATGAGCATGAAAATGCAATGGCTTCCTTCTTTAATTTTTTTGATCTCGGGATCGGCGGCGGCTCTCTGGTTCTGGGCATGGTGGCATCTGCATTCTCTTACACGGTAGTGTATACTATCTCTATCGCTGTTTTAGTGATATACATCTTGTTATATTCGGTATATTCTCTAAAGCAGAGGCAGTACGAAGATCGTTCACTGGGGGTACACATTGAGTAAAAAACGAATTAAAGAGATCGCGATCCAACATTTTAACCGTTTCGGTTACGAAGGGACAAAGATGGCACAGATTGCCGAAGAAGCCGGTATCCGTAAACAATCGCTGGCTTATCATTATCCTTCAAAAAAAGATTTGCTGCTGGAAGTATACGAGGAAGTTGTGCAGGAGGAGCAACAGTTTGTACAGGATTTTTTGGGCTATTCCACTGCGGAAGATACGCTGGAGCAGAAATTATACGCCTTTTTGCTGGAACATAAAAACCGATTCCTTACACAGCCAAATGTCGCCTTTATGTACGTACTGTCCTTTATAGCGCCTCTGGAAGTGCATGACTTTGTATTGGCTCAATACCGAACATATCTTGGCACCTTAAAAAAAGAAGTGACCGCTTTGTTCGCCAGTCATGAGGGTATACGCCTGAGCCCGGAAGAAGCAACACTTGCTTTTGTCACTCTAATGGATGGCCTTGATATACAGCTCGTGTACGAAACAAGACAATCGTACGAGCAAGCTATGGCTATTACCTGGAATGTGTTCTGGTCGGGCATCCAGAGCTAAGGCAGTCGCCCCTCGTAACCCTAACATGAGTCATAACAAACTGATTAGGAGGAAGGCTTATTATGCAATCACTGAATGCAGCCTTAACCCGTTTTGTGGAACAACAAGATTTATATAATGAAGCCTACGGACTTTTTCAAAATCACGATCTTCGGCCTCGGGTGCTTCCGGTTCAGCCAGAAGTGGATCAGCGAATTCCCCTTTCACCAGAGCTTGCATACCTGTACTCCCACTACGAGATGGTAGATGCTAAAGCCGAAGGAACACTGAAAATGAAGAGTGCAGCTGTGGAAATTGGCGATGCGGCTCTGTTCTTTTTTGTGGCCCCTGAGCATCTGTATCGTCAACAGCTGGGGTTTCGCTGGATCGGTTTGCAGGAACCTTACGAGGAATCGGATTCCTGGCCGCCCAATCATGTTGTCATCGCCAATGTGAATGATGATCCGGTTATCGTTGACACAGAGGCACCAGATTCTCCTGTATATGCTGCATTTGAGGGTGGAGAAGCAAAAATTGTCGCTCATTCTCTGGCAGACTTTTTTAACGCTCTTGCCATCCTGATCGAAAGTGCACGTACATATGCAGGAGAAGTAAAGGACGAAGAAAGCTATGAGACGAAACCGGAATACCTTTCTGAGGTGCAGCCAAAATTAGAGGAGTTGCTTGGAGAAGAAAACACAAAACACCTTATAGAATATCTATCTTTATGACGAGTATACGTTAATCAGATAGGAATGGTCAGGAGGATATATCCATGATTTACGTCGCTTTGCTGCGAGGCATAAATGTAGGTGGCAATAACAAAATCGGGATGAAGCAGCTCAAGGAAACGTTTGAACAGGCCGGGATGCAGAAGGTCGTGACTTACATTAATTCCGGCAATATCATCTTTGCCGATGATCAGGAACGAACCGATGCCCACATGGAAATATCCAAACTTCTGGAACAGGCCATTGCTGCGGATTTCGGCTTGCAGATTAAAGTACTGCTACGGAACATGGAGGAGATGGCATCTGTCATGCAGGTGCTGCCTTCCGCTTGGACAAACGATGATCAGGCCAAAAGTGATGTTCTCTTTTTGTGGGATGAAATTGACAATGTCGATATTCTGGAGAAGCTGCCGCTTAAGCCGGGGATCGGAACGCTCATTTATACGCCTGGAGCGCTCCTGTATTCGGTCAGCCGAGATGAAGCCTCCAGAAGTGGCATGAATAAGCTGGTGGGGTCCAAAATGTATTCCTATATGACCATCAGAAATGTCAATACCACACGTAAAATCTATGATCTTATGCAGGCAGCAGCAGAAAAGTAGACGCATACTGCAACACTGGTGTTAAATTTCCTGTTAAGGAAGGGTTCCTGACGTTTAAAAATGCATGACATAGAAAACGGGCTTAACATTCTTATAGAATGCCAAGCCCTTTGCTTTCCCGTTATATTTTCGGAACGTTACCCTTCATCTACAATGTTAATGGATGCATCGTGCACCGCTCTTCTGAATCCGCTATAATTCTGGCTTTACAGCATGCTGTAGAGCTTCATTTTCATCAATCAATCTGAATGCGTCTGCGTGACTGCTCATCACCCGGACGTTTCGGAATGTCCAGCTTCAGCACACCATTTTCCAGCCGTGCCTTGATATTTTCCTCATCAATATGATCGACATAGAAGCGGCGGACAAATTCCCCTGCACGACGTTCTTGACGAATCATTCGATTATCGTCGTCCTTCTGCTCGACCAGTTCGTTGCGTTTAGCGCGAATGACGAGTTCATTGCCTTGCACCTGAATATCGATGTCTTCTTTGGCAAAGCCAGGCAATTCGGCTTCGACCAGATATTTGCCATCCTCCTCGCGAATGTCGGTACGGAATGGTTGCATACTGCTTCCAAACGAAGAGAGGAATGAAGTGTCAACCATGTCATGGAAGGATTTCAGCATCTGTCCGAACGGGTCATCATTTCTTCTGCGAAATGGAATCAGATCAAACATGAACATCATCTCCTTAAATGTGGTTGGGTTTAATTGTTGCTTACATCTATTATTGTATTCATGACGCTGCAAAGGTTCAAAGTCGATTAAAAGCGATATCAAACGTTAATCTGCCATCCTGGTTCAATACATGAAAATAGATCGTTCTTTCATTTGATTTGACTATTTTTGACCTTCTGACTTTATCTGACCAATTTTAGATGCTTTACCGTATTTCACCACACATGAATCTCCTGTCCAGATGCTTCTATTTGCCTTTTGCTTGCTCCCCTAAACTGTAATATAGCTAATAAGAAAGCTATACCGACCGCGGCAAAACCTGCCAAGTTCAATGTCAGAACAGAAGCCTGACTAATCACAAGTCCGCCTAGACCGGAACCTAATGCAAAGCCAAATTGAATAAATGACGTATTCACACTCAGGGCAATATCCGGGCTGCGAGGTGCCAGCGTGACCAGATATAATTGCTGGGCAGGAGAGATGCTCCATGTCGCCAACATAAATATCATCAAAACGAGAATCAGCAAGATCAGATGTGTGCCCGTCACCGCAAATAAAAGAAGAGTTACTCCTTGCAGCACCAGCCCGAGGAGAATGGTGAATTTCGAACCTTTGGCATCGGCCAATTGTCCACCCAGTTTGGAACCGATAAAGCTGCAAATGCCTGCCAGAAACAAGATCAAGCTAATTTCGGTCATGGAAAGGGAAGAAGTCGTTTGCAGAAAAGGTGTAATATACGTGAACAAGGTTGCATATCCACCCACATATAACAGGGTCATCATCAACGCAATCAAAACCGCTTTATTTTTCAGCATCGAGAGCTGCATGCCGATCGTAACCTTCTCTTGCTCCCGGATGGATGGAACCTTCCGATAAATAATCAGCAACGGAACAATACTCAGGATACCGATTACAACAAACAGCAATCTCCAGCCAAACATCTCACTGAAAAATGTGCCGATGGGCACACCAAGCACAAGCGAGCTGCTTAGCCCCATCAGAATAATTCCGATCGCATTGCCCCTCTTCTCCTGCTGAACAAGCCTTGTTGCTGCAGCCATGGCCACAACGGTTGTCATGCCTCCGCTTGCTCCCTGAATGATCCGTATCCAGAGCATCGCTTCATAGGAGAGATCAAATATCATGATGCCATTGCTGATAATAAAAATCCCAAAAGTCAGCAGCAGCAGTTTCCTGCGGTCTACATTAATGGTTGCAGCAATCAGTATCGGTGCGGCGATAGCTGCTGCAAGAGCAAATACCGTGACGAGCATCCCTGCTTCCGCCGTGGATACGCCGAGCTCTGCAGCCATCATCTCAATGATTCCCGTAATAATGTATTCAATCGTGCCGATCAAAAACACAGCCAGTGCCAGAATATAAATCGTGCCTTTATTGTTCAAACGTTCTCACTCCATCTTCTATATGTTTTCCGTTCATGTCCTCTCGTTACGAGCATATAATAGGGATCTGAATTTCAATGTACTGTGCATCCTCTTGAGGGGATAAAGGCAAGTATAATTCTCTACCCGATTCGTTCTCCTTGATCTGATAATTGTTTTTCTCGATCCATCGCGCCAAATGTACACAAGCCGCCACATCAAAATTCGAATGCGAATGAAACGCCATGGAAGCCATCACCGGTTCAGGCGGCAGATTTCTCAGCTGAAACGGCTCGGGAATAACAGCAGGTTCACCTGTTAAGTAGTAGCCTATTTCATACTCGAACTCGTCCTCTTTTCCATGCATATCTCGCCATAAAACAACCTGTGGGCCTTGAATCCATTGACATATGTCTTTGGTCAGCAACGATTCCAGGTGGCACAGCAGCTCTGGAATACGCTCTTCTCCACCGCTTGCGTTATAGAACAAGAACGTTTGAGCTGCCTCGGCCTTGATTCGAATCTCCTGAGCTGTCTCCCATTGCCGGTCCTGCTCCATAAGCTGGATGCGCTCCTCAATACGAGCAAGCCTCGCTTGCTCCAAGTCAATCATGTGCTGAATCTCACTTCTTTTCAGCCTCAACATGCCCTGAATCTGCTCATGCGATATGTCTTCCTGAAGCAGCTGCGCGATCTGCGGCAGCGTAAATCCCAGTTCCTTGTAGATCAGAATGCGATTCAATTCAAGCAATTGATCTGCTGCATAGTATCGGTATCCCGTATCATGATCAACCTTACGCGGTTTGAGGATACCGATCTGGTCATAATAGCGCAGCGTTTTCAGAGAGAGCTTGCTGAGCTTTGCAAACATACTGATTTTGAACAAGATATCATCTCCAATCCATAAAGCTTAATGTGAGTATACAGTCTCCCGTGCAGGGGAAAGTCAAGAGTAGTTAGATTATGTATAACAAAAGAGCAGGCAGAAACTCGATTACCGATGTTCCTGCCTGCTTTCATATTCGTCCCCCGTCATGGAAGGATGTCAGCATCTATCCTATTTCTGACTTTCTCTGACTATGACGAAACGGATTTTTCTGCTTCACGGGATTGATTATTCCTACTCCCCCACAGCATGACGCTCATGATAGCCACCAGTACGGCTACAAGCATAAACGGAATATGTTTATCCACCTGATACAGCGTGGTGGTTAGTATAGGGGTAATGACTGCAGATATCCCCTGAACTCCTGCGACCAATCCGGCGGCTCCACCCTGCTGCTCCTTACTGACTGCCAATGAAGCACCTGCCATAAACCCTGGCATCATCAGGCCAGAACCTATACCAAACAGGAAAAATGAGAAATAATAGACGAATAGTCGGTTGTAGACGAGAAACAAAAGCATGCTTACAAGCAGAAACAGCGAGCCAATCAAAATCATGGAGCGTGGTTGCCATTTCAGCCACTTCATCTGGATAAGCTGCATAATCAGCATTGCTGCTCCTGAAAACATAAGTCCAAACGATACCATTCTGGCCGTAGCAGCTGGGGATAAAGCGAGTTGATCCTGAAAATAAAATCCGCCAATGACTTGTAACGTCATGATGCCAACCATCGTGACTAAACCGGCAGCAAGGTACACCGCTAATCCCCGTTGGAAGGGAGTCACCTTTGCTGGTTTCTCCTGAATGACAGGTTTAGCTGCCGGCATAAACCACAGGGCGATGATAAATGCAGCCACCGCCATAACGATGCCAAAATATAGCGGCCACAGCAGCCCAATAATGGTGAAAGCACCTGCAATGGCAGGACCAAATACAAGCCCAAGCCCATTCGCTGCACTAATGATTGCCATTCCGCTGCTCCGCTCTTTGCCCTCTGTAACATCCCCCATATATGCCTGCGCAGAGGAAAGCACAGCCGGAATGAACATACCGATCAGACTGCGCATCACTATTAGCAAGATAAGCAGAACTCCACCTGTAATCCACTCATTTAATCCACCATACAATGTCACTGCAAATAATGTACAACTTATGGACATGCCGATAAAGCCAATTAATATAACGGGCTTCCTGCCTTTCATATCACTGGTTCTGCCCCACACCGGAGCCATCAAAGCCATAGCAATCGAGCCCAGCGAAATAATAAGTCCAGAATGACTTTCTCTCATCCCGAGCTCACGAATAAGCGGCGGCATAATGGGAGCAATAAGCATCAAACCCAGCATGGCGGCAAATACACTAAAAAAAATACTTCCTTTGATCCTGTTCATGCTTGTACACTCCTCTGTATATTCAGTACAGTATCCACTGCACTTGAAGTATACATGGTGTGGGGGAACTCAGACTGCCTCCATACGGAACAGTTTATCGCAAGACGGATTATTAATATATTTTTTTAACCTCTGAGGGCTTGACCCCGAATTTACGATGAAATTGCTGTGAAAATGCGCTGATATTGTTATAACCAACCGTGACAGCTGCCTCGGTAACGTTATTCCCCTGATTAAGCAGCAGTTTCATGGCATGATTGAGCCTAACTTGACGCAAATATTCGAATACAGTGCTTCCGAAAAGTGCCTTGAACCCTTTTTTTAACTTAAAATCATTAAGACCGACCTGTTTGGATAAGCACAGTAACGATGGAGGGTCCACCATAGAGGCCTCCATAATCTCTCGAGCAAGATACAGTTTTCGTATATCTTCTCTGGAAAAGCCTGCTGGAATCGGCGCAAGATCAAACAGTTGAATCATAAATCGGTTTAATATTTCCAAGGCCGCAGCTTCCATTAGCAAGCATGATCTGTCGTTGTTGTTCAATGCCGCTATCAGACTGTCGATCATCCATTGTATTCTGCTGTCCAGTTGAAAAACGATGGGCTTGAACACCTGATCTCCTAAAACCTGCTTAAAACCAATGGAATTCATCGTGCTGAGCTGTGAGGCAGCATAATTAAATAGGGGAACTGGAATTCCTAGCGAAAAGGAGGTGTAAAGCTCATTGGCAGGAGGATGGAACCACGCTTCAAAATCATGCATGAAAATAAGGGCACCTTGTCCTATGGATAATGAATAATCCTGACCGGATATATCCACATGTCGCTCCCCTGACAAAGCAAATTGTAATTCCACGATGGGAGTCTCCGAGGCAAAATACGTAGGATACGGTTGATGATATTCAACCTGTGAGAATAAAATCTCAATTCCGCTGTAGGTCGTTACCCTTTTGATCTGCCCGCTACCTGCTCTGGCTGAAAGCTGATATGTATGTTCATCCCGCTGACTGAAAGGTTCCATCGTCAAATAATGCTGATAGACTGCTGCTAAAGCATGGTCAGTGCGCATGATGTTCACCTCACCTGTATAGGTCGTAATCCTAGAAAGGATTTAGATTTAAAATCGTTGAGAATAGTTCTCATCTACAATCTTAGCTTAGTTTATCTAATCCTTTCAACCCTTTACATCAGAAACCGCCCAGAAATGATGCTCTCTGGACGGTTCAACTAGTCTTGTATATTTACCTGTTCATTCAGACCTACTCCCAGAAGAAACGACCTGCAAACACTTTTTCGGTCAGCAGTTTATACGTATCTTCAGGCAGTTCCTTTTTCATCTTCGCCATCACGGCTTCTTTGCCCTGATTATATTGAGAGGACATGCCAATCTCGGCCGTGGTGTTATTGGCATCCAGACGCATGATCGGTGCCTTCGTATCCTTCGTCCAAGGCGTCCATGCAGCAAGGGCTGCCGATCCGCCTGTACCCGGATTGCCAGTATATAAGAACTGCTTCAGGTAAGCTGCCATCGCAGCAGACAACTGCTCACGTCCAGGCTTGTTCTCATCACTGAAGTAACCTTCCGGGAAATAAGCTGCGATTCCATCCGCATGTCCAGTATAGAAGTCCATGTCTGCACCATGCGGCGCACCAAGCAGTGTCAGCAGACGTTCCGAGATGACTCCAGGCTGTGTGCCCCACGCAAAACGATATGCATACACTGGCGGCTGACCTGCTGCGCTGGTCAGTTTCTCCGCTACACGCTCCGCATTAAAGCCTGCGTACGCTTCGCTACCATATTGGAGTGCTGCTGCATACTGCGCTGCTTTTGTCTGATCCGTAAACAGCGTTCCATCATTGATGGATGGTGCGAAGTTCGGATCACCGAAAGCAAATCCCGAAAATTCCGTTTCCAGACTGCCCAGCAGCACAGGAACTTTGGCATATTTGCCATTGTTAATCGCATCAAAACCTTCTTTTGGAATCACTGTACCATCCCGGAACAGATGCGGGAATGGCTGCATCCGAATGGCCGTTGCGCCAAATGCAGTCACCAGTTTGTCCGCAGGAAGTGCGCGCAGATATGTTTCGAGCTGTGCCGGTGTCTGCTTGGCGATCCATGCTTTGGCTTCGTCAGCATTCGCTGCTTTGCCATCCTGCACGAGAATTTTCACAATGGCATCCTCGGATTTCTGCTCCCCTTCTTCAGGCGAGGCGGTGGTCAAGCCTCCACTGAAAGCAATAGCTTTCTGATACAATCCTTTACTCAGCGGAGAGATCAGTGTGGCCAGCACATCACGCGCGCCGGCTGATTGTCCGGCAAGGGTAACATTTCCTTTGTCTCCACCAAAACCTTCAATGTTATCCTGAACCCACGCTAATGCACGGAAGGCATCCAGCAGACCATAGTTGCCGGAATCGTCAAGCGAATTGCCTGTTTTCAGCGCAGCATTCTGGAAGAAGCCAAGGGCTCCTAGGCGATAGTTTACCGAGATGATGATGCTGTTGGTATTCCGGGCAAGCTGTTCCCCCTGAAAATCCTTGCCTGATCCTGTCATGTTACCGCCGCCGTGCAGGAAAACCATAACTGGCAGTTTTGTACTGCTTGTGTTTGGCCGCCAGATGTTCAAATATAGAGAATCTTCACTGCCTGCTGTACTTTTACCGGAAATTTGCAAGCTGTTAGCCGCAAATTCCTTCGCCTCTCTCGTACCCGTCCATGCTTTCGGCTCCTGTGGTGCCTTCCAGCGCAACTCGCCTACAGGAGGTGCAGCGTATGGAACGCCCAGCCAGCCAAGTGTACCGAATTGCTCATACGTTTTACCATCAATGGCACCGTATTTGGTTTGCTGCAGTGTCTGAGGTTTGAACGCTCCATTCTGTGAATGCTTCGACCAGAGCTGCTCCAGCGTTCCTGTACCGTTTTTGAGCCGGGCTTGTAGTGCCTGTGCAGTCGCTTCTGCCATCAGGCGATTGGTTAGTGGCGATTTTTCTTTACCTTGAAGAGATTGGATCCCCTGGCTTGCTGCAAACGCAGAAGCTTCTCCCGACTTGTAATCTGTACCTGAGTCATAACCAAGGACCTTGAGCAACAGCACCGCGTATTCTTCTGCCGTCAGCGGAGCGTTAGGATCAAAATGTTCTGTATCCGCAGCCAGCCCAGCCAAGTAAGGATGCTGCTTCAAATAACCAACCACCGGTCCGAGCACTTTACCAGCTTGCGCAGCATCTTTATATGTTTCTGTGCCCTGATAAGCGAGTGCTTCTTTTTCCAATCCCGACAAACGCAGGTACAGCACAGCAGCCTGAATACGAGTCGCTTTTTTATTCAAATAGGCTGCATTTACCCCCTGACCGTTGCCTCGAATAAGCTCTGCCTGAATCAGCTTGTCTACGGCCGGAGACACCACTGAACTTGTATTACCTGCTGCATATGCCGGAAAACCCGACACACACAAGCTTAGGATCGCTGCTATTGCAATAGAACGCTTCATTTTTTTCATCGGTTCATTCTCCTCGCTGTCTAATCGTGTATGATTCAAAGGACTGCATTGGCACCGTTATACTCTTCGCACAGTATGCCAATGTTTGGAGTTTTCTATTTCTCTATAACAGCCTAACGAAAATATGACCCTCCTTCCGGTTAAAAATGTACGAGCACTTCAATTTCGGTCATGACCTCAGGCGATTTAGAATATAAAAAAACCTGAATCAAAGGCAATCAGACCGCGCTAAAACATGGTCTTCCGCCCTCAATTCAGGTTTTGCCTGCAATTTCGTAACAACCCTGAGCATAATGAGGTTTTGAACTGGAACAGGTCTTGCCCTGAATACGGTTACAATCCTGTTATTATCGTGATATTAACACACAATGAAAGCGTTAGCAATATTTTTTCACACTTAAATTTCGGTACGTCAATGTTACTCCTGCAGCTTTTTAACTTGCTCGATCAAGCTGTCCAGGCCCTTATCGGCCAGATATGGACCGTAGTTCCAATAGTTGCGAGAGACGTTGATAATTCGATTATTTTTAATCGCAGGTATACTCTGATATACAGGTTCCTCAAACAGTTCCATCATCTGATCCATCTCATCGTCTTCCATCTGGGTAAAGAAGTAATCGGCTGGTTTGTCAGCCAGCTTTTCCAGAGAGAGCACCGTTCCGCCATCCGAATATTGTTTATACTGCTCAGGCATCGAAAAGCCAAAATCCTCGTAAATCAGCTTGCCAAGGGTACCGCCTTCACCGCCGAGTAAAACCTCTTTATTATAGATAACAAATGACATCGCTGTTGTTCCAGGCTTAATATTGATGTTTAATTCACTGCGAATACTCTTCAATTTATCTTCAAACGTTGTAATCCACTGTTCTGCTTCTTGCTTGCGATCCATAATATCGCCCATCGTTCTGAGCGTATTCACTACATCCGGGTCTCCGCCCCAGGCAACCGTTATAGTCGGGGCAATCTTCTCGTAGGTCCCTACGATTTCCTTGCTGGTGTAGTCGGGCACGATGATCAGATCCGGCTCCAGGTTTGAGATTATCTCAACATTGCCATTGCCTGACCCAATATCCTGTACACCGGCCATTTCTTCTGGATACAGCTCCAGTGTCTCCGTATTCACTCCAGCCGGTTTCATTCCCAGCGGCAACAGATATCCACCATATGTAATGACTACAGGTTTGGAAGGCTTCGCTGGAATCTCAACCTGACGATTAGAAGCATCTGTATACGTGCGAACCGATTCCTGAGCTGGCTCTGTACCCGATGCAGACGGGGAATCTGTACCTGCCCCGCATGCTGCAAGCAGCAAAGACAAACTAAACAATAAACTGACAGCCATTGAAGGCTTAAAACCAAAATTCAAATCGTTCACACTCCATCTGTCGTATTGATAATGATTATCGTTATTATCAATATAACGACGCACATTCCCGTCAGCAATGAACGATTCCAACCTCTTGTTCGTACGATTTGAACCTTTGAGCCGATGACTGTGCATTTTATACTGTGCCGGAGTCTCTCCTGTCGTTCGTTTAAATATGCGGCTGAAGTAATACAGATCCTTGTAACCTACGCTCTCAGCTACCTCACGAATCTGAGCGTCCGTCTCGGCCAGCAGGGTTTGAGCTCGTTTGATCCGTGTTTGAATAATATAATCCATCGGGCTGCAGCCATACTTCCGTTTGAATACTCGTGCCAGATAATGCGTGCTGTAATGGAAATGAGCAGCCATATTCTCCATTGCGATCGAGTGTGTATAGTGCTCCTGGATGTAGGCTTCGATCTGCTCCGCCAGATCAAGTGCTTCAACCGGGTGCAGGCGCGCCATCTCCCATTGCCGAAACTGTTCATGTACCCATTGATAGAACAGCCCCGTAACCTGCAATCGGTCCAGCTCCCTGCTGCTGTTCCAGGAATCTGCCATTTTTTCTACAATAGCCAGAAGCGTCATTGGGTAGGTGACCGCAAAGTGATATGCAGCAGGTGGTTGGGAGACATCGTTTTCCATAAGGCTCGCTTCATCGCTGGCACCATTACTCGTATTGGAACGAATAATAGGAACCGGTTGAGGTTTATATAGGATCAGATCATATTCCACTGGCTGCTGCAAACAACGGATACAGAGCGTCATGCCTTTGTCACCATGTAAAACAAGAGGCTGTACCGAGGTGAACCTCTGCATGCCAAACTGAATGTCGAACTCCCCTTTACGAATAATCACAAAAGCTCGGGCAGGGAAAATATAAGGCTTAAGCTCTTGTCCCGGCTGGAGCACCATATGGCGAATATCCATAAGCTTCACCTGATGTGTATTCCACCAGTGAACGGCTTCTGACCATTCATTCATCCTTTATCACCTCAAAACAATCATTGGACTTTATTCCCGCATGTCTGATTTAATCCTTAACATACAAGAGTGCTCATCATTTTGTCCAGTTTGTCTGCATGTCAAGCAATATATGTCAAGTCTTATATGTCAACCCTTGTATTTAATCGTAATTTTTACATTTAATTAACCCAATGCTAACTCTCATTTAGCAATTGTTGTATACACTGGGTTCTGGATACTACACTATACACGTCTATTAGGAGGATGTTCATGTTAAATCGCTTCAGTACCCGTGCAGCCAAAATGATGCTCGCGGTTACCACCATTGTTACAGCTACGCTGGGAGGCAGTAGTGCAGCCTGGGCCGTGGAAGACAGTACGTCAACGACTTCGGGTTCACCAATTAAAAATGTTATCATTCTGATTCCTGACGGTATGGCAAATGACGCTACCGCCCTGACTCGTTGGTATAAGGGCTCATCCCTGACCATAGATTCCATGGCAAGCGGTATGGTTCGTACACATTCCGCAGATGCGCCGATTGCGGACTCTGCCCCTGCGGGAACTGCCTTTGCAACAGGTCACAAATCTCATACGGGTTATGTTGGTGTATTACCTGATAAAGCGACTATGCCCGGGCAAAAGGCCATTGCTGCCGGTGATGAGAAGAAACCGGTTGCTTCCGTGCTGGAGGCTTCCAGACTTGCAGGCAAATCAACTGGAATTGTAGCTACATCTGAAATTATGCACGCCACCCCAGCAGACTTCTCCGCTCATTATCCTGATCGTAAAAACTATGATGCACTCAGCAAGCAGCAGGTGTTCAATGGCATGGACGTTGTTTTGGGCGGCGGCAGCAAATATCTGGAGCCAGCAGGACGCAAAGACGGTGACAACCTTGTCGCCTCCATCAAAGCGCTCGGCTACGATTATGTAACTACACCTGCAGCGATGAAAGCCTCTACTTCAAACAAGCTGTGGGGCATGTTTGCTCCAGCAGGGCTGTCCTACAATATGGACCGTGATCCTGCCAAACAGCCAAGTCTTGCGCAGATGACCTCCAAAGCCATTGACGTGCTCTCCAAAAATGAAAAAGGCTTCTTCCTGATGGTTGAAGGCAGCAAAGTGGACTGGGCCGCACATGCCAATGACCCGATTGGCATTATCAGTGACGTGCTTGCTTTTGATGATGCCGTCAAGGTTGCCATGGATTTTGCCAAAGCCGACGGACAAACCGCTGTTGTTGCCGTCTCCGACCATCAGAACGGCGGCCTCACGATTGGCAATGCTGCGACTACAGGCACGTATGATAAAGAGCCATTGTCTACCTTTATCGGACCTCTGAAAAAAGCAAAGCTGACAGGTGAGGGCGTGGAAGCCAAACTGGATGCCAAACGCACCAACATCAAAGCGGTGATGAAGCAGTACTACGGCATTTCGGACCTGACTTCTGAAGAAATTGCTGCGATCAAAGCCGCTGAACCGGGCAGCCTGAACTATGTTGTCGGCCCAATGATCAGCAAACGTGCAGGCATCGGCTGGACAACCGGCGGACACACAGGCGGAGACGTTGTGCTGTATACTTATGCACCTAACAATGACCGCCCGTTCGGGGTTATTGATAACACAGATGTAGCGAAATACATGGCCCGTGTACTCGATCTCGATCTGGACAGTGTGAGCAAGCAGCTGTTCGTACCAGCCAAACAGGCATTTACAGCGAAAGGTGCAGCGTACAAGCTCGATTTGACGGATGTTAAAAATCCCAAAATTGTCGTTACGAAAGGCAGCACCAGGCTTGAATTGCAAATCTACAAAAACGTGGCACTTGTAAACGGCAAGAAGACAGCACTTGAAGGTGTTATTGTGTACAACGGTGTCGATGCTTTTGTGCCACAAGGCGCTGTGGATCTGATCCAATAGAACAAGCCGGCTCGTTAATTTCCAACCCCAAAAAGCTGCCGAGATCATCTCGCAGCTTTTTGGGGCTTATGCCCGAGGTTCAATCACTTAGAATCGTATCTTAATCTTGTATCCTGTTACGCTTATATTTACTTGGAGAACGTCACAATGCCATACTGGGAAGTATTCTTCCAGCTGTCATTGGTCAGGTCATTCCATTTTGCTGTACTTTTGTTATTATTCCCTTGATTATCGTTAACCTGAAGCTCGAATCCTATAACATCCCCTGCCTTAGGCGTAAGAGATTGCAGTCTGATCTTCGCCTCCACCTGATATCCCTTCGCCGTTTTCTTCACAGCACTTTGGAGACGTCCTGGGGAAGCGCTGCCTGCAAAAGTAGCCATATTATCTGCACTGATTCGGAACTGGGCATCATCATACTGGTAAAAAGGAGTGCGCTGATGATTCTCATCCAGGAAAATTTCAACCGAATCCTGATCCCACGGATCGGTGGCGTTTGTAATAATGTTCGGATCGGTTACATCAATGAACAGATACAGGTCTTGACCGGACCACATTGCACGAGCTTCCGCAAAGGCTCCCCCGCCTGGATTGAGAGGCATAATCTGGAATGGATCAGCTTTATTCCACTTGGCATCCTTCTCACCATCAATCGTGACGGTTCCTTGCAGAGCTTTAGCAGATTTAGGCATATTGGCCAGCTGAATGACGCCGTATTTGCTCGTATCCGAATGCTGAGATAATGTACGATCATTCCAGTACAACATCTGGTGTGCATTCGTTCCCCCTGTTCCGGCATCTGTCACCCGCACATCCAGCCCTATTTCACGGGACAGTACCGCTGGTGCATTAGCCCACGGAATGGATACCTCCACCTGATATCCGTTCGCAACCTTTCGCACATGATACGTATTCGGCTGTGCCCCTGTCGCTGTACCTGCACGAGTTATCGTGATATGACGATCATCCGCTTCATAAACAGGAGTTTTACCATTATTGAGATCAACAAACAGCTCTACCTTGTCCTGCGGATTTTTCGTTGTGTCCTGCACATCAATTAAAACATACAAATTGTTGTTATCCCACAGCGTTCGGAACGCCGTTGCTCCTGCACCCGAATTGCCTTTTAAGGCTGTAGCAACGGCCTTGTTCCAGACCGCATCCTGCTTGGGTGCTTTGATATTTGGTGTTCCGGACAATGTAACGGCCCGATTCGTCAAAACAGGAAGGCTTGATGCATCCGCCAGTCCCCAATAGGCCGGTTTGGATTGCAAAGCCGAGTCAAACAGGAAGGCTTGATTGTTATACGATTTCTCATCCTGCAGTCCCCATAAGGTCACGGAGGATATCACATCACTATGCTTTTGATACAGGTCGAACAATTCCTTATACCGATAGGCTTGCTTCACTGCAACGTCCTGAGGCAGCTTCTCTCCAAAAGGAATACCGCTGTCTACATCCAGCTCGGTAATCTGGATATCCAGTCCGAGCCCGGCGAACAGATTAATCGTTTTCTCAATTTCGGCAATTGGAGGAGATTCCAGGTTATAGTGAGATTGCAGACCTACACCGTCAATCAATCCTTTATCCTTTAACCTTTTCACCAATTGGTACATATGCTCTCTTTTCTCAGGAACCTCTGTAAAATACTCGTTATAATATAATTTCGCATCCGGGTCGGCGGCTCGGGCAAATTCGAACGTTTTCTCAACATAATCCGGACCGATCAATTCATAGAACGGGCTTTTGCGCATCCCGTTGGCATCCCCGTTGCTGTCCGCAATCGCTTCATTCACAACATCCCAGGCATATATTTTGCCTTTATATCGTTTCATGACCGTATCCACATAGTTCTGAATGCGGCTGAGAAGCAGGTCTCTGCTTGCGGGATTACCCTGATCATCCTTGAACATCCACTCCGCTGCATCAATATGCCACAGCAAGGCATGTCCACGCAGGCCCATATTATGCTGTTCTGCAAATTGCACATATTCATCTGAAGCCTGGAAATCATACACTCCCTTCGAAGGGGATACGAATTTGGGCTTCATCTCATACGTTGCCGTCAAGCTGTTAAAATGTTTGGATAACAATTGCCCATATGCCCCTTCGAGCTGCCAGCGATACACAGCAGCCCCGATTGGGAACTCATTCTGGTACAAGTCCTGCAAAGAAGCAATATCAGTCTCAATAGCCAGCTCTCCCGCTTCCTCAATCTTCACATCATCCACATAAAAGGACAAGGTATCTACCGCATCTTCGGAAACATATGGCGTTTCAATAAACAGATTCAATTCCTGCGGATTGTCACTGTATTGAAACGTTGCGGTAATGTTATGCCACTGCTGCCACTCGTCTTTAGGAATGGTCACCTTGTCCAGCATATTCCAGCTCTCTGCCCCGTTTTTCTTGTAGGCTGTGAGTTGAATCGTTTGATCTGCAGCAGGCTTCTCCGTAAGTCGGACATACACCGATATGTTATACGTTGTATTGGGCTTCAACAGATCTTTCATCGGCAAACTCGGCCCATAATAGGAACGTTCGCGATTCGTAACCAGCATGCTGTATGTACCTTGGTGTGCTGCCTGCTGTGTGACCGTCAGCTTCTCGCTGCCGATACGAGGAACCCAGCCTTGAAGTGTGCCATCCTCAAAGTCGGCGTTAAACGGACTACCATTCTGTTTGACCGTTGCTGCAGCCCCCGGGTTGAATGTCTGCTCTGTCTGCTGTTCTTGTGCAAATACAGGCTGCTGGACAGGCAGCATAGTCATAACCAGCGTTGCTGCCAGCACGGTGGAACTCCATTTTTTAAACGTATTCATTAAATGCCTCCTCTCGTTTTTTACATTATACTCTATGAAATAACGCTTACATATATATATTTGTAAATTTTTTCAATATTTTAGCCTACTCTACTTTCTTCGCGTATAATAAACATGAACCGACACCAACCATGCCAAAAAGGAGATCCATTATGTTGACCAAACTCAACTGGATTACACTGCGCGTACGTAATCTGGACGCATCGATTCACTTCTATCACCATCTGCTTGGTATGCTCGTGCAGCGCCGATTCGAAAGCCGCGGGCGGCAGATCGCCATGCTTGGCCTGGGGCTAAATAGCGAAACCCTGCTGGAGTTAATTGAAGGAAGTGAGCAGGTGCTTCAACCTGAAGCCGGCATATCTATAGGATATGAAGTCGCGGACCTCGATATCGCAATGGAGCGCCTGGCAGAAATGCATATCCCCCTGCTTCGCGGACCTGTGCAGCCCAACTCCCGCCTGCGTTTTATTTACATTGCAGACCCGGACGGGTTCGAGGTACAGCTTGCCGAGCATCTGGAATAAGATATACATATGAGCGTACTCACATGGCCGGAGCAGCGCAGCGTTGCTTACAGCTTCATGCGCCGCATCAGCGGCACACCTATACGATTCAGCAGATGATCCAGCAGTGCCCAGCACCACCGTCTGTGCAGCGGCAGATGGCGGTCATACACGGCGGAATATTCGAAATCCGCTTCCGCGCCGCGATTGCGCTTGAACTGGGCTGCACCTGCACTCTCATGCAGCAGAACACCGTTGTCACGAGCTTGTTCAATGAGACAGGCCGACAGCATGCGGTACAGGCCTACGGATTGTGGAATGTCTGTATCATATCCGAACAATGGCGTGGTCATCATGCCGTTCCGGCAAAAATAACCCATAACAGCATCGATTCGCCCCTGCTTGCGCAAGCCGTAGATCCTTAATGCTCCGCTCGCTTTTGCTGCAGCAATAAAACGTTCGCTGAACCGGGGATTGTCGTAGGAATACTTGTCCAGATATAACATTCGGTACAGCTCCACAATCCGTGGAATGTCTGCATCTGTCATTTCAGCTTCGGCAATCAGCTCATAACCATGCTTGTCCAGCAGCGCTTTATCTCGCTTGAGCAGCCACCGAGACTTGGCATTGCCAAAGTTGGGGTCACTCGCCTCATACAGATAAATTTGCCTGCTAGGTATGGAACGGCAGCCTGAGCCCTGAAGCTCTCTGAGAATATCCGAATGCAGCCGTTCACTCAGGGAACGAAAGATCACCGTATGCCCGGGATATCGCTGCTTGACGGCTTCAAGAATACAAACGGCCTGTTCGCCAGTCATGGCGGGATACAGATTGGTCGATAACAGCCAGTTGTTCACATGTACAACCTTGTTGATTTTCGCTTTTTTCATGCCCCGGCCGAGGATACCGAGCAGCATGGAAAGTCCTTTTTCCAGCATCGGTTTCTGGAGCATGATCAGTTCCTGCTTGGCATACGTGACGTAATGAGTATAAGGTGAACAGACATATGCGTTATCATACTCTTCTTCATTAACAGTCACCGGAAGCACAAGCTCATTCATACGGGCAAGAAGCAGCGTCGTATGAACATTCGTCATATATTCAATGGTTCCATGCATCATCATCGGTTCAAGATACGCCTGAGCGTATTTCGCATCTGTAGTATCGGGCCAGGTCATATCCTGGATTGAATCGCGATCATAGAAGGTGACCTGTGTATGTATCACTCTTTTTTCCTCCATATCGGCCTATTCCTGAATCCTTCCTCTGTGTTTCACAAAATCAGCAATCCGCTCACCTGCTTGCAGATTCGCACGATCATAATAATAAACCATACCGAAGTGATAGGTCATCTGTTTTGCAACGATATAAAAGCGCTGATGCTCAAATTCATTTTCCAGGCAAAACACGATACCGTTTCGTTCATAGCCATACATCACTGGATGTAGCTGAACAATCTCCTCTTCGGTTGCAAGCCGAAACTGGTCCACGCTGAATATCGCCCCCGGGCATAGAATAAACTCCACTCCCGTAAATGTAATTTCTACATTGTGATAATAGGTAAAGTCAAAGCTGCCTGCCAGAACCAATTGCTGGCTCTTCCATTGTGAAGGCTCAGTGATATAAAAGTGCTCAATATGGTCTGCCCTTAACTTCTGCTGCAGCTGCTCGACGATTCGGACCTGCTCGTAAAACGATTCACGTGTCATGATCCATTCCCCCCTTTCTCCCGGTTAAAAATTCCGCAAGATGTCGATAGGTTGGACCGTGCACTCTGCTGTTCACTTCTGCCAAGTCCATTTCCAGCCAGTAATCCGCCTCCATTAGTTCAATCATATCCAGCCGGGTTATATCCACACAATTCGGATGCTTGGCCGCTTCAACCATCGGCTCAGGGCTGTCATCCCAATTAAATCCGCTCACCACGGCATGGATCAGCACTGCCGAATCCAGCGTTTGGATTCGTTCACACGCCTTGGCTGAGGACTCCTCATATATAATATCATCTACGATCTGCTGCTCCTCAGCCGTTAGCTTCAAACGAACGGCTCCCGGTGTATCCAGCAGCAGTTCAGCAAGATTCGGATTGTGTTTTCTTGCCAGATTCCAGGCTGTCGCCAAAATGCCGTGAGGAGAATCCAGTCTGGCACCATACTCAAGCAGCAAACGTATTGCTTCGGGCTGCTTGAACTTGACTGCTTTCTTCAAAGCCGTATCCCCCAGCTTGTCTTCCAATTCCAGATCGGGTTCAGCCTGAAGCAGACAGCGAATCCCTTCCAGCGGCATACGATTGGTCAGAAAAAGCATAAGCGGTGTGCGTCCACGCTCATCCCGTTCATTCAGGTCTAATGCAGATGAAGCGATGACCTCGCTTACATATTCAATATGTTTGGATTTACTGATCTCAGTCCAATTCATGGGTCCTTCCCCTCGTTTCTTCATCTTGTATCTCACTACCCTCACTCTATCGAAAAAGACAGAGCGCTACAAGGGACCTTTGGACGCCAGAAAAAGCCCGCATAGTGCAGCATCTTTGCGCACTTGCGGACTCCTTTCCAGCTTGTCTGAATTAAATTAAACTTGCTCGTTTCCTTTACAAGCTCTGCAACCTGACTTGAACTCAGGCTGACCTGGGTTCCAGACTGACCTTGGCTTCTGCCGATTTTTTTCGGAGCTTGGCTTCTTTTACCGCGGCTGCACTGGCTCTCTGATGATCTGATACCAATGCACTTAAATCCACGATCAGCCTCTCCAGCCCTCCAAAGCTCTCCACCATATTCTGTGTCAGATTACGCTGTTCCTCCATGCTCGCCAAAATCTCCTCCGTGGCCGCACTCGACTGCTGCGTCACACTCGAGATTTCGGAAACCTCATTCACTACCCGGGTTGAGGACGCCTTCATCGTTGCCGAGCTTGTCTCAATCTCGGTGGCCTGACCCAGCACATCCTGCGAACTATGATTAATGGACTGGAACACTTCACCCGCGGTCTGTACGCTTTCTCTTCCTTGCTGCAGGGATTGACGAATTCCTTCAAATCGGCTTGTCAATGCCTGTGTTTGTGTTCTCAGACCTGTTAATATCGATGTAATCTCATGGGCAGATTGACCTGAGCTTTCAGCCAGTTTGCGCACTTCCTCCGACACTACAGCGAATCCCCGTCCATGCTCACCTGCACGCGCTGCTTCGATTGCCGCGTTCAGTGCAAGCAGGTTCGTTTGCGTTGCAATATCGGAGATGCTGTTCAGCATCATCGTCATGGATTCACTCTGTTCATTGAACTTCTGCATATCATCAGCGGTTGTATGAATAGCTGTATACAAATCCCGCATTTGCACATTCAACTCATCCATCTGTTCACTGCCTGTCTGTGTGCTTGAGGCCATGCTCGCAGACAGCTCCTTCATCTGCTGGGAATAGGCGGCCACATCTTGAATATGACGGTCAGACAAGGAAAGGGATTCGGAAATTTCAGCAATACTTGTCGCCTGAAACTCAACTCCTTTGGCAACTTCGCTGAATCCAAGCGTCACTTCATTCGTTATAGAGCCTGTAGCATCAACCTTTTGCTTGAGCTGTTCAGTATACCCCGAAAGTCCAGTCACCGATTTTTTTACATGTTCCAGCATTTCTTCTACACGCTTCCGCGAATTCTCTACCTCATCCCATCTCTTCTCACTCTCTTGAAACAACTTCTGATTCAATGTAGAAACTACCCCTAAAATAACCCCCGCCACGGCAAAAAGGGCCACATTAGTAATGTTCTCAATAAACTGCCCCCGGGTAGCTGTAGATACAATAATAAGCTGTAAAATGCTGTTTGCAAGCAAAACCGAGAATCCGCTAAGAAATATGCGCTTATCCGGATACACAAGCATTAGAGCCGATATAACTATAGCTGTGAGTGAATCCACAGTTCCCCAGCCGGCAAAAATGCCGCATGCGGTGATTAGAGCAACGTTTATCCACGGAATTAGATGAATATGTTTTTTCTTGACATTGGCATAAGTCAGCCAGATGCCATACATAATCACAATTGCATTGGAAGCAAACAACTTGGGGGCTGTAAAAGCAATCGCCATTCCAAATATCACTACAATCCATAACATCATCGTAATCAATTTGTTTCTTTTCCAGATAATTTCGTCAATACGATTCATACGTACCCCGCCTTTTATGTAAGTTCAAACAAATGCAGGCTGCCAGTTTCATAAACATGAAAGCAGACTACTTAAATATATATCGGTCGGAAATGATACAAATGAATATAATATTTTAAATAATATTATGTTCATATACTATATAACGTCCGAAAAAAAGAGCCTGTTCATGCGTAAGTTCGCATGACACAGACTCTGCTTTTCTTCGAATTAGAGACAAATGGTCCTGCCTCTATTATTTACCAAATACCAATGTAGTATTGGATGATCCGGCGTATTTCGTAACAAATTCACGTGCATACGCTGCGCTCTCCACCTGATAACTGTAATTGGAGCTTGGTCTCCAATTCGTTTTTGGCGAAATCGGGCTGTTCAAAGCAGGTGTACTGCCTGTATCTGTGAACTCTCCCTTGCCCTTATCATCCAGAATGCCGCCTTTTTCGGCTCCTGCACCAAAATAGTTATTTTCCGAGTAAATCCGGGCCTTCTCCCCGATTGTGATTGCTTGGTTGAAGTTGTTTGCATAATTGTTTTTGATATGGAAGTATCCGTAACGCATAAGCCCTGGACCGCGTACATACAGGTTTTCGAAATAGTTGTTGGACATCGTCACATGAGGTACACCGTTGTAGCTGCTGTTGCCATCATTCGGATGTCCCAGAATAATACCGTATTTATGATTGGCAAATTTGGAATTGCTGATCGTAATATAATCTGCCCGGTCACCGATATACAAGAGCTTGTCCAGATCGCTGCCGCCAGAACTGTAGCTGTGGCCGGAGAAGGTCACATGGTCAATCCAATAGTTTGATCCGGAAGTGATGTACATCTGGATATCATCGTTCGCATTGATATTAGCTGAATGATTAAAGGTCAGGTTTTGAAAAATAACGTTGCTTGATCCTGATGTGGATCTGAAGTGAATGTTTGTTAATGTGTGATTGTTAAAAGAACCGACCAATGTTTTGTTGGAACCAAATTCAACTTTTTGCAAGCTGGAGGAAAAAATATTTTGTTCAACCACAACAATCTTGGCCGTGGAGCCCGCCATATGAGTTCTCAGATCATTCAGATTACTGACATACACCACTTGACCATTACGACCGCCTGTTGTAGCCGCCTTGGATACACCATTCTCATTCTTGGCATTACCTGCAAAACCCGTCAGACCGTTCGTGCCTGTGTTCGGATAGCTGGCTGCACCATAAGTAGCAGGAGCCGTGGACACGGTCAACAGCAATAATGTAACAGCGAGCAAAAGCAAAGAAAATTTCTTCAAAATATCACCATCCTTTATAATTTGTTCCTTAAAACAACTCGATTATAGCTTGTAACCTGCATTGTGACAATACAATCCTTGCAAAAAGACAATAATTTTATCTTTTTTGCAACAGCAGGTCAGATATCGTGAAAAAATAAAAGATGAGATCCTGTCACACTTCACGCGTGAACGTATCCCATCTTTTTTGTATTTATTTAATTTTGCTATGATTTACAGATTGCCTGTCACTTCAATGCCGTCAGCATGATCCAGAACCTTTCGAATCCAGACGGTGAGTTTATCCAAAAATGCCTGCAAATCCGGATCAGCGCAGTTCACCTGCTTCAAGTCCGCAACAATCGTATCCCACGTTTCTTTCACAATCGGATTGCTCCAGCATGGATCAAAAGAAACATGAATCTCTCCGCTCCACGGGTCTGTTAACGGAAAAACACGACTGATCGCTGGCCGTATATGCTCAAAATCCTCGTCATAAATAAACAGCATGTCTTCCTGCCTAACTTGGGACGTATCTTCATTCAAATATAAGGGGGAAAAGGTAAAACCGATATTCCTCGCCGGGCCTTCATATCGGTACAGAAGTACCGGGATTTGGCTTTTGGATGTTCTCGCCACAAAAAATCCCTTCCCTTCCTGTGTTATTCATACACGCTATCACAATTCAAACCACCCCATAGATACACTCCCTCTCAAACGTCTTGGGGACAGCTCATTTCATTTCATTCCACTTTTCTCTTCCCTTCTCTTCTGTTTCAATCCGTTCCCCTTCGCTCCACAGTGCATCCACATTGCTGCAATTCATTTATCGCAGCTAACACGTCACGCTTCGGATTCAGTCTTCGAATCAAGTCGGCAGTGACTGGTGTATTATTATATATTTCAGTTACAGCAGTCAAAGACATCTCCTGAATATCGTAGTACCCTTCAGCCCAATCGATATACCCTTCAGGTGTTGCCTCGATATAACCCAGCAGAAACTCAAACCCGCCACTGGCATACTCTTCGTCTTCTTCCGCCATGGCAAGCTCTATCCAGCTGCCTGCCTTCCAACCCGGAGCTCGCCCCTCCTGCCAGAAACAAAACGTAACGTCCTCCCGATTCAGTGCATCCTCGTGCTCCCGTAAAACCTTCATGAAGCTCTCCGGCACCTCGTCGTACATTCCTGGATAGATCTCACCATCTTCGCGATTATGCGGGCTTAGGGGTGATTCGTGATCAAATCCTTTGATTAACGTGCCTGTATTCGCAAACAACACATGCAGATGATCTCCTGCACCGTTATCCACACTTCCCCAAGCCATATCCGGTTGGAATATATTATAGCGATAGCGATGTACGCGAAGCCATGCTTCCTCGGACAGAATGATATCCAATGCAGCCAATACCCGCATCCGCTCATGCAAAACAGATGCATCTACCATCGCTGTACCTAACCAGTCCCGCATATACATCCTCCTTCCTGCAGTAATCCGCTATGTAAGCTAACTCATCTATTATATGCGAATCAAATCGTGTAACCTGTTCTGACCCTGAACACTTGGCGAGAGTGTAACCGTGATCTGCTTCTCCTGTTTGAATACAGTACAGGCATAATTCCCAGGCTTTAGTTGCAAAAAGATCCCTTGGGACAGCTCATCCGGTTCCAGTTCCCCGCCGCTTACATCATCTGCCGAGCCTAAATAAACGTTGCCCGAAGGAGCCTGAAAATAAAAGCACATTCCTTGCTCCGACTTCAACGGCGCTTCCTGCACACGCCACTGCACT
Source organism: Paenibacillus sp. JGP012 (assembly GCF_014203995.1). Lineage (NCBI taxonomy): Bacteria > Bacillati > Bacillota > Bacilli > Caryophanales > Paenibacillaceae > Paenibacillus > Paenibacillus sp. JGP012. The sequence continues at coordinate 23,069 of NZ_JACHKG010000004.1, read as the reverse complement.
TCGTATAATCCATCATCCCCCAGATTCAGAAACAGACAGTTGCCTGCATTAACCTCCTGCAGTTCATCCTCAGGGATGGACCACCAGTCCGCTGTATCCTCCAGACGATGCTCCAATGCTGCAAGGTCATAGCAGCACAGCGTAGCTGTATCGGTATCCATGTGAAAGTTTCCTTGCATGCTCATCCACCCTCTCTTCATTCCATTATAACAATCCGACAACACCCGTTAAATGCAACTCTTGAACCATCTATGTCGCAGCACTCTTCATTTCTCGTTCAAAACTGTCGATATAACGATAACTGAATTTTTTTAAATTTGATGGAGGAATCTATGTCGATTAACAATAGGAAAGAACCTTTTCGCTATACTCTGAAGGAACCGATGTCCTTCGAAATTTATATTTTGAGCATTAACGGTATGGACGGTCCACCCAAGCCCATTCAGGCCGAATTGTGCGACATCAGCCGGTCCGGTTGCCAAATTGCTTTTCCGCTGTCTCTGCCTGTAGAAAATAACGACATACGCATCGCAATTAATCTCAAACTTTCTGAGGATTTGTTGTATGTTGAAGGTACTCTCCGGTGGGGGTTGGAAAAAAACACATTATGGCACTATGGCGTGCAGCTTGAAGTCGAAAAGGAAACCCAGGACCGATGGTCCAGAGAGATGCGTATGCTGGCAGGTCAAGGTAAAATTGTAGTGAGATAAGAGACCATCATTTTTAGCTGCAAATTTTACTATATACATAACAATATATAGATTTCTCCATTAATAGTCTGTCTTCAAACCTAATTTGTCCAAACACAAAAAAGCAGATGCTTCCCCAGACATGATCCGAGGAAACAGCTGCTTTGTCGTTTTCAGGATAACAGCGATTGGAAGGTTATTCTGTCATCGGAGTGGACTGTGTAAAATCTTTAGTTCAACTTATATGGCTTTATGCTTTGGCAGTGAACAGCAGTTCTTGTTCCTTCACAGCTGTACGGCCAGCAGATTCGATGGATGCATACTGATGCATATTCGTGATAATGACTGGAGTAATCGTTGTGTAACCTGCTTTTTCGATCTCTTCGCGGTCAAACTCCATCAGCACATCCCCTACAGAAACCTTGGCTCCTGCCTGAACTTTTGGTGAGAAGAATTGACCTTTTAGCTTCACCGTATCAATCCCGATATGAATCAGCATCTCAGCTCCGGTATCACTAACCAGACCGATGGCATGTCCACTCTTCGATAATGAGAATACCGTTCCGTTGATTGGAGAAACAACACGGCCTTCCGTCGGTTGAATTGCAAAACCTTTACCCATAATTTCTTCCGAGAACGCAGGGTCGGGGACTTCGCTAAGCGGACGAACTTCACCCGTGATCGGGCTGAATACTTGCTCATCTTGTGCTTTTGTTTCTTCTGTTACAATTGGAGCAGCTTCTTTGACTGGTTCTGCTACAGGTGCTGCAGTCTCAGCTACCGGGGCAGAAGCCTCTTCTTCCTGGAAACCAAGAATGTACGTCAGTACAGCTGCAGCCGCGATTGCAATTGCGCCACCCGCCAGTGCATACAGCAGTGTGCTGATGGCCGGGCTGATAAACGCGGCAATGCTTGGCAGACCTGCAAGACCAGTGATAACATACGATTTTACATTGAAGATACCCATAAACGCACCCGCAATAGCGCCCCCGATCAGGGCTGCAATAAACGGTTTTTTGAACTTCATGTTAATCCCGTACATAGCAGGCTCTGTGATCCCCATGACCGCTGTAAGTCCTGTAGAATAGGCCAGAGACTTCGTTTTGCTATTTTTCGATCTCAAACCTACACCAAATGCTGCGCCCCCTTGTGCAAGGTTAGCTGCAAACATCAGCGGAATGATGAAGTCATAACCCAGTGTTGTCATCGAACCAACAACGATTGGCAGCAGCGCATAGTGCATACCTGTAATAATCAGTAGCGACATTGTACCGCCAATCAGAATACTTGCAAAGATAGACATGTTGTCAAACAACCATGAGATTCCGCCGGACAATCCGTTACCAAGTACCGTACCCAATGGGCCTACAGTCATCAATGTAACAGGAACCATAATCAGCAATGTAACTGTTGGTACAACTAACAGCTTCAGCGAAGCGTGTGTAATACGATCAACGGCTTTTTCCACATAAGACGCAATCCACACGGCAAGAATAATTGGAATTACGGTTGATGAGTAGGTTGCCGCAATCACTTTAATGCCGATAAACGTTGTGTCTCCTTGAGCGAGCAGCGCCGTAATTGTTGGATGCATAATACCGGCTGCGAGTGCAGCCGCGATAAACATATTGCTGCCCAGCTTACGCGCTGCACTGATTGCCAGAATGATTGGCAGGAAGTAGAATGCACCATCACCAATGGCAGATAAAATAGTGTATGTCGAGCTTTTATCGGATAACCATCCCAGAGCGACCAGAATGGCTACAATCCCTTTGATCATACCTGCACCCGTGATCGCTGGCAGGATTGGAGTAAAAATACCTGAGATAAAATCAAACAAAGCACTTATCGGATTTCTTTTTTTCTTCTCACCGCTTGTAGCACCTGACGATGCATCTGCATTCGGAGATTTGGACATATTGCCTACCAGTGCATTGTAAACTACAGGCACATCGTTTCCGATAATCACCTGAAACTGACCGCCATTCTCCATTACTCCCATAACACCTGGTGTATTTTTAAGCGTTGCTTTGTCCGCTTTTTTGTTGTCATTCAGATTAAATCTGAGTCTTGTCATACAGTGGGTCACTTGATCAATGTTCTCTTCGCCACCAACAAGCTTCAGAATATCTTTGGACAATTGTTGTTTATCCATTGTGTTTTGCTCCTTTTATGTGTATTGAAAGGTTAAAAAAAAACCTAAACACCGAATAATGATGCAAGCTTTAAAAGCTTATCATTAATCAACGTTTAGGTTTTGCCTTTTTTGCAGTAACAATCCCAAATTTATTCAATTGTTTGTTCATTTCGTACAACACGTTCAATGTGAATGGTGAGATACAGCACTTCTTCCTTGGACAAGACCCGATGATATATTTTGCGCGTATAATCGTTAATCTTGACGGCACATGCATGTGCTTCCGGATATTGCTTGCTCACCAGGTCATGAAGCGGGTTGTCCTCTTCCTTGTCCTCAATCGCCGTACCTTGCAGTACACGCTGAGCAAAAAACTTCAGATGGGTCAGGAATCGGTAATAGCTCAGTGAATCTTCATCGAGTTCGATGACAAAGCTGCGCCGAACAATATTCAAAATATCCTTCACGATATTCATAATACTGATCGTTTCCCTCATCTCACCATTCATCTGGGCATTAACCAGATGCATCGCGATAAAGGCGCATTCGTCCTCGGGAAGCAGCACACCCAGCGTTTCTTCAATAATCTGCAATGCCTTGAGGCCAATCGCATATTCCTTGCGGTACATCCGCTTGATCTCCCAAAACAGCGCATTACGAATCTGTAATCCTTGACGATGCCGATCAATGGCGAAATGAATATGATCGGTCAGTGAAATGTAAATGCTCTCATGAAGCTTCTCACCAAGTACCGTCTCGGCGTAACGAATAATTTCATCCGAGCACTCCACATATTCAACCGGGATATCGGACAGAAGTGTCTTCAACTTCTGGGATACTTCCTTGCTTTCGAGCGAAAATATTTTTTCGACGAGACTTTCGTCGATCAATTCACCAGTATGCTTCTTGAAGGCAATTCCGCGTCCCATAACGACCAGTTCATTACCTTCCGGGTCTATTACAGTGACCACATTGTTGTTGAGTACCTTCTCAATTTTCATTTTCTCCACATCACCTTGCACCGCCAAAGTAGTAAAAGGCAAAACCCAAAACAGGTTACAATGTGTACCTGCCTCTGGTTTTGCCTGATTGAACAGTAACAATCCAGTATTCAATAGCCTTAGGTCTATCTTACCATACAAGCTTGCAAATGACAACGTTTTTCTGAAAGCGGTTAATGTGCATCTGTGCAAAATAAAAGGCGCTCATCCAAGGTGATTTTGGCATTCTGATCATTACTTCATTATTTTTGAAGACTTGCTCCATTGGTACTAATAACTTCCTTGTACCAGTGGAAGGACTTTTTCTTGTAACGCTCCAGTGAGCCCGAACCGTCATTGTTGCGGTCTACATAGATAAATCCATAACGTTTCTTCATCTCCGCGGTTGATGCACTTACCAGGTCAATACATCCCCAGGACGTATACCCCATCACTTCTACACCATCTTCAAGAGCTTCCCCTACTTGTACCAGATGGTCGTTCAAGTATTGAATGCGGTAGTCATCATTCACTGTTTTATTTCCGTTTTCATCCGTAATGAGTTCATCAACGGCACCCAAACCATTTTCGACAATAAACAACGGTTTCTGATAACGGTCCCAGTATTTATTGAGGGTTACACGCAGCCCCTGCGGATCAATCTGCCAGCCCCAATCACTTGCTTTCAAATACGGATTTGGCACACCTGCAAACAGGTTTCCTTTGCCTTCTTTTCGTTTCTCGGGGTCACCCGTCTCGCAAATACTTACATAATAACTGAAGGAGATGAAGTCTACCGTATGTTTAAGAATGTCCGCGTCTCCGTCTTCAAACTTGATATTGATATTGTTGGCTTTGAAATAACGATTAATATATTTCGGATAATAACCACGTGCATGAATATCGGCAAAAATATCATTTCTTTGCTCCGCATGCATAGCCGCAACCACATCATCCGGATTAGGTGTGAGCGGATACGTTGGCATACTCAGCACCATACACCCGATTTTCGCTTCCGGCATAATTTCATGGCCCAGTTTAACGGCAAGCGCACTTGCTACTAATTCATGATGGATCGCTTGATACAGATCCTGCTTGGACAGTTTTTCTTTTGGCGTATAGATGCCCCCGCTCATGAAAGGCTCTTCCAAAATAGAGTTGATCTCGTTGAATGTGAGCCAATACTTCACTTTTCCTTTGAAACGATTGAACAGCACCGTAACATAACGTTCATAAAACTCGATCATTTTGCGATTAACCCAGCCATCATAGGTTTTGGACAGATGCAATGGTGTCTCATAGTGAGAGATCGTTACGAGCGGCTCAATACCGTACTTGTGACACTCGTCAAACAGATCATCATAAAACTGCAGACCCTTCTCGTTTGGCTCCAGTTCGTCACCTTTGGGGAAAATGCGAGACCAGGCAATCGATGTTCGGAACACCTTGAAGCCCATCTCGGCAAACAGTTTAACGTCCTCTTTGTAGCGGTTATAAAAATCAATACCGATCAATTTCAAGTTATCTTCGGTAGGGCCTTCTGTTCTTGGTGTTGTAATGCCATGCGGCATAACGTCCTGCACAGACAAACCTTTGCCGTCAACATTATATGCTCCCTCAAGTTGGTTCGCCGCTACTGCGCCGCCCCACAGGAAATCCTTCGGAAATGGTGTTGTCATTTGAATTCATCCTCTCAACATTGATTATCTATCCGTTCAGAGCTTTATTTTGTCCCCACTTGCTCGAGACGTTGCATGATTTGCTCTAGCTGTGCACCTGTTACGGTTTGTTTCATATCAAACTTCCCTTTGCTCACTCCCGTCATTACACCTGCACGGGCGCTATTCTGAATTGCTTCATATGCCCAGTGTTTGCTGTTGACATCGCCAAACACCCGTTCCACCGAATCAGCAGCAGGCTTCCAATCCTGATTAGCCAAGATATGGTCTACAATGACTGCCATCTGCGCACGTGTTACTTCCCTCTCTGGGGCAAACTGTTGGTTGCCGATGCCTTTCATTAGTCCTGCCTTGGTCACCTTCGCAACAGCTTGAGCAGCCCAGACGGGAGCTCTGTCCACATAAGGATAATCCTCAGTTCCTTCCGAAAGCTGTAAAGCATCAGCCAGTATCACAGCGATCTGTGCGCGGGTTACAGCTTCAGACGGTTGCACACCATGCTCGGATGAACCTGTGCCCTGCTCTTCATTCGTTCCTTTATGAAATTTGAACAAACTAGCGATAACCTCTTTGTTGTTGAACGCAGGTACCCAGGACCAGTGTTTCAAACCACCGTAAAACCTCTGGCTATCCATGTACGCATCATCATATAACGTTAAGTGTACCTGCTTCGCTCCCATCTCTGTCAAAGCCTGATACGCAAGTGAGCTGGTACGACTATCCGTTGTTGGATCATTTTGAGCGTGCATAATCCACATTGGCACATCCACAATGCCTTTCAGTTCTTTCTTGAACGCGTCAACGGAACCTGTATAATCCGCAACGGTATCTTTGGCAGCAACGATGATTGCTCCGGCAAACAGATCAGGATACTGCATCAGGAAGCGGAATGCACCTCCGCCGCCACTAGATACACCAGACAGATAAATACGGTCAGGGTCTACTTCACCTTCAGCAACAAGCTTTTGGATCAACTCAACCTGAGCTTCAAAGTAGGCCTGCATAATTGGCAACTGCTCTGCATTGTTGTAAATTTTGAATTTGTAGTTCTCAGGATATTGCACCGCTAGTACAGAAGTATCATACCCCGATTCCGTCCAGACTACTGTACCGCGATTTGCAGTCAGATGATTCCGTCCGTCCGTTCCAACTTCACCTCCGCCGTGGAGCCAAACCATCAGCGGCTTCGCTTCTTTGGAAGGACTGCGCTTCAGGTTATAGGATAGCGTTACACCGTTGCTGGCTGTAAATTGTGCCTTTTCAAACTCATCTACCGTACGTGTTTTCACCTGATTCACACTTTTTTGATCAAAAGAAAGCTCTGGATAGGTTTTGCTGGTTACGGCAAACTCGGATTTCAGACCTCCAGGATATTTGAAAGGTTTCACGGCCATATGGATTGTATCATCCTTAATGGACAGTGTGATGCCATCATCTTCGTAATTGTCCTGCACAATTTCTCCCGCAGCATTTAACGGATATCCATCATAATTCCCTGTAATATCGAAGTCCGACGCCTTCAGATTTTTGTATTTTTCCACGTCTGCAACCGTAATGTCAAAAGATTCGACCATTTCACCCGGATCACCAACAAACGTATTCGCCTGAATTTGCGTCACTTGTGCGCTTTCTGCACCTGTTGTCCCAGGCCAGATCATACTCAGACTTAGCGTTAATGCCAACATACAAGAAACATGTTTAACGCCTCTGTTCCACTTTTTCAAAAAGAACCCCTCCAGCTCATATGATGGTTGATTGCAAAGTAAAAAGCGGACAAGCGCCAACCAAAAGGGTTGTATGAAGCGAAAGCTCATATCACACTTTTAAGTCAGGTTTTGCCCGCTCCTGTGCGGTAACAATCCTAAGAATGTCATCACTGAATATCTCTATATTTCAGGTGTTTATTTCGGATGTGTATCTACTCACTCATGCACTCGAAAAGGTGTCATCCAGAGCGAAAGAATTACAGTTGCTCACCATTGCTCGCAATGACATTTTTGTACCATTCAAATGAATCCTTTTTGGAGCGTGCCAGAGTTCCGTTGCCTTCATCGTCCAGATCCACATAGATGAAGCCATAACGCTTGGACATTTCGGATGTAGACATACTCACAAGGTCAATTGGGCCCCATGCGGTAAATCCGATGAGCTCAACCCCATCCTTGATTGCTTCTTTCATCTGTTCAATGTGTTTCTTGAGATAGTCGACACGGTAAGAGTCATGAATGGAACCATCCTCTTCCACTTTGTCATACGCACCCAGACCGTTCTCTACGATAAAGAGCGGCTTCTGATAACGATCCCAGAAATTGTTCAACGTTACGCGCAGACCGATCGGGTCGATCTCCCAACCCCAGTCGGAAGCTTCCAGATAAGGGTTTTTCACACCACCCGTCAGATTACCTGTAGTTTCAGCAGCGTCCGCAGAAGCCGATTTGGTCACGGACATGTAATAACTGAAAGAGATGAAATCTACGGTGTTGTTCAGCAGAATCTCATCATCGCCTGCTTCTTTTTGAATGACAATGTTATTCTCGTCAAAATAACGCGCCATGTAGTTCGGGTATTTACCACGAGCGTGCATATCTGTGAAGAAGAGGTTAAGCTGATTCTCATGCTGAGCCAGTTGAACATCAACCGGATTACAAGTCGCCGGATAGGTTTCCATACGTGCAAGCATACAGCCCACTTGGGAGCCAGGGATAATCTCATGTGCAAGCTTCGTCACCATCGCACTTGCTACAAATTGATGATGTAGTGCTTGATACGTTGTTTGCAACTTATTGTCTACTTTATCAATCAGAATGCCGCCGCCCGTGTACGGACTGAACACCATCACATTAATCTCATTGAACGTCAGCCAATATTTCACTTTATCTTTGTAACGTTTAAATACGGTTTCTGCGTAACGAACATAGTGTCCGATCACTTCACGGCTTGCCCAGCCGTTATATTTTTGCGTCAAGCCAAGCGGAGTCTCATAGTGAGACAGTGTAACAAGCGGTTCAATACCGTATTTATGCAGCTCATCAAATACTTCATCATAGAATTTCAAGCCTGCTTCATTTGGCTCCTGGTCATAACCGTTCGGGAAAATACGTGCCCAGTGAATGGACAAACGGAATACTTTGAAGCCCATCTCAGCAAACAGTGCGATATCTTCTCTGAAACGGTGGTAAAAATCAATGCCAAAGCGTTTCGGAAAACGTTCTTCAATTTTGCCAGAGAGAATCTCTTCGATTCGGGAAGAGGAAATTTCCATGGCATGTCCACCCGTACGCTTTTCTTTTGGCACATGAGCGATCATGTCCGCTGTGGATAGACCTTTACCGTCCTTATCGAATGCGCCCTCCAGTTGGTTTGCAGCGGTAGCACCGCCCCACAGGAAGTTTTCAGGGAATCCTTTTTTTGCCGTGGTCATCATAACAACCTCTTTTCGAAATAGTTTTTGGTCTTTCATCGTTCAAGAGCAGGCTCAAAACAGAGCAGAAAACAAGAAAAACCTAAACTCAGGGTAAAATGGCACCAGAAAAAAAGGGCCTACATTTCACCATCAGTTTAGGTTTTGCCTGTCTTCACAGTTACAATCCATCAAAAGATGTTATAACATATTCTGTTGTTTTGCTCTTGTAATGTAAGCGTAACACATTTATTTTGTAAAATCAAATCCATCAAAATAAGTCGCTTCAGACCGCATTCAACCTCATCTAACAAGTCATATTAACGCGGCATTTGCATAATCGCTGCCCTAAGCGCGTTAGCTCCTTCTACCGTTTCCAGATAACTTGCAGGACTTTGGTCCCCTAGAGCCGGAACCTTCTTATCCATCCACTTGAACGCATAGTCCTCCATTTCACATAAGAGCACCTTGCTTATATCATCTGGAATTCCTTTTTTTCGTGCGTCTTCTTTCCATTCGTTCGGCACCCGAGTATACCATTCGTCAAACAGCTGCGCGAAGGAGTCCCATTGCTCCTGTTTAAATACAGATGAATAACTATCTTTCATACTCATGTAACATTCCTGCCCTTCTTGGGAGATGTGCCCCTCAGGTCCTATCTCATATAATTCAGCCTTAAGCTCCTTGCAGCCATTATTGTAACAGTTACACTTAATTTTAAATGATCTTCAGGCCAAAGAACAATCAGGAAGGAATGAAATGATGATGTCACATGAAGAAAATACCTCCGGCTGGGATGCTATTGACCAGGCGATGCAGCAAATATATGGAGAACAAGAGCCTAAACATTACGGCACAGCAATCCCCTATATGCTTGGCGGGCCTGATCCCTTGGATGGCATTAGCGCCTACGCGGTCGATACACCGATGCCGCACTGGCATTTTGTTACGTATGGCTTCTCGGAACTCTATGACAAAGAAGCTGAGGATACGTCTCGCAGTGGATATGGATTCGAGCTGACGTTTCGTCTGACACGCACAGAGGATGAAACGGAGCCCCCGGCATGGGCGCTAAACCTGCTGCAGAACATGGGACGATATGTGTTTAACAGCGGAAATCTGTTCCAGCCTGGTGATTATCTTGATGCTAATGGTCCCATCTGTCTGAACTCCGATACACTGCTGACTGCACTTGCCTTCGTAGCAGACCCGGATTTGCCTGAACGGATGACACCTAACGGCGCTGTGCAATTCATTCAAATGGTCGGCATAACCTGTCGGGAACTGGAGATGATCCAGAGCTGGAATACCCGTGGTTTTCTGGCTGCCTGTGAGAGCTATATGCCCAAGTATGTCACGGATTTGATGAGAAACTCCTACGCAGATATTCCTTCCGTGATTCAGGCAACGCAGCGCGGCATTGAGGTGGACGGTTCAAGCACAGCCTTTTTATTCATACAACAACTAAGCTGGGAACCTGCACGCAAAAAACTGTTACAGAAAAATGTGCCTGCCAAGCTTGTATTGGGCGCCCAGCAGGCCACACTTCTGAGCAGCATTCTCCGCAGTCGAATCGCCAAAAAAGCGACTTTGTCCCTGATCGGACCTGAAGTCAATATCGTCTTTGAAGCCGGGGACCAGCCATCTGTCGTTGAAACCGAACGAGAAGTGAGGCTGACTGTAAATCAGCAGGCCGTCGATGAGCTTGCAGGTCAGCTTCGTCCTCAGGCCAGTTCCTTTGAGCTTCCTTCACTGGACAAGCTTCAGATCGAAATTGTGCCAACACAGATTAAGGATCAGGAAGGCAACGTGATTAAAACGATTGGATAACCTGCTTAATCCAGCGCTGAAGCTGTTTCAATGGCTGTACAATTGTCTTATTTATAGGAGACGCCTATAGTTTCCTAATAGGTGGAAATAGAGAACGGATGTGCCACACTTTTGTTGCGCACAACAAAGAAAAAATCACACACATCTTTTCAGGAGGGCTTGTATGTCTATTATGAAAAAAACATCTTTATTCGCTATGCTCATTATGGTAATGCTTATAATCGCTGCTTGTGGAGACAAGGCAGATAACAATGCAAAATCCAACAATTCCACTGCAGCGTCATCGACGACTGCAGGCACCGATGACGCTGCATCCAAAACCGATGATACGGACAAAACCAGCGAGACTGGCACAGACAGTACTGACACTTCCAGCGAAGAGAGCAATGCATCCGACGATACGTCAAAAGTAGAGCTGGGTACAACTCAGAAAGGTTCTTACACCAATGATTATTTCGGCGTATCATTGAAATTCCCTGAAGCTTGGCAGTTCCAGGATGCGGAGGGCATGAATGAACTGACCAGCGCTACTTCCGAAGTGATTGCTGGTGACGATGCAACGAAGAAGAAACAGATGGAGTTATCTCAAGCCAAAACGCTGAATCTGCTTATGGCATCACAATACCCGCTCGATGGCAGCAAGGTTGGCCCTTCCGCGATGGCTATTGCCGAGAAAGTCAGCTTGCTGCAAGGCATTCTTACAGGGAAAGACTATCTGAAAGCCACCAAAAAGTTCATGGAAGACAACAGCTTTCCCTATAAATACAAAGATTTCACCAAAGAAACCATTGGTGGAAAAGAGATGGATCTGATGCAGATTACGATGGATGCAGGCGACGGAACAACGATTACCCAGGATTATTACAGCACCATCATTGAGGGATATGCGTTTAACTTTATTTTCACGTACATGGATGAACAAACCAAATCCGAGATCGACAACATTAAAAAGTCGGTTCAATTCAAATAAAAACAAGGAGCCCCGGCGAATGATGCAAACCGATCACGCCGGGGCTCTTTGTTTTTTTGTACAATAACAATCACTTAACCTGACAAGGCTACCCAATGCCCTTCTTTCACCTCAACCCATCGGGAATGCTCCAGATGATATCGGTCTCCTGTGTCCACACCTTCCTTGTCTTGCTCCCCTGCAGCGACACGTGGTTTATTCTTCTCCACGGCCGGATCAGGAACCGGAATAGCTGACAGCAACGCTTTGGTATACGGGTGCTGCGGATTGGTGTACAGCTCTTCACTCTCGGCCAGCTCTACAATTTTGCCGTTATACATCACCGCAACACGATCACTGATATGTTTCACCATCGACAGATCATGTGCGATAAACAGATATGTCAGTCCCAGACGCTGCTGCAGCTCTTCGAGTAATTGCACGATTTGCGCCTGAATGGAGACATCCAGTGCCGACAACGGCTCGTCGCAGACAATAAACTCCGGCTCCACGGCCAGAGCTCTCGCAATACCGATTCGCTGGCGCTGTCCACCCGAGAACTCATGCGGGTACCGCTGTGCATGGGATGGATCAAGACCCACCATGTCCAGCAGCTCCTCCACCCGTTTTTGCCGTTGCTGGGCAGTGCCCGCAAGCTGATGAATATCCAGGGCTTCGCCGATGATATCCATAATTCTCATTTTAGGATTAAGGGAAGCATACGGGTCCTGGAAAATAATCTGCATGTGTCTTCGCATCGTTTTCATCTCGGCAGGTGTGAGGCGCTGCAGCGGAATGCCTTTAAAGAGCACATCTCCTCCTGTCGGCTCATGCAAACGCAAAATCGCTCGCCCCGTGGTTGATTTCCCACTGCCTGATTCACCTACAACACCAAGTGTCTCCCCTTGACGGATATGAAAGCTGATATCATTCACGGCTTTTAATGTATTGCCTTTGCCGAGATTGAAATATTGTTTAAGGGATTTGACTTCCAATAAGGGCTGGGCGTCATGTACTTCTTGTTGAACCAGAGAAGCCGGTTTCGGCTTTTTCTTCTCGTCCAGACGCGGCAGCGCGTTCAGCAAACGGATCGTATACGGATGCTTTGGATTAGCAAATATCTGCTCCGTGGTTCCCGTCTCGACAATCTCTCCTTCTTTCATCACGACAACACGGTCACACATGCCCGCGACGACACCCAGATCATGTGTAATGAGAATAATGGATGTGCCAAGCTGATCCTGCATATCCTTCATCAGATTCAGGATTTGTGCCTGAATGGTCACATCCAGAGCCGTTGTCGGTTCATCCGCAATCAGCAATTCAGGGCGACATGCAAGAGCAATACCAATCATTACCCGCTGACGCATGCCCCCGGAAAATTCATGTGGGTATTGGTTGTAGCGTATAGCGCTTTGTTTGATGCCAACCCGTTCCATCATGGCAATGGCCTGTTTTTTGGCTTCCCTTTTGGATAGCTTCTGATGTTTGATCAGGCTCTCCGAGATTTGTTGACCCACCTTGATGGTCGGATTAAGCGAGCTCATCGGGTCCTGGAAGATCATGCCGATGTCGCGGCCGCGAATGTGTTCCATTTCCTTTTGTGATTTCCCGGCAAGATCAACACCTTTAAACCAAATTTCACCCGATTTCATCTGTGAAGGAGGCGAGGCAAGCAGTCGCATAATGGAACGTGCGGTTACACTTTTACCGCTGCCCGATTCCCCGACAATGCCTAACGTTTCCCCTTTCCGAAGTTCAAAGCTTACCTGCTTGACCGCCTGAAATTCACTCTCTCCTGTGTAAAAAGAGACCGACAAATCATTCACTCGAAGTAAAGTCTCCACGTGTACAGCCTTCCTTTCTTGCCCATTCGACCAGTTTATATGTATACAATTCCATACCTTGACATTTAAACATACCCTACCTAATATATACTATATTGATCGGAATAATGCAATTAACCTTCGGTGAAAGGAGGTATTATCGTTTGACTGATGGAGTACAAAGCCAAAGCACCTCACGTTTGGCAGCACATCTGAGCTTCATTTATGGCAAAATGCTGCTTCATCCCGTGTACCGATATGTACTGCTGATTTTGGGGTTACCGATAAATCTGATCATTTATCTGCTCTGGCGCTCTGATCGAAAGCAGGATCAATGGGACGCTGTCAGACAGCAGATTGAACAGGAGCTGCGAAGCACTTCCACCCTTGAGGTCAAGCGGTTGGAGCTTGAAGAGCAATTAAGACGAAAGCATCGGTTCTTCAAACAGGAGGTCAGTGAGGCAGCGTTCAATCAGCAGCTTCACAGCTGGCTTGAGGAAACGCTTCAGAAGGAACTGCAGGAACGAACGGCGCGCGAACTGGAGAAACAGGGGCGATACCGCCTGGAAATGCATGATACATTTGGTCAGTGGATTGCCAAGCCCTGGTTTTTGACTTTGTCTATCCTTCCAGGCTGTCTCATGTACCTCATCCTGTTTCTGTATGGCAATGCGTATCTCAAGTACATATTTGAAAGAGTGCTCATGACAATCTTTGTCATTCTGGGTGTAGCCACACTTGTATTTACGATTTTGTACCTGTCTCCGTTTAATCCGGCAGCCAATATTCTTGGCGTAACGGCGACTCAGGAGCAGATTGCAGCCTTTAATCATGTATATGGCCTCGATCAGCCTTATCTGACACAGCTGTGGAACAACATCAAAGGTGTCGCCACGTTTGATCTCGGCAAATCTTTTGCGGGAAATGAAAATGTAACAGCCACGATTGCCCGGAAGTTTCCCATCACACTGACTCTTGCCGTGATCTCGCTGCTGCTGGCACTGGTTATTGCTTTACCTATCGGAATTATATCGGCGATCAGGCCTAATTCCTGGTTTGACTACACGTTTATGTTCATCGCCCTGATTGGATTGTCGATTCCGAACTTCTGGCAGGGACTCATTTTTATCCTGAATTTCTCAATTAAAATGCAATGGCTTCCCGCCACCTTTAATCCGCAGAACTGGCTGTCCATGATTATGCCGGTCATCGTGCTTGGTACAGGACTCACGGCTGCGGTGGCCCGAATGACCCGCTCCTCCACGCTGGAGGTCATTCATGAGGATTATGTCATGACTGCTCGGGCCAAAGGGTTAAGTGAACGTCACGTCATGCTGAAACATGCGGTACGCAACGCACTGATTCCGATTATTACGGTCGTGGGGCTTCAATTCGGAGCTATGCTGGGCGGGGCAGCGGTAACAGAAAAGGTATTCAACATTAGCGGACTCGGCAGCTACATTGTAGATAAACAATTCATTCCTGATATTCCGAGTATTATGGGCGGAGTGATCTACACAGCAATCACGATCTCTATTGTGAACGTTGTGGTTGACCTGTTTTACGCGTTTATTGATCCAAGGGTCCGCTCCAAAATGAAACAATATTAAAGCAGGTGTACTATGACAAAATCAGACTCCTTCACACAGGAAACACGTTTCAGGCTCAAGTCCTCGCAACAATACAGTCAAGCCAGCTTTGCATGCATTACTTCGGTGCTGCTGACTCTGCTGCTGCTGATCAACAGTTATGACTGGAGCGAGCAGGCCATCCAGCCTTTAGTAGCAGGGATGGCTGGTGTATATCTGTTCTTCACGTTGATGCAAAGTCTGCTCGTCATTCGAATCAGACATAACCTGATACATCATGGCGCAATAGCAGCTTTGACACGCAGGCTGGCCTGGGTGCAAACGCTGGCTGCTTTTACAGGCAATATTTTTATCGCCACCGCGGCCCTGCATTTGATTCGGAAGCGAACGAGCATTGAATACACGTTTGCCGTATACACCCTGTTAACCCAGCTGTTTGTGATCGGTGTATCGGCGCTCAACGTGTTCAAGCCTTATGTTGCCGATACCTTTCTGCCATCCATGGCGGTGCTCCTGTGTATGCTGGTGATTGATCTGCTTGTACTGATGATTATATCCCGTTATGATGCGGCCTCACCTCTCCCTCGCTGGATGACGGTTGTAGGTTTGGTGATGATCATTAGCGTGATTACAGGCAATCTGTTCGCTCTGCTGCTTGGCATATCGATCCTTCGTTGGTTGCGCAGACAGGGGCAGCAGGGAACAAATTTCTGGAATGATCTGTGGGAGCGGCTTGCTCCAAATATGACAGCGATGTCCGGACTTTTTTTCATCATCTTCCTGTTTTCCATCTCGATCTGCAGTTTCTTTACGTTCGACTACAGCATGGCTGTGGAAAACAACTATGGAGCTCTGCTTCAGCCGCCTTCTCTGGCTTATCCTCTGGGAACGGATGATTTCGGCCGATGTTTGTTTTCAAGAATCGTCTTCGGGGCCCGGATTTCCTTGATTGTCGGTTTTATGTCAACACTGATTCCGGTCGTGATTGGCGGGGCGCTAGGGGCCTTCTCTGGTTTCTATGGAAGACACACGGATAATATCATCATGCGCCTGCTGGATATTCTGTATGCCATTCCGGGCATTCTGCTCGCCATCGCAATCATTGCCGCTTTCGGTGCAAACACGGTGAATCTGATTATAGCGCTGAGTCTGGGCTCCATCCCGACGTATGCAAGAACGATGCGGGCCAGCGTGCTTTATGTATCCACGTTTGAGTTTGTTGAGGCGGCGCGTGCGCTTGGGTACAACAATCGTACGATTATTTTCAAACACATCATTCCCAATGCACTCGCACCGATGATTATCAAATCCACACTCACGATCGGCGGGGCCGTCATTGCAACCAGCAGCTTGAGTTACCTTGGACTTGGTGTAGAGCCGCACATTCCGGAATGGGGCAACATTCTGAAGCTGGGCAGCACCTATCTGGAGACTCATTCGTATCTGGCGATCTACCCCGGACTGGCGATCATTCTGCTTGTGCTTTCGTTTAACTTTCTCGGTGACGGATTGCGGGATGCACTTGATCCCAAGCTGGAGAAGGCGTGACAGATGGATTTATTCAGTTGAACTAAAAAAGTAATTTACACGGGACACTCCGATGACAGAATAACCTTCCAATCGCTGTTATCCCCAGATTTTTTTGATTCCCCTTTCTAAAGGGGAAAATCCGGTGATAAAGGCGACCGCTCCGCTTTTCCAGGTTTTTTCTGTCCTCTCCGTTTTTTGTGTAAATGAAATAGTTCAAAAAAAAATCATACATCACATCTATTAACATATTGGAGGGGATTATCATGAAAAAACGTACACTTGTCGCCTTGCTGCTCATTCTCGTGCTTGTGATCTCTGGCTGCAATGTGAAAACAAAGACCGAATCCCAGGAAGAGAACAAACCTTCCGACACTTCGGAAACGTCAACCAAAGCAGTCGATATTGAGCTGCTCGCTATGAGCTCATCCGAGAATGATGTCAACATTATCCGCGATCAGCTGACCAAAAACGGCTTCAATGTAAAGCTGAATCTGCAGCCGGATTACGGCAGCTTTAAATCCCAGCAGGACGCAGGGAATTATGATATCGCCGTGTCCAGCTGGACAACGGTAACGGGCAACCCGGATTATGCGGTTCGCTCTCTTTTCAAAACAGGTGGAGATTACAGCATCCTTGCGGACCAAGAGATTGACAAGCTGATTGATCAGGCCGCAACACAGACACCAGACGAATACAAAGCAACGTACAAACAGCTGGAGGACCGTCTGGTTACAGACCAGGCGTATATCGCTCCACTCTATATCTCTCTGAAAAGCCAGGCTGTAAACAAGGACATTCTGAATGTCGATACCGTTCGCCTGTCCAAATCCCGTGCGCTGGCGTGGGAGCCGATTGAGTTCAAGGACAGTTCCAAAAACAGTAAAGATCCGTTGATTTTGACACAAGCTATGTCGGTGCTGACTTCCCTTGACCCGATCAAAGGAAACGACGGTTCAATCAACCAGATTAATACGAACATGTATGTACGTCTCGTCAACCTGACGGATGACGACCAGCTGACAGCGGATGGTTCACTATCCCGTAACTTTACGATTGCAGATGGCAATTCGGAGTATTATTTTGTGCTTCGTGACGACATCAATTTTGCCAAGATCGAGAACAAAAAGGCTGTTGATACGGGTGAGCGTGTAGGTGCAGATGACGTCATCTTCTCCCTCGACCGTGCCAAAAATAAAGATTCGGTGCCGGACCACCGCACATACAGTCTGCATGAGCATATCAAGCAGGCGGAACTGGTCACAGACTTGAGCTCACTGGAGGCCGTGAAACAATCCGGGGGCAGCGGAACCGTGCTTGAGGCGCTGAATCAAGGACTGGACAGTGATATCAAAGAGCTTGTGAGCGATAAAAATCAGGCTGATAACGGTGCAGGCAAATACCAGGTCGTTAAGGTAACCACCACTGAACCGTTCCCGCAAGTGCTGAATTATCTGGCACACCAATCGGCGGGTATCGTATCCAAGAAACAAGTGGAAAGCATCAATACGTATGATGTCGCATCCTTCGATGTGAACAAGGATATCCCTTATGGGGATCAAAACACCGTAACCGAGGGTGCAAGCTATAACAACACGCTGTATACCAGTGGCCCTTACATTCTTTCTTATAAAAATGACTACGAGGGTGTCTTCCTGAAAAATCCGGGATACCGCAAAGGTTCTGACTTCGCGCCGAAGATTGATCAGGTAAACGTGCGTTTCATCGCGGATGCCGACAGTGCCCTCTCTGCACTTCGCAGCAGTGAAATCCACCTGTATTACGGGGTGCCTGAGACGAAATATGACATTATCCAGAATGACAGCAAATTGCAGCTGCAAAGCATTCCAAGCAATGCCGTATCGTATCTGCTGTTCAACACAGCCAATCGTGAAGTGGCCAAGAGCAGTGATCTGAGAAAAGCAGTGCTGTATTCCATTAATCAGGATGAGATTCTGCAATTTTACAAAAACAACAAAATCAAAGCATACTCTACCGTAAGCCCGCTTGTGCAAACAGGCAATGAACTCAAGGCTGATCCAGCCAAAGTGAAGGAATTTCTGAGCAACTATCACGCGTCAAAATAAACTTCTGAACGAAAAGGCTGTCACCAGGATCATGCAGATCCATCGGTGACAGCCTTTTTCCCGTTATTTCATTCTGGCACTTGGCAATCTGCCAAAATGTCTGGATAGTGCCTCATGCTATCCGCCTCTGTAATGCTGCGGATCACTCTACATGGCACGCCGGCTGCGAGTGTGTTCGGAGGGATATCACGTGTAACGACACTTCCTGCTCCAATGACACATCCGTCCCCGATTGTAACCCCACCGCACACTGTAACATTGGCAGATAGCCATACATCATTGCCAATCGTAACGGGTTTGGCATAACAAAGTGCCTTCAATTCACCATGCTGATTCACCATCTGTCTCCGTTCACTTGCAATCAAGGGATGCACGGGAGTTACGATGGTGACATTCGGGCCAAAGCTGGTATAGTCACCAATCGTCACTTGTGCATCATCCTGTATGGTCAGGTTATAATTCGCAAAAAAGTGGTGGCCGATCCGGGTATGCACACCATAGTGAAAGAAAATGGGACCCTGCATAAATCCGCCTTCCCCCAGCTCACCCAGTAACTGTTGTAATATTTGCCCTCTTTCCTCCGTCTGTTCTTCAAAGGATTGGCTATAACGCTGACTGAGATGATGAGCTTTCCTCTTGATTTCCTTCAGTTCCGGATCACCCGGATTAAACAGCATACCTCTCAGGATTCTTTCTTCTTCACGCATCGCGACTCCCCCTCATCTATACACTTCCTGTAAATCCATCATGGCCTGGATCGTGACCAGCACACCGTTTTCGTCATTGGATTTGGTTATAAACTGAGCTGCGCGTTTCGTATTCTCACAGGCATTGCTCATTGCAAAGCTGTATCTGGCAATCCCCATCAGCTCAACATCATTTTCTCCATCACCAAAAGACATCGTCTCGTCGAAAGTTACTCCCAGCATCTTCTGCAATGTTTTGACCGTTTCACCTTTATGCGTATGCAGCGCCGTTATATCCAGCCATCGGTGTTCAGAATCAACAATATAGATTTGCCCTTCCATGGTCTGTTCTACATGTTTTCGCAGTGCTGTACAGCGTCCGTGTGGATCGAATACCGTAATTTTTATAAAGGAAGTGCTAATGCCTGCAAAAGAGTCCGTTTTGATAACCTGCTCATACGAGCTTTTCACAACGTCATACATCTCATCCGAAATGGAAGTATGCACATAAGCTGCATCACTTGCACATACGATGATCGTCATCTGAGGATCAAACAACTGAATCTCCTCGATGGCCTGCAATGCCAATGTGCGCTCCATACTAAACTCTCGAACTACCTGCCCGTCCTTCTTGATTCTGGCTGCACTGTCCCCAAGAATCCAAACACCTTTGCCATGTTCACCGAATAATTTCTCCACACGTTCGCACTGCTTTCCGGTACACGCTACAAAAGTAACACCTTTATGTTTCATCACTTCATGAACTTCTTTAAACAATTGCATGTCAAATGAGCCTTGACTGTTCAGAAACGTTCCATCCAGATCGGTTACAACAAGTTTAATCATGCTGAGTGCCTCCATTAGGAATTTATTTAGGGAAATTAAAGGACGATGGATCACTATGCTGCATCAAACTTATTAAATAATCTTTATTAATATTGTTTATGAAGTGTCTGCAATCCATCCTCTCCTCCACATGATCGTACTTCGTGTAACTGGTTTCATGTCAATACAAAGTTTCGATCAGATCTTCTGCTCCCTTCAAAAGTAAAAATCCACAGAACCTGTTCTGCGGATTATTTAACTTCGGATAATATGGAAACCTTCAATGCTTCAAGAACCATGTCTCTTAACCCTGCATCAAAATCTTGCTGAAATGAGTTCTGATGTACGATCTCAGGCAGAGCGGGCATAGACTGTTCCTGCACATATTGTTCCCATGCCGAATGCAGTTCTTCCCTGTGCACCCTCTCTTGATAAATCACAATCTCGTGCGGCGCAGCAACGGCATTGACTGTATGCAAAATCCGGCATACCTGTTCTATGAAATCCGAGTTACTTATATCCCCTTTCCAATCAGGAGAACCAGGGAGATACTTGATCTCGCCAAACATCCCGTTTTTACCACGTATAATGTGTCCGTTCAGCATCATGCCCATCCCGGGCGGATAACGATTGGGAAAATAAATGCCTGCCACACTCTTCTCCTTCGTATCCTCATGTAAGCTACAATATCCGCTAATCGCTGAATTCACATCATTCTCCACAATAACTTGCAATCCAGACTTGCTTTCGATCTCCTGAATCAAATGAGAGTGGATAAGTTCGTCATGGCTGCTTACGATAATGTCTCCATCCACAACCTGTCCGGGGATACCTATTCCGATCATATGAATGGAAGGATACGCCGCAATACAACGCTCGATCAACTCGAGCACATGCTGTTTATTTAAAACGCTCAGAAGGCTCTCTTCTTTTAACAGAACTTCATTCTCCAGATTGATCACTACTGCCGTGATCAGCTCCTGACCTTTCATCTCTTTCAAGGACAGAACCAAAGCAAGCCTATAGTTATAATTATATCGATAAGCCTGGGCAGGGCGTCCTCCATTCGATGGAACGATTTTATCCTGAAGCAGCTCACCGTCCTCACACAGCTCCTGAATGAGCGCATTAATGGTCACTACGCTAAGATTCGTTAGGGAAGCAAGCTGCGGTTTCGTTGCCGTTTCAATCTGCTGCATGACTTCACGCACAATATTCATGTTAATGTGTTTCATCATTGTAGCGTTCGCTTTTTTCATAAGCCTCTCGTTTCTACCCCGGTTCAATAACCAAAGCAATCGTATTCATGTTATCGTGCTTCAATCATAACATAATACATTGCTTCAACGCATGATGTTCATTCAAACAGATCGTCTATAGATTTGACAGGTTGAACATCCATTGGTTGCTTGCACAAAGTCATATGTACATAAACACCTGCCCAGATGATCAGAGCCATAATGACGTATGCCATGCCTCACACCTCCTTCATTTATGTGGTTTCATTAGTGGACGATTGACCATTTCTGCACAGATCAGCATAAGTATCAGCAGCAATAGCACTACGCCGGGAAAAGATGACATGCCTGTTTTCGATGCGAGCAATCCAAAAAGCGGCGGAAGAAGTGTAGTTCCTGTATAGGCAACAGCCATTTGATACCCCATGAGTCTTGCTGCATTTCCTTTACCGAAGCGGGAGGGCGTTTCATGCAAAAGTCCAGGAGACCCAGACTGATAAACGCCAAATAGATGATCAATAAAAACCAGGTTGCCAACAGGATTTCTCCTTTCTTGATGCAGTACTTTAGTGACATTAATAAATATACTTTATAAAGATTATATCGTAAGTATGCAGACATCATATATCCTTGTCAATATAGAAAAAGCGCCAACTATTCTGAGAAAGTGTCTTGAACCGTCACCGTATGGTATATCTCCGTTGGATGTCCGGCAGCAAAGTTACCGTTTGGATACCGAGCCCCCAGGCAAAATAGAACAAATGAATGAGCGAAACATTCTGAATCCAGAACATCTGCAAAACGATCCAGATAAGCAAAACATGCCCTGTATACAAGGAAAAACTCCAGGCCCAGTAGCGTTCGGGATAAAGGTTCAACTTCTCACCTAGCACCCACTTGCACCTGTACAAGAGAGAGATACAAATATAAATAGGGAGCACACCAAGAAGCAGCAGCAGTATCATTCCCGGAATCAAAAAATCAGTAAAGGGTGCATTCTTCAGTAGAGAATCAGGCATATTCAACCATTTTCCGGATGGATAAATCACCAGCATTAGTCCGCCAGCGACAGCTCCAATCCCCAGCAAGCCATGCATTACTGCAAGCACGTATGATTTTTCCGAACGATGTGTTGTCATCATGAAGTGCTCCCCTCTTTTATTTAATTCCAATCCTATTTTCTCATAATTGAAAATAAAACCCTGTGCTTCTTTTCACTAAAAGGGTCATATGGATTATTTATATGGAAAAACTTGATAAAGGAACGTATGTTCGGTATAATGGCGATAATACACTGAATGAGCGAGGCATAATATGATGGATGACAAATTTATTAAAGAATTGCGTAGAATTAGCCGTGACGACAGGCGCCGATCCGAGTTTATGATTCAGGGCATGAAGGAAACATTGCAGGAACGCAAAGAGGAAGGTGTGCTTAAACGCTGGTTGCGGCGGCGCAAGATCAAGAAGAGCATCTCTGAACGATTTAGCTCGGACTCCTCTTCTAACGATAAGTAAATAGAGTTGAACATGAATCGAGTAGGAGGCTACCCATTAGTTGAGTAGCCGACCTCTCACACCACCGTACGTACCGTTCGGTATACGGCGGTTCAACCGCTTGCGTGCA